>DMFQ01000467.1:2070-3537 GCA_003450555.1 Ktedonobacter sp.
TGCCTCCACCCTGCTAATTCACAGGCCCTGGTTCTTCGCGTGTTCCCGGCGCATAACGAGAGAGTCACGCGAATAGTACTTGATCACTGTCGATTCCATGGACCCACTCACGGGTTGCTCGGGCGTTCGGCGCCTTGGTCCCGTAACCAGAGCAGACGTACCGCTACGGGGCAACCAAGCCTAACAAGCGTTGCAAGCGGTCTCGAGTCTGCACTTGCCGCTCTTCAATATGACATCCCGTTTTCAAGCATTGGTGACTAATTTCACTACTCGCCCGCTTGCTCGGGTGCTCAAAAGAGTCGTCTTACTGCAGCCGGATGAGCATATTGAATGACTCGGTTCCAACTCGGTTGGTTGTTTTCCCAACGACAACAAACCCCAGCCTTTCATAGATCCGTTTTGCAGGATTGGTTGTACGTACACTCAGTACCACTGATGAGTAGCGCTTTTTCGCTGCGTCAAGGACATGCATCAATAATTGTGTTCCCACTCCTCTCCCGATGTAATCAGGCAGAACGGCTATTGCCAATTCAGGAGTGAAATCATCGATGTAACTTATCGTTTTTTCATTACCAATGAGTAAGCGTATCCATGCAGCGCCTATTGGCTGGTTGCTCTCCGCTTCAAGTGCGACACATCCCACATCCATCTCGCGCCCCCAATCCTTGACATATTTTGTCAGGTCTGGATTCTTTTGTGCATCTTCAAAGGATGCCTCCCCATCTTCGTCCATATGAGCAGCATAGTATAACATCTCCCAAAGGAACGGCTCGTCATATTTTATAGCCGGTCGGATGATAGAGTTCATCTCTCCCTCCACCTGATATAATGTTGACGGTTTATCTCAACTCTTGTCTTTACGGGAGTCCTTCATTATGCTATCACACCTGCCTGATACGAATAATGCAACATGAGGGAGAACTGCTTATATCAGCACACGATCCAAGCGTACTGAGTAAACAGGGTAGTAGATAGTCTTAATACAATTTTTACCCTTGTATCTCCAGCACTCAGTGGATGGGAGAGCGCTTTCTGGCCTTGTCAGCCTGACTTGCTCGCTTGATTGCCTACACCTGGGAAATCCGCTCCACATCTGGTATACTTCCATCGACATCTTGTAAATCGGACTCCCTGTTACCGGATGCGCGTATCGTGCAGCAAAAGGATCGAGCAAAGAGAGAACCACCACACCATAAAAAGGGAAAGACATGCCAGGAAAATTTCTTGTAGTGGTTTCAGCCATCGTCGAGCGCGAGGGCAAGATTTTGATGCTCCAAAGAAGCCCACTCATAGATCATGGAGCAGGGGAATGGAAATTTGTCAGCGGATCCGTCAGAACACCCGCCAACTTCCCGAAAGCGTCAGGTGCTCATGTCCGCTAGCAAAATGCATGTCGACGAGGTGGACATCGACGTCTCTCTCGTGGGCCGGTTGCTCGCGGCGCAGTTTCCGCAGTGGGCAGACCTT
>DMFQ01000467.1:3779-4005 GCA_003450555.1 Ktedonobacter sp.
GCCACCGGGCAAGTGGACAAAGAGCACCAGTGGCTACCGAGACTTGCCCCGCTCCTCCCGCTTACCATCCCTGTCCCGCTCGCCAAGGGGACACCGGGCGAGGGCTACCCCTGGCATTGGTCCGTCTACCAGTGGCTCGCAGGCGAGACCACGACCATCGAGCGCATCGCCGATCCATGCGAAGCGGCGCGTGATCTGGCACAATTCGTCGCCGCCCTGCAGCGGA
>DMFQ01000071.1:0-153 GCA_003450555.1 Ktedonobacter sp.
TAAGTTCTCGTCAAGCACTTGCAGCGAGTTCCATAGGTGAGGCAGGTCTCCCTGACGCAATGACCCTTTGCCCATACTCGCGCGGTTCTGCTCATCAAGGAAGGTCTCGATGGCGATCGCTTCAGGGGTAGCCTGGTAAAGCAACGCCGGGGA
>DMFQ01000071.1:346-702 GCA_003450555.1 Ktedonobacter sp.
AGGTAACTGAAAATGGGCAAGCGGTCGGTCATAGTAAAGATAGAAGGAGATGTGAAACGCTCAGAGTCGGCAACCGTGCCTATAATACCCGGTGAACGAACGGGGTCCCTCTCTATGGTGTCTACTGTATTACTAATTTGCTGATTTGCCTCATCCATATACTTAACTCGCTCCGCACTCCTCTACATCGTGCTGCTATTACTTGCTAAAAATACTTCATGCTATTGTATCACTTGTTGTACTTTATGAGTATCCCTGGGTACATTTGGCACCTGTTACTCCCCAAAGTGTTACCGTAGTCATTCTTTCTGAAGTTGACATAAGTGGAAACTGAGGTTGTGCACTATGCTTATTAA
>DMFQ01000071.1:860-5915 GCA_003450555.1 Ktedonobacter sp.
GTTGTGCACTATGCTTATTAACGGTCTTATGCATCTGCCAGGGAGATATCCCCAATCACCGGGTCTGGCGTTTTTTGCGCTAAATTGAAGGTATACATTTCATCACCTCACAAAATAAAACATCGAACAGGTGTATTATATTTCAAAAACCCGTTCTATGTTAAGTTTTTCAATCATCTTTGACACAAAATAACCTAGCATATCGTGAAAGAGTAGTAAGAGTAGCCCGTAATTAGCAAGTGAAAGTACCCTCGTGACAACAACACAAACATCGCAAACAACACAGATCAATCCAACACAAGACGACTCGCCTTGTGAGGAAGAAATAGTCAACCCGGCTGAAATCGCCAAATCCGCTGGCCTGCGCTATGTCAGCGACACCGACCCAGGTATCCGGCGCAAGCGCGCCGGCAAAAACTTCAGTTACATTGGCCTTGACGGAAAGCCGATTCACGACCAGGAGGTGTTGCGCCGTATTCGCTCATTGGGTATCCCTCCCGCCTGGAATAATGTATGGATATGTCCAAAACCCAATGGGCATATCCAGGCAAACGGGCGCGACGCGAAGGGGCGCAAACAGTACCGATACCATCCCCACTGGCGCGAAGTACGCGATGAGACTAAATACAACCGCATGATTGCCTTTGGTGAGGCATTGCCCACTATTCGCGCTCGCATCAGCCACGATTTGAAGCTGCCAGGTCTCCACCGGGAAAAAGTCCTTGCAGCCGTTGTCTGGCTGCTCGACACGACCGCCATCCGTGTGGGCAACGAGGAATACGCCAAAGAGAACGGTTCGTTCGGCCTGACCACGCTGCGCAACCAGCATGTCGATATCTCCGGTTCAAAAATATACTTCCATTTTCGCGGCAAAAGTGGTAAAGAGCACACTGTCTCTGTCCAAAATCGCCAACTCGCCAGAATCGTGAAACGCTGTCAGGACCTGCCCGGATACGAGCTTTTTCAATATATCGACGACAATGGACAGCGCTCGACCATCGAATCTGCTGATGTGAACGACTACTTACGCCAGGTTTCCGGTAGAGACTTCACCGCTAAAGACTTCCGTACCTGGGCTGGTACCGTCTTTGCCATGGATGCCCTCCAGAATTTGGGGGAAGCAGAAAATCAGACCCAGGCGAAGAAAAAAGTGGGGCAGGCCATCGAAGTGGCCGCGGAGCATCTCGGCAATACCAAAACTATCTGCCGTAAATGCTATGTGCATCCCGCCGTAGTCGATGCCTATCTTGAAGGAACTCTGCTCACCAGCTTGAGCCAACAACATGATGAGTCTGCATCGGATGCAAGCGGTTTACGTCCAGAGGAAACGCATGTATTGCAGTTTCTCAAACAACAAGCGGAGGGCCTGCAAGAGTTGAATAGATAAGGAGCAAAGATATGGCAAACCAGGAATATGATCTACTTGTAATCGGCGCGGGAGCAGCTGGTAGTACCGCTGCTTCAACCGCAGCTGAGGCTGGAAAGCGAGTAGCGCTGCTAGAGCGTGACAAAATCGGAGGCACCTGTCTCAACTATGGCTGTGATCCGACCAAGACAATGATCTATATTGCCGATTTGCTGTACAAAGTTCGCCATGCAGAACGCTTTGGGTTACGCATACGCGAGGCAAGCTTTGACTGGAAACTCGGTGCTGTCATGGGTGCAGCAGGCGCAAAAGCGTGTTCGTGGCGGCACCTCCGAGGAGGCCGCTGCCTCGTTAGCGCAAAAGGGCATTGAAGTAATGATAGGTGAGGCTGTCTTTCTCTCTCCACATGAACTATCTATCGCGGGAAAAGCACTTTCTGCCTCGCAGATCATCATTGCCACTGGGGACGAGAACATTGTTCCAACTATTGACGGACTGAACGATGTTGGCTATATCACCAATGTCCAGGCGGTCTCTCTACCTACCCTGCCGCGTCGCCTGGCAATTCTTGGAGGGGGAGCGATCGGGATGGAATTTGCCCAACTGTTTCATCGTTTTGGCGCGGAGGTTACAGTATTGGAGCATGGCACGGCTTTGCTGGACAAGGAAGATCGCGAACTGGCCGATACGCTTTGCACACTGTTATCAAACGAAGGGTTGCGCCTGGAAACCAATGTAGAACTGCGTCGAGTACAACGTGATCCAGAGGGCAAATGCCTGACCATTTGTTGTAATAAACGTGAAGAGGAAGAACTGGTGGTAGACGAAATCTTGCTTGCCATAGGTCGCAAGCCCTCGCTTAGCTCGCTTCAACTTGAGAAAGCTGGAGTTAAGACATCCAAAAAAGGTATCGTAGTTGACGCGACGCTGCGCACCAGCCAGCGCCATATCTGGGCTGCGGGCGATGTTACAGGCGCATTACAATTCACACATGTTGCTTATGAACAAGGAAAACTGGCCGTGCAGAATGCCTTTGCTCATGCCCCTCAGCCTTTTGATGACCACGTCATACCATGGGTGACCTATACAAATCCCGCACTCGGTCACGTGGGGAAAACAGAAGAACAGTTGCGGCAGGACGATGTAGAGTACCGGGTCGGTCGTATGTTTTTAAAGGATGTTGAACGCGCCGTCGCTGAAGGAAAAACCGAAGGATTGGTGAAATTGCTGGTCGACCAGCAGGGAACGATCCTTGGAGGGCATATTCTGGCGGAAGGTGCAGGTGATCTGCTCGCGCCCATCATCCTGGCTATGCAAGCAGGTATACCTGTCGAAAAGCTTGCTGCAACTATAATGCCATACCCAAATATGGTGGAGGGAGTGCGCTGGGCAGCCGATAAAGTATAATCACTTCTCTGCAACTAACCTCATTCCTCATTCGTGCAATATAAAGAACCCCAACTTTTGAGAATAAGTTTGCGAAGAAAAAATGCCATTTCATATAATGAAGACAATATTCTATCCAGCATTTGAGGTGTAGTGTGCAAGATGTTCATGCGATGCTTCCGGTAGGGACGCTCATAGGTGATCGTTATACTATAGTAGGGCTGCTCGGCAAGGGCGGATTCAGCGCTGTCTACCTCGTGAGAGATCAGCGTGTCCGGGGCAACCTGTTTGCCCTTAAAGAGATGACCGATACGAGCAAACAAGAGCGCGCTCGTTTCGCCTTCGAGTGCGAGCTTCTCAAGCGGCTGGACCATTCTGCTCTGCCCCGCGTCTACCGTTCTTTAGCGGACGATCAAAATAATCGCTCCTACATGCTCATGGACTACATCGAGGGCCCAAACCTGGAGACGCTGCGGCAAAAGCAGCCGCAGAAGCGTTTTCCCCTTTCACAAGCTATGAGCATGATGGCACCCATTTTCGAAGCCATCTCATATCTGCATAGACAGCGGCCGCCAATTATACATCGGGATATCAAACCCTCCAATATCATTGTGCCGACTTCAGGTGATCAAACCGTGCTGGTTGACTTTGGCATCGCGAAAGAATTCGACCCGGACTCAACAACCACCGCTGTTCGCCGCTGTTCACCCGGCTTTGGCGCGCCCGAACAATATAATAGAGGCACCAACACCCGTACTGATATTTATGGACTGGGAGCTACCCTCTATACGGTGCTGACTGGCGTCGTTCCCGATGACGCATTCTATCGCATGACAAACATGGGAAGCGGTAATGGCGATCCACTTGAGCCGGTCAATCAGCTCAATCCGAGCATTCCAGCTCACGTATCTGATGCCATTCAACGCGCTATGAATCTCAATATCGAAGACCGTTTCCCTACCGCTGGACAATTCTGGCAGGCCTTAAGTGCCCCTTCCGTTCAGCCTATGACTCCCATGCCCGCTGTACACGACCCACTTACGCCTGCACCCGTAGTATCTATCGTTGCGAATAGCGCGCCAGGTTCTCTTACCACTCAGCCGCAGGAAGCCCCTGAGCGCACCAGGAGTCGTATCCTGTTGCCACTATTGCTGGTCATTCTTGCGCTCGGGCTGCTTTCTGGCCTTGCAGCTGCTTTCTGGCCTTTCATTACAGGGCACCAGGGGACACAAACGGTCACACCGACCGCAGTCGTTCAACACAAAGTTACACCGGCGACTGCGCCTACAGCTAAACCAACTCCTGCGCACGCTCGTGCGGGTTCAAACCCGCTTCCTACTGCGACCCCAATACCGACTACAGCTCCAACTTCACCGCCTGCCCCGTCGCTCTATCCAAATGTTGCCGGGACGCATTATGGTACTGTGCATAACACGACGGGGAACCTCAACGCGAACATGTCTGTTTCGCTCTTCCAGAATCAGGGCAATATCAGTGGGAACGTCACTATTGGTCAACCGCTCCAGGGCAGCGGCCCCATCACCAGTGGTTCTGTCCAGAAAAACAACTATATTCAGTTTACTGTTCAGGGTTACAATGGTCATGCTCCACTCTGGTTCAATGGCACCGTGCAATCAAACGGCAATATGGGTGGTCAATATTGCAGCATCGATCAAACGGGCCTTTGCAATGCTAACTCTGGTGGACAGGGCACGTGGGGGGTTGGCGCCATCGCCTCTTCTTCAGGCTCTTAACTTGAACATTTCGGTCGTCCATTTTCTCATCTTATTCTATACTAAAAAAATGAGAGATTCTCGTTTTATATTGTATAGGGGAGAGAATCTGGTAGAACGAAATGGTTTCACTATTTACATGTAAACTCTACAATATAAAATATTTTGTTCCCTGGTG
Organism: Ktedonobacter sp.; assembly: GCA_003450555.1. Lineage (GTDB taxonomy): Bacteria > Chloroflexota > Ktedonobacteria > Ktedonobacterales > Ktedonobacteraceae > UBA11361. The sequence continues at coordinate 5,524 of DMFQ01000071.1, forward strand.
CTTATTTCATGCTAGCTACCAATGAAACTCTGTCGATTAACCTGCTCCCTAACGCAAAAAAATTGAAATACTAACCTGGAAATTATTTGAGGTCAAGGGTGCAAGAGGTACAGTCAATACTTCCTGTTGGAAGTGTGATACGCGAGCGCTACGTAGTTGAGTCTCTGCTTGGGAAAGGCGGATTTGGCGTTGTTTATCGCGTCAGTGATTTACGCGTCAAGGGCAATCAATATGCCCTCAAAGAAGTCATCGAACCGCAGGGAAAGGACCGCACCAGAAAAGATAAAAATCGCTTTACCTTCGAAGGGGATGTGCTCAAACGCCTGGACCACCGCGCTTTGCCGCGCGTATATCGCGCATTTGAAGACGACGCGCATGAGCGTGCCTATATG
>DMFQ01000356.1:0-2340 GCA_003450555.1 Ktedonobacter sp.
TGAACATACCCCTGGCGCGCCAGGAACTCGGCCTCGCCCTCCTAATCATCGGCATCATAGGTATCCTTATAACCAGGCGCCGGTCAGCAAAACCCTCCAACACTCCTTAGCAATAGACCAATCTTCCTGCGTCTGCACAATAACAACGCGCGTAGTTGAATCAGCCGCCGCGATATCCTGATCCGCAGGAGACCGAGCATTCTTCTCTTCATCAAGGCGCAGCCCGAGAAAAGCAAAGGACTCACAGACTGCCGCTCGCACGTTGGCATCATTCTCACCAACGCCGCCGGCAAAAACGAGGGCATCAAGCCCACCCAGCACAGCTATCATTGACCCGATGCAGGAGCGCAGGCGATGGATATAGATAGCAAAGGCCAGCTTCGCCCTTTCATTGCCCTGCTCGATAGCGCTATGTATTGCCCTCATATCGCCTGAAATGCCAGAAACTCCCTTCAGGCCAGACTCTTTATTGAGGACTGTATCAAATTGATCTGCGGAGTAGCCTTGCTGCCTCAAGAGATACACGAGAATGCCTGGATCGATCGAGCCAGAACGACTGCCCATCATCAAACCTTCGAGCGGGGTAAATCCCATCGTGGTATCGATACTGTGACCGCCCTGAATAGCGGCCAGTGAGCAGCCGTTCCCGATATGACAGGTGACCAGGCGCAGCGATGCCAGGTCGCGTCCGAGTATCTGCGCGGTGCGCTGGGCGCAGTATTGATGACTGATGCCATGAAAGCCATAGCGCCTGATGCCCTGCTCAAACCAATCGTAAGGCCCCGGATAAACGACGGCCTCCAGGGGGAGTTGGCTGTGAAACGCGGTGTCAAAGACTGCTACCTGCGGTACGTGCGGCAAGATGCGCTCGACAGCCTCGATGCCCTCCAGGTTCAGCGGATTATGCAGGGGCGCAAACGAGGATAAGCGTATAATAGCCTCCTTCACCTCGGGCGTAATCCTGGTACTTTCGCGATACTCCTGTCCGCCGTGTACGACGCGATGGCCAACGATATCGATCTCCGCAGGCTGATTAATAACCCGCGTTTTGCCACTCCAGAGCGTTTTGAGCAGATGCGTGATCACCTCTTGCCGTGCAGTGCTAGGCAGTTTCTCTGCCAGGCTCTGACCGGTCGAGGTGCTGATCTTACATTGCGTCTCGCCCTGCTGCTCAGACCAATCGGCGTCGGCCTCCCACAGCGGTGCCTGTGCCAGGTCCGGTAGGCTATTTCCCAGTTCATAGAGGCGGATCTTCTGGCTACTTGAGCCAGCATTTAGCACAAGGACTTTCATAAGCGGTTTCCCCTATTAGATGAATGTGTCATCAAATTCCATTCATCATCATGACCAACGCCAATTGGTGATATCCGGTGAATCGACGCCATGCTCACATACACTCGCCAACTCTTCCATTCGCGCCTATGGGATCACCCTACCCCCATTATATAAAACGTTTCCCACAAACAACACGTATATGCCATACGAAAATGATTAGCAAGGTGGAGATGCTTAAGTTCGCACTTATGGGGCTTGCCTCCACCCCATAAAAGCCCTATTATATAAGAGCGCAGCATGAGCCGCAGTTTTTCATACTTTTTGCCGGCAAGACTAGAGTTTTTGGCAGATTCGGCTTCCAAATGAGCTTATTCAGGTAGGAATGTAGACTATGAACAACACTATTTTGTTCCTCTATCCCATAATTAACGTCATCTTGACCGGGCTTTTCGCCGGAGTGGTCTTGCGCCAATATGTACGGCGCCATCGTCCATACCAACTCTATTGGGCCATCGCGCTCTGTATGGCCTTCTCAGCCACGTTGGCCTATCTTGTGATGATTCTAGTACAACCGGCCAGTGATAGTGGAGTCGTGTTCTTCCGCCTCTACTACATCCTGGGAGCCGCCCTGATGCCAGCCTGGCTCGGACTGGGTAGCATTGCCCTGGTCACGAGTGCTCGTGTAACGCGCATTTCTCTCATCGTGCTGGCTGCATTGAGTTTACTGGCAATCCTGCTACTCTCTTTCGCCAACGTCGACAAGGGACAACTGAGCAAGATCGCGGGCACACCAGGTACCGGCATTTTACAGCCCGCGACCGGAGCATGGCTGATAACAATTATTATTCTGAATACCCTTGGAGTTGTAGCCGTGGTTGGTGTAGCGATCTATTCGGCCTGGCAAGTAAAGCGCCGCCAGGGAACGGCTACCCTACTAGGAGCGAATATATTGATCCTGGCCGGTGACCTCATCAATGCATTCGCTGGCACCACTGCTCGCCTGGGCGTCAAGAACATTTTCTGGCTCATCATGGCGCTTGGTTGGACAGTGTTCTTCTTTGGCGT
>DMFQ01000356.1:2526-4133 GCA_003450555.1 Ktedonobacter sp.
CTGAGTTGCAGTTCGCCCAGTTTGACGCTTACCGTCATTTGCTGTTTGCCACGATAGATCTGCACTGAGACCGTATCGCCAGGGCTTTTGCTGATGAGGGCATCACCCAGCGAAGAAATGTCGTTCACTTGCTTTGTATCGATTTGTACGATGACATCACCCGCTTGCAGGTGCGCCTGGTCCGCCGCACTATTTGGTACAACGCTGACAATCAATACGCCGTGGTCGATGGACAGATTGTCCTGCGGCGGCTAATGTGGCATCAACGGTAGCTACACGTACGCCAAGTGCCGCCCGACCGGTATGCGTCACCTTACCGGTGTCGATAAGCTGGGTCGCGATATATTTCACCCGATTTGATGGGATGGCAAAGCCGACGCCACTGGCAGGGGTATTGAATTCAGGATCAATAGCCGTCAATGTTGGAATGCCTACCAGGTTGCCCTGCATGTCTACCAGCGCCCCACCGCTATTGCCAGGATTGATGGGAGCATCGGTCTGAATAGCGTTGGGGATAATCGCCCCGTTCTGCTCGTTCACATTGCGACCAAGAGCACTGATAATACCATTCGTCACCGTTTGAGTAATACCCAGTGGGTTACCAATGGCCAGTACATCCTGTCCCACGATCAAACTCGAAGAATCACCCAGATTTGCTACCGTTAAATTCGCGGCAGGTGGCGTAATCTTCAGCACAGCCAGGTCATCGGCAGGATCGGTACCTACCAGTTGCACATTTTTGATACTGGTGCCATCATAGAGCACTACCTCTATACTTTGCGCTCCATTAACAACATGGTTATTCGTGACGATATAGCCACGCTTGTCAATAATGACGCCTGAACCAAGTCCCCCACCGCCCTGTGTCGTGACGTTCACCTGGACAACCGCGGGTCGTACCTTGGCAATCACGGCCTCACGTACTGTTTCTATATTATTGCCGCTGAGCGCCGGTACGGTTGCGGCAGCACGCGTGCCGGGCTGTAACTGGCCTGTATTTGAAGGGTCAGCTACGGCTGCAGAACCGTGCCCAAATTGCCAACCGGCAAAGAGGCCTGTGCCAAAGACGAGCGCCAGCAACAATGCTAATGCGAGGATGGCTCCCGTACGCAGGCCGTTTCTCGGACGGCGCGGCGGTTGTTGCGGCGGCTGTCGATAGTCTGGTGAACTGGCGGGACGGTATACCTCGTGTGGCTCAGTAATCTCGGTAGGTCTGCTCGGCTCAGCAGAGGCATCAGAGGCATCAGCGTTAGTATTCGCATAGGCTGTGCCCTGAGTAGACTCGTATGGTATAGCCTGATCATCATAAGGCTGTGCCATTGTTGTATTCCTCCATGGTTTGGTTTCTTGACAAGTGGTACTTTACCAGCTAGTACTTTATTATAAGTACGAATATGGTTTCGTCTATAGATATTGTAGCCTGTGATCATCAGAAAATTGACAGAAATATGTAAAAAGATTGTAAGATGCAGCGGTTTTAGCGGTAAGCCTCTGCCTGGAGGTTGAAGAGTTCCGCGTAGCGTCCGTTGAGGGCGATAAGTTCCTGGTGCGGGCCAGTTTCGATGATCTTGCCGTTTTCGAGGACGAGGATACGATCGGCCAGCCGC
>DMFQ01000016.1:0-3425 GCA_003450555.1 Ktedonobacter sp.
ATTAAGATTGTATTAAATATTTTGCATTACGACGTTACCGCGAAAGACATAGCCGATGCGGGGTCCGGTTATAATATAGCGGGGGTGTGACGGTTCCAGTTCCACTTTGAGGCGCAGTTGCCGCACATAGACCCGGAGATAGTCGGCTTCCTCGCCATATTCAGGACCCCAGACTGCTCGTAGTAATGAACGATGCGTGAGCACCTTACCAGCGTAAAACATTAATTGTCGCAATAATTCGAATTCGGTGGGGGTCAAACGGACGTCTTGCTCACCTGCGCGCACCAGCCGCTTGACCACGTTCATATATAAATAACCGTCCTCGCTTTGTAAAATCTCGGGTTGGCTGAGCGATTCGCTGCCATTTTCTGATAAACTGGCGCGCCTTAAGCAGGCACGCACACGGGCCTGCAGTTCGTCGTTGCTGAAGGGCTTGGTTAGATAGTCATCCGCGCCGAGATCAAGCGCCTCGACTTTTTGCTTTTCATCAACGAGGGCGGAGAGCACGATAATCGGTGTCTGCATGGAAAGGCGAACCTGCCGACAGACCTCAAGGCCGTCTATCTGTCCTGGGAGACAGAGGTCAAGCAAGATGAGATCAGGCTCATGTACGCGAGTCATCTCCACGGCCTGTTCTCCGTTGTCGGTGACAAGGACATCATAGCCGCTGACAGAAAGATTCCGGCGCAGTATGCGTTGAATGGGTAGTTCATCATCAACAATCAAGATGCGTTTGCCTTTGATTTTCATAGCTGCTTCTCCGTCGTGTGCGCAACAGTATGGACAGCGACAGGTGATGGATGGGGTGCAGTGGGAAGTGAATTGGAAGCGTGGGTGGCTTCCAAGATGGTACCAGTTCGATCACCAGGAGAGGTACTATTGCTCCTTCGGAGTGATGAAACTGGGGTAGCATTGTATGAGTGAAAAGGCAATGTGAAGAAAAAACATGAACCGGCATTATCAGGGGCAGCTTCGACGCCAATATGCCCCTGGTGGGCTTCAATAATACCACGGCAGATGGCGAGAGCGAGGCCGTTGCCGCGCAAATTCAGACCATAGAAGGTATTGAAGATGCGATCTCGCTCACCGACCAGGACGCCAGTACCATTATCGATGATTCTGGCACGAAGAGACTGCGTGAGAACGTCGGTTGTGCTCTCGTCAATACTATCCAGGGATACGAGTATCTCCGCCTGGTCGGGGCTATGGCGAATGGCATTTTCGATCAAGTTATAGAAGACACGTTCAAGCTGGACATGATCGGCATAGATGAGTGGCAAATTGGGCTGAAGGGTAGTACGAATAGAACGTCCAGCGCGAGCGCGTTCGAGTCTAGTCAAAGCCCCATTGAGAATTTCGACGACGTCGCACCATTCTTTATCCAGCAGCAAAGCGCCCATCTCAATGCGAGACATCTCGACGAGCGCGTTGATCAAGACCGAAAGGTGTTCTGTCTCGGTGTCAATATCCTCAAGAATCTCACGCCGGGTCTGCTCATCCCATTCGACACCTTCTTGTAACAGTCCCGTCACAGCAGCTTTGATGGTAGTGAGGGGAGTGCGCAGATCGTGTGAAACCGAGGAGAGAAGAGCCGATTTGTTTTTCTCATCGCGCACTTGCTCGGTGACATCGTGAACCTGCAAAACATTTGCGATATGAAGGCCGCGCTGATTCACAAGGGGATAGTGCGACAGCCTATAGTGATAGTCAGAAGGGGCGCTCTCCGGGCGCAGGGAAGTCCGCGATGGCTGTAAGCCAGCGAGGAGAGACTCTACATCTGCCACAAAAGTAGGATAATGAGACGAGCCAGATCGCCCATGAATTGGTTCTATGGCAAGGACGCAACGCATATCCTGCCTGAAGACGCTACCGTGGCTGAAATCGTGCAGGTAGGCACGGACTTCATCTGCGTTGCGAATGCGCGGCAACAGATCGGTGAACATGTCTGCCAGAGTACTCTCCGTAGAGGTACCCAGACGCATACCACAGAAGGCATCAGCAGAAGGGTTCATGTAGATACAAATCCCGAGGAGATCGATGACAAACCAGGCATCTTTTCTCTGATCACTGGACAGGTTTAACTGAGTGAAGAGGCGGCCAAGTTCACTCAGCACCTCGACGCGAGCTAAAGCCGCTTCAGCGGTCTGTGTGAGAAGTTCTATGCCCTCATCTTGAGATTGAAGGTTATCCTGGTGCAATGGTTCTGCTGAAAATGCGGTTTGAGAGGAGTACTCTTCTGCTGATAGGGCAGAAGGTGACTGCTGAATTGATGGCGAGAGCTGTGGCGCACTTTCTGGCTGCAATGGACTTCCATCTAACGCTGGATCCTCCAAGTGGGTGGACGAGGGGTGAAATACGGCTTGCAAATCACGCTCACTACGCGTCAACAGGTGGTCGCTGATGAAATGGAGAAGGCTGGTGAAGCTCACGCCAAAGGCATGCTGCGACTCCTGACGCACGTGTGCCAGGACCTCTTGTTCATCGGCGTTTTGCTGATAGGCTAGTTCTAATTGTTCAATGGCTTGTTGAAAACGGCTGCGCTGGTGCGCCGATTCGAGCAACATGCCGTTGTGTATGGCGATGGTGGCCTGACTGGCGAAGAGTGAAAGGATATCCGCTTTGAGGGGAGTAAATCCACCTGGTTCTGGCGAGAAGAGCAGCAGGGCACCGTAGACGGTTGTACCCGTCACCAAAGGATAACTAAAGATAGAGTGTATACCTAGCTCTGTAGTGAAGACACGACTCAGAGGAAAACGCTCGTCGGCGCTGATGTCGTTGGAGAAGAAGGGCTGTCTTCGACGCAGCGTGTAGCCAATAATACTTTGTTCAGAGGTAGCGCTCTTACTGGCTGCTATCTTACGCAGCACCGATGGGTTAAGATCAGACTGCGCTGCTAAGTTGATGCGCCCTTCCCGCTGATTGTAGGTCACAATGGCAGAGGCAACATTCAAGGCTTTGGCGATGCCACCTACAATTTGATCAAGGATGGTGGAGAGATCCATCTTTGAAGTGAGAGCACTGGAGACAGCCTTGAGGGCCTGACGTTGACGGTCTTGAATTTCCGCGCTGCCGCCAATCTGGGCGCTTTCAATAGCTGCCGCCAGGACGCGCACGACGGCATCAATGAGCCGTTGCAAAGTTGGATCAGCATAGGTATCGAGAAGAGTGCTACCTAGTTCCAGCGTTCCTAATACCCTGTCTTCAACAATGAGGGGAGCGATGAGCGTTGAGTGTAACTGGTGAGCATTACTGAGAGCATCACCACAAAAAGCATGGGGGCCATCCAACCCAGCGGGATAGTTCCGCACCAATGTGGAGGGAGACGGTAATATCTGTGCTAATTTTGAGCCCGCGAGCGGGTGTTGATGGTACTGCGCTATCCAGGAGCCTCTATAACGTTGGCAAACGGTGACGCGCACAGCCTG
>DMFQ01000016.1:3606-3915 GCA_003450555.1 Ktedonobacter sp.
TTCGGCAGCCAGTCGAGTATAATCGGGATTTACTCCACGCACGCTAGAGACAATACGAGCAACACGCTCGACGATAGTGGATTCTTTTAGGGTGGGAGTTTGAGCCTTAGCCTCCATCAGTGTCCTCTGTGCCTATCGATCGTATGTTTACGTTTACCAGTGATCACGACCGTCTTGAACTATCAGGTTTCCAGGAAAGGAATTACGAACAGGACGGTTAGTCCTCCCATGAACCGTTTTAGTATAGCATATGAAAATAAGCGGAACAATGTAAATTTTGACATTGTAATACATTTTACGTGTATTATG
>DMFQ01000016.1:4228-4461 GCA_003450555.1 Ktedonobacter sp.
ATGACGCTCCTTTTACACTCATATGGTTCAGTATAGGCGTTTTTAATTGTATTATCAAAGAGAAGTACGGCTCACATAATACAAAATGATTGTTGCTGTAGGGCGATCCAAGGGCTTGAGAGGACCATTAGAGGCGCAGGAATATTCGGCAAATCAGTGAGATACAGCATATGTATCTGTGACCAGGGAGGTATAATAAAGCCAGTTTTCTAGCTGTCTTATACTAGCGATTT
>DMFQ01000016.1:4549-7564 GCA_003450555.1 Ktedonobacter sp.
ACCATTAGAGGCGCAGGAATGTTCGGCAAATTAGTGAGATACAGCATATGTATCTGTGACTAGCGAGGTATAATAAAGCCAGTTTTTTAGCTGTCTTATACTAGCGATTTTCTGGGAGACACATAAGATTTTTCTGTACAGAGAGAGCAAGGAGGGAGTATGCGCGCCGATCGATTGCTTTCTATTCTGCTGCTATTACAGGTACACCAGCGCATGACAGCGCGTGAACTGGCGAAGCGATTGGAGGTGTGCGAGCGCACCATTCATCGCGACATGGAGGCATTGAGTGCGACAGGTATCCCGGTTACGGCGGAACGGGGTAGCGGAGGAGGATGGTGTCTACTCGAGGCATACCGCACGAACCTGACGGGACTCAACGAAGCAGAGATTCAGACACTTTTTCTGACCAAGCCTGTGCGCCTGCTCGCAGATCTCGGGCTGCGTAAAGCCGCCGATGCCGCCCTTATCAAGCTGCTCGCGGCCCTACCGTCTATGTCACGTCGCGATGCCGAGCAGGTTAGCCAGCGCATTCATGTCGATGCGACCGGGTGGCATCAAACGGAAGAAGACATTTCGGCTCTTCCGATATTTGCAGGAGGCCATCTGGAAGGAGCGCAAGTTATGCTTCGCTTACCAAAGGGACACTAATCACAGCGTGGAGCGCGTAGTTGACCCGCTCGGGCTGGTGGCCAAAGGGAGTACATGGTACCTGGCAGCCGCTGTGGAGGGTGAAGTCCGCACTTATCGCGTTTCGCGGGTGCAGGAGGCAAGAGTGATAGATCAGACGTGCATTCGCCCCAAAGATTTCGACCTGGCGGCATTCTGGGCGCAATCCTCTACTCACTTCGTAGCCAATTTACCACGGTATCTCGTGACTGTGCGCATAGCGCCAGAAGTGCTGGAAACGGTCCATCACGCGGGAAGATACGCGCGGATCGATACAGTTGAAGCACCTGATGCCGAGGGGTGGATTACGCTGCGCTTGCAGTTTGAGATGGAAGAGGCCGCGTGCGGATATTTGTTAAGTTTTGGCACTCAGGTGGAGATCGTGGAGCCGCGGGAATTGCGCGAGAAGGTGATACAGCTCGCCGAGAGCATTACCGCCTTCTACGCGCAAAAAAGTTATTAGCGCGAGTAACCTGTCAATTCAACGTACCCCTCACCTTGCACCTGTGTCCCCGCACTTTGGCCATGGATAGTTACCGCGCCTTCCCAGTAGGCGTTGCCGGTCGATTGGTAGACAACGAGTTCCTGATTTTGCACTTCAGGCGTGAGAGTGGAGTAAGGTTTGTACGTGTGAATCGTTGATTTCAATTTGCCAGCCGGAGGGATAGGTAGCGCCTGTCACGCGACTGGTCCAGTGATTAAGAATATTGGTACGAAGGGCAGCGGGAGATACTAAACGCTCTTGGCCATCTGCGCCAATGTAGCCGATATAGGCGGCGTTCACTTTACCCGCGGCATCGCGAATGAAGTAGAGCATCATCTCCGTGTTGTTGTTCAGTTGAACGCTGAACCAGTCCCAGCCCCCGTTCCCGAAGGAGAGAAAGTTGCCCCACTGGTGATCCATCCAGGCTTCGCCAGTAACTTGTAGCGGCTGATTATGGTCAACGAGCGTGCCCGTCAAGGCCATACGAGTTCGTGAATAGTAGTAAGAGAAGCCACCCACGCCAAAGTTTATGAGGCCGTTGCCATTATGCAGGGTAGGAGGCTTGAGGCCAATGAGGGAGAGATGCATAGTGTAATCGACCATGCGGGCCGAGAGCTGATCGCGCCCATTTACTCCTTGTATCGACCAGTCACCTATGGCAACATTGATGCCCCTGGTGGATGTGCCATTGGGGATGAGCGCACCCGGTTCCACCTGGCGGCGCTGATCAAAGTGGAACTGGCCGCGGGTTACGTCGGTGATAGCAAAGTGAGCAGCATAGACCGGTGGGAGATCGCTGCGCAAAACCTGAAAGAGGACCAGTTCAAAACCATAGTGATGCGGCTTACCATCAGGAGTCATGGCGTTCATGTGTCCTGTGTAGTACCACCATTCAGTGAGGTCGCGGTGAGCAGCCTCGTCCTGGGGGAAACGGACGGGCGGCAACGTGACTTTTTGTGGTGTGGTGTTGACAACGGGAAGTTGCGCGTCGGTAGAGACGATGCCAGGAACACCACAGGAGGCAAGAGCAAGGGCGAGTATAAGGAGGATGATAGAGCGATATGTGTGGTGCAGGCCACCCAATACGTTTTTCATCGCGAACCTCCTATGCCAGCATCGGTGTATGATTCCCTCTCACGTAGATCGTGTGGCATGTCAGACTCCTGTTCACCTGTAGCGAGATATTCGGCAAGGGCGGGAGGATGGCGCTGCACACCGGCGAAGGGTAACCACCAGTTCAGATTCCCGAGGAGGCGCATGGTCGCGGGTACCAGGAGGCCGCGCACGAGTGTGGCGTCGATAACGACAGCGAGAGCCATACCGAGACCAAGCGCTTTGACCAGGATCATGTCGGCGGTGGCAAAACAGGAGCTGACGACGATGACAATGACGGCGGCGCTGGTGATGATGCCACCACTGCGCTGCAAACCCAGGGCGACAGCACGAGTGTTATCACCTGTCTGCCAGAAGGACTCTTGAATACGCGAGAGGAGGAAAACCTCGTAGTCCATCGAGAGGCCGAAAAGCGAACAGAAGAGGAGAATGGGACCGGAGGCTTCAACGAAACCCAGGGGTGTGAAGCCAAGTAGCTGGTGTAAGAAGCCGTTCTGGAAGATAACCACCAGTGCGCCGTAGCTCGCCAGAATGGAGAGCGTATTCATCAAGATGGCTTTCAGCGGCAGTAGGAGCGAACGGAAGAGGAACAACAGGACGATATAGGTTGTAGTAGCCACAACCGCGACGGCTATAGGAAAATCAGTGTAGAGAGAAGTGACATAGTCCATATCACCGGCGGTGCTGCCATCTACCAGCGTGGTGATGCCACTGCCGGGAGAGGTATTACGAATGGTCTGTACCAATGCCTG
>DMFQ01000016.1:7681-9104 GCA_003450555.1 Ktedonobacter sp.
ATGGGAGTGGACTCGCGATCATTGAAGCGCTTGCCCAGCAGGTCAAAGGCAGCGCGCGACGGAACATCAGGCGGCAGAATAGAAGCGTCTGGAGCCGAGAAGCGCACACTCAAGAAAGGCAAGCCCAGAGCCACGAGCACGAGGAAGACAGGCACGAAGACCTGAATTGGATAGCGCATAACGACGTGGGAGAGCCGATACCAGAAACCATGTTGATCGTTAGCAGAGGGAGTGGCAGGAAAAAGGGTGGGGGTAGTTCCACGAACTTTTCGATGCCAGAGGCGCGGCAGCCGAACAGGAAAGGCGTTGATCCTGTGACCAATAATAGATAGAGCCGCAGGCAGGAGGGTGATCGCTGCCAGGATGGCCAGTATTACTACCAGGACGCCTGCCATGCCAACCGAGCGCAGCATGTTGATGCGAAAGAAGACAAGTCCAGCCAGACCGATGGAGACGGTGAGGCCCGAGAAGGTCACAGCACGACCCGCAGTGGCAACGGAGATGGCGACAGCTTCCTCGACGCTGCGACCGTGAGCCAGTTCTTCGCGGAAACGGCTGACCATAAACAAGGAGTAGTCTACACCGAGGCCGAGACCAAAGAGTGTGGTGATATTGAGGACAAAAATGGAGAGCGTGGTGAGGTGGCCAAGGCCGAAGATGAGTGCCAGTGAGACAGCGACGGCTCCTCCTCCAACCAGAGCAGGGAGGATAGCGGCGACCACTGAGCGGAATACCAGCAGCAGAGCAATAATGGCGAAGGGAATAGCCAGAAATTCCGCGCGACGCAGGTCACGTTCACTGACTGCCTGGATATCTTCATAGAAAACTGGCCCGCCACCAATAGTTGTCTTCAAATGAGGAACTGCTTGCAGGCGCTTTTCCAGGTCGGGCAAGAGTTTCGCTGCAGTGTCGGGATCAGGCTTGAAGAGGACGTTAACATAGGCGGCATGACGATCCAGAGATATCTGCCTTGGGTTGTCGGTAAAGCTGACAATGCCGGAGACTTCTGACCAATTGCGTACTTTTGCGAGAGCCTGCTGGGTCTCTTGAACAAATTGTGGGCTATCTGCGCTGCCAAAGTTCGAATCCTGGCTGGTGAAGATAACCTGAACGATGGTAAGGTTGAGGTGTACTTTTTGCACCAACAGATTGAGCGCCCGTTCCGATTCAGCATCGGGACTGACGAAGCCTCCTGAGTGGAGTACCTGGCTAGCCTGGGGGGCAAATGGTAATGAGACTGCGATGGCGACCATCCACAAGCCCACTATCAACCAGCGAAAGCGGGTGGCTATTCTGCCTAGATGGTAGAACATGTTTGAGCCTTTCTGCGATGAGACTTTTTTTGATTACATGTATTTGACGTTTTTTGTTGTTACGAGGGGTAACATTGGTTACCCGGGACTTAGGGCTTAGGGTTTAGGGC
>DMFQ01000309.1 GCA_003450555.1 Ktedonobacter sp.
GGGGTTGTCCTGGTTGGCAGTTGAGGTAACTGAAAGCTTGCCACTCTTGTCGAGGACCAGCCATGCCCAACCGGAACCAAAGCGTTTGGCACCCGCGTCGTTAAGTGCGGTCTTGAAAGCATCGAACGAGCCAAATGCGCTCTGAATTGCGCTTGCAAGAGCGCCGGTTGGTTCTCCGCCTCCCTGGGGCTTCATGATCTGCCAGAACATGGTGTGATTGACATGACCTCCGCCACTGTTGCGGACAGCAGTACGGATGCTCTCGGGTACTTCATTGAGGCGACGTACCAGGTCTTCAGCCGATAAAGATGCATACTCGCTCTGGTCTTTTAGCGCGTTGTTAAGGTTGGTGACGTAAGTGGCATGGTGCTTGTCATGATGCAGATGCATGGTCTGCTCATCGATGTATGGCTCTAGTGCGCTATAGTCATACGGTAGTGCTGGTAATTCGTGTGCCATGAAAATATCTCCCTTACTAGAAATTCAAGATGGCTCTGTTGGCGAATGAGTCAAAGAGTGCAAGACAATTGTAGTTGTGCAGATAGAGTGACCTCTGGTTGGGCCGCCAGGGCGACCGCAAGGCTGGGCCGCTTGAGTGACCTCTGGTTGGGCCGTTAGGGCGACCGCAAGGGTTGCCCCTACTATACACGAACTAGCTTGAGTAGCAACGCGTGTCATAGCAGGAATATTCTCCTTCATTACACCGAGTTTGTCATTTGACAACAAAGCCTTCTAAGGTAGAGGATTTTCCTCTAAACATAGGTAAATGTACTGCTGAGGCTTAACTAGCCTTGTGGTTTGCTAAGTCCATTATTCATTCTATCCGATAGATTGGCTAGCTGCAAGTTCCAAAAGGACAGTATTATTTTTTGTTAGTACCAGCATAGTATTATGCGGATGCCATGCGCGCCCTAACAAGAGGAACGCTTAACGATACAAGAGGTACCCGGCAAGTCCTGCCAGGCCTAGAATAATCAGAATGTTTACTTTACGACTCACGGCTAGCCCGAAGGCGCCTACGGCTATCAGCAACCCTTTCCAGTCTACCCCCGGTTGGCGCATGATAGTCCAGACGACAGTGAGCAGGAGGCCGATGACGGCGAGTGAGACGCCATGCATAGCGCCCTGCACCCATGCTTGATGTTCGATGCGCGCGTAACCGGCAGAGATAGCGAGCACCAGGAGGGCAGGGAGAGTGATAGCAATCAAGGCGAGGAATGCGCCAGGATAACCATATGTGAGATAGCCCAGGCTGATTACCCATAGTCCATTCGGGCCTGGACTGATCTGGCCGATGGCAATAGATTGGCCGAAGTAGGATTCTTTGGCCCAGCCATTGGCTAACAGATCCTGGTGCAAGCTGGGTAAATTGCTAAAGCCTCCGGTTGAGAAGAGGGAGGCTTTCAGGAAAAGGAGAAAGTAGATGAATGGATTGATCAATGCTGTTCCTCCTGCTCTTCTTTAAGGAGAGAGGGAGCCGGAAGAAGAGGGGGAGCCGGTTTTGGTGAAAAGAAGAGCGCACCTAGGAGAGTAGCGCCGAGAACTACAATGATCACCGAGAGCTTCAAGAGAATGATGGCAAGCGCACAGACAATGATGATAACGCTACTTGCGAGCAAATAGAGAATCCCTTCTTTATAGCTTCTACGGATAAGAGGTAGCGCAAAATTAAGTCCGACGAGCAGCATAATTGCTCCTGTGGCGGGAATCACGCCTCGTAAAACTGCCTGGACTGCCGCTATCTGTTCTATTTGTTTAAAAATAACTGTTAACAGACAGGTGACCATGGCACTTGGCAAGAGCATACCTGCCAGTGATACGACGATGCCCCAGGTTCCACCAAGTTTCCTTCCTATCAGGACCGTTAGTGCCACCAAGTTAATGCCAGGAGTAAAAATACATAAATTCCAGAGGTGCATAAACTCTTCTATTGACAACCAGCTATGCTTTTCAATAAATGCACGTTGTATCAATAACGTCGTCGATGCTCCACCGCCAAAGGATTGCAAGCCAATGCTTGCCCAAATACGAAAAAGCTGCCACTTGCCGGGCTTAGCGTCTTGTAGCTTCATGGAATTAGCTCCTAAAAGATGATCCTTACGTATTAGATTATAGCAGCATGTTGAAAAACTTCTAAAATCATGAGTTAGACTCATTGCGAGCGCATTTCTCAACATGCGAAACTGTTGTACGGCTTCTAAAGCTAGTACACTAAGGCCGCGTTGTTTGTTACGTCAGAGAAAAGATGATATAGTACCGTCATTAAAGTATAGGAGTGAGAACAGCTCTGAAGAGCTTTTCCCGCCCTATTTATATAGAGGGATTTAGCGAGGATCGTGGCATGTCAATCAATGAGCAGAAGCATTTTGTCACTTCCAAAGCAGAAGAAGTACTCAAACAAAGTGATGCTCTCTTTCGTGCTCTCATCGAAAACAGTTCCGATATTGTTGTGCTTATCAATGTCGAGGGGATTGTAACCTATGTCAGTCCCTCCATTACCCCGATTATGGGATATACTCCTGAAAAAATTGTTGGCAAACACGCGCTTGTGCTTGTCCATCCCGATGATCTTGACCGCATGCAAATCCTATTTCAAGGCATATTTCAATCACCAGGGAAGAGTTTACGTGCCAAATACCGTCTCCGGTGTCAAGATGGGTCGTGGCGCTGGTTTGAAGGAGTCGGAACGAATTTGCTTGATGATCCACAGGCAGGAGCGATTGTCGGCAATTTTCGTGATATTACTGAGCGTAAACGCACAGAAGAAGCTCTGCAAGAAGAGGGGCAGCGTTTTCGCATGATCTGGGAGGCAGCATCTGATGCCATGGCGCTCTCGGACGCGCAGGGAAGAGTGCTGGCAGCAAACGCTGCATTTTATCAGCTCTATGGCTACAAGCCAGAAGAAGTGCTGGGAAACACCTTTGCCATTATTTTCTCGAAAGAGCAGCAAGCTTGGGCAGAAACACAATATAAAATCGTTTTCGAGGGCGAAAGAGGAAATGTACCCATCGAGTCCTCCATTCAGCGGGCAGATGGCACTCAACGCATCGTCGAGACCTCCTATGATTTTCTTGTCCACGATGGCAAACGCATTGCAATGATTTCGATTATTCGGGATATCACCGATCGGAAAGAGCTAGAGAGCCAGCGAGATGATTTCATTAGTATGGCAAGCCATGAACTCAAAACGCCTTTGACCAGCCTAAAAGGTTTTAGTCAGTTGCTGAAAAAAAGGCTTAAGAAGCAGGAACTGACAGAGCCTTTGTGGTATCTTACCAAAATGGAGACACAAATCGAGAAATTAACCAATCTTATTGCAGAGCTACTGGATATATCCAAATCACACGCCGGAAAGTTGGAGTATAGAGAAGAGGTAATTGATATTGATGCATTGGTACGAGAGCTTGTAGAGAACCTTCAGCCAACCAGTTCCTCGCACACCATTCGTATCACAGGAACTTCACAGAAAAAAGTTGTGGGTGATAAGGATCGCCTGGAACAAGTCTTCACGAACTTGATTACCAACGCGATAAAATATTCGCCGGAAGCCGCGAATGTCGCTATTCAGATAAGCTCGACACAAAACACGGTGATTATCAGTGTGCAAGACGATGGTATTGGTATTCCTCAGGAGCATCAAGAGAAAATCTTTGAACGCTTTTATCGTGTGATTAATGACAAAGACACCACCTTCACAGGATTTGGGATGGGGCTTTATATTGTGCATGAGATTGTGCAGCGTCACAAGGGGAAAATATGGGTGGAAAGCACTGAGGGAGCAGGCTCAACCTTTTATGTCTCTCTTCCCACTCAGGAATAAGAAGAAACGAAGCATATTCCAATTCTCATGCTCTCAGCCCATCCAAGTGCAGAGCAGACTGCTTTAGCCTCTGGAGCAGATGATTTTTTAACAAAGCCCTTTGAAATGGATGAGTTCCTGGCGAAAGTTGCCAGGAACTTCTAGTTTTACGGTTTTAGCGAGCGTCCAAAGGCACGAAATGCTCATCGGTTGGGCCTATGTAGTCGGCTTCGGGGCGAATGAGGCGGTTGTTGCCGATCTGTTCCAGGATGTGTGCGGTCCAACCAGCAACGCGGCTGACGGCAAAGGTTGGTGTAAAGAGGTCACCTGGCAGGCCAACGGAGGAAAGTAAGACGGCGGAATAAAATTCGACGTTAGTATAGAGGCGGCGTCCAGGTTTCTGCTCCTCTAGCAAGGCAAGCGCCAATTCTTCGACACGGCGTGCAAGGACGAATTCCTGGGGATCGGCCAGACGAGCCAGTTCGCGCAGTTCTTCGGCGCGAGGATCCTCCGTCTTGTAAACGCGATGACCAAAGCCCATTAAACGTTGCCCATGTAACATGGCGTTGCGCATCCAGTTCTCGGCATTTTCTATGGTGCCAATAGCCTGTAACATGTCCAGCACCTTCGATGGTGCGCCACCATGGAGGGGGCCTTTGAGCGCGCCAACGGCAGCGACAGTTGCTGAGACAATATCAGATTCGGTACTGGCGACGACCCTGGCAGTGAAAGTGGAAGCATTCATACCATGATCAGCCAGCAAAACCAGGTAGGCGTCCAACGCTTTGATATGCTGTTGCTCGGGCTGTTTACCAGTCAACAGATAGAGGTAGTTGGCGGCATGGCCTAATTCAGGCTGCGACTCTAGAGGTTCCTGGCCGCTGCGCAATCGATGAAATGCCGCCAGGAAGAGGGGGAAACGAGCGGTTAAGGCAATAGCCTGCTCAATCGTTGGTTTTCCTTTTATGGCTGAGGCCCCCCAGGCGGAGGCGATCGTGCGCAAGGCATCCATCGGTTCCACCGTTGTTGGCAGGTCACTTATGATCTTTGACACACTCGTGGGTATAACGCGTTCAGCAACCAACTTTGCTTTGAGGTCTGCAAGTTCAGTTTTATTTGGTAGGTGACCGAACCAGAGCAGGTGCGCTATTTCTTCAAAAGAGGTTTTTGTGGCGAGGTCGTGGATAGTGTAACCACGATAGATGAGACGCCCTACTGTACCTTCTACTTTGCTGAGGGCGGTTGTAGCTGCTACTATCCCTTCTAAGCCGCCTTTTTGTGGTTTAACGTTCGAGTTCTGATCTGTCTGAGGGGTCTCGTTTGTACCTGATATCGACGTTGACATAGTAAAATCGCTCCTTTGCTTTTAACGTACACCAGCGCGTAAAACTTCTCTGTTATAAT
Source organism: Ktedonobacter sp. (assembly GCA_003450555.1). Lineage (GTDB taxonomy): Bacteria > Chloroflexota > Ktedonobacteria > Ktedonobacterales > Ktedonobacteraceae > UBA11361. The sequence goes on from DMFQ01000309.1 coordinate 5,204, forward strand.
TTGTACCATGGTTTTAGAGGGAAGTCAATATATGTCGATTTAGATGTATTTTACTCGATGCTAGTTGACTTATATTGATTGGCTTGGTATTATGCCGCTTGAACACATATAATGATTGACAAAGCGCGCGCAGCCTTCTATTATTAAAGAAAGAGGATTATACAGCAGGGAACACGTTTGGGCGGACGGAAAGAAGGAGAGCCAATAGATGATAGAGCTAAACGGTGAGAATTATCTAACTGGGAATGAAGCCTGTCACCTACTTAGCGTGAAGCCTTCAACGCTTTACACCTATGTAAGCCGAGGAGTACTGAGAAGCTATAAACGGGGTATCAAGCGACAGAGCTTGTATAAACAGGTCGAACTTGAGGCGCTGTTACAGCTACGGCCAAGTACGTCTCCGTCACCTACTACTGACGCGGGAGTAGGTGAGGCGGACGATAGGCATCATATTCCTCATGCCGAGGACTGGGTTCCGAACGTGTGATAATTTTGTGGTAAGCATGAAAAAGGGCTAGTCTCTGTACATTTCATGCTGCGAACGTACCGAGAGTCCAGCGGGCAGTAGCTTCGTCGGGTGCCAGGACGATCTGTTTTGCCAGCAGGTTCAGCACTTCTAACTGTCTGATTTTTTCTACTCTTTCTTGAGCCAGATCCACTAACTCAGGGAAGCGAGCTTCAACAATGCCGACGATCATCTCCTGCGATGCTTCCACCTTCGCCTCAGCTTTACCCCTGGCTTCACCCTTGGCTTCGCCCCTGGCTTCGCCCTTGGCTTCAGCTTCGGCTTTGATTCTTTGAATTTCGGGATCTTCGTCCCAGAGCTTGTCGTACATGCGCAACTCCCCCTTCTATCTTCGTTTCTACAAGAATAACACATGGAATTGT
>DMFQ01000341.1:0-1341 GCA_003450555.1 Ktedonobacter sp.
ACGCCTCTCCCGCCCCTACGGGAAACTGGCTTTCCTGGCCCGCTCAGGAAGCCTACCCCTGAAAGGGCATCTATGCGGATTCAGCACATTTGTAGAGTGGTACACTGCCAGCTGGTGGAGCTGTAGTCTGACGGAGAGCTTCTAAACGCTCAATTGTTTCAGGGGTAAAAAGGACGTCGCCGCACACATTACATACCTCGGCTGGGATATGCTCGATGACAATGATGCGACTGCCCTGGCGTACAGCACGCACGACCTCATGTTGCTCGTATTCACCTGGACAACTTGCACTACTGCATCTCATCTAAAGCTCCTCTCTATCGGGTTTATCCACCTGGTCAGAGCTAGTATGGTGTCCACACCCATCTGGTTATCCATCTCCACATCGTTCTTTGATAGTGTCTCTGTCCATTCTACCATGATAAGGGCGATCATATTATGCTCACCGCACTTGAGAAACCACCGTCGCCGCTCGAGCCGCCATTGACAGCACGTTGTCCCAATTGCAGCCTCTTCTTACTTTGTTTACCAGACGAAGTGAAGTTGCTGCGAGCTAGAAAGGAAAAAGCTCTTGCCAACACTCTACCTGACTGAAAATCAGGCCCTGGTGCGACGTGACAGCGAAGATTGCCTGCTGGTGCAGATTCCCGAAAGACGCGGGAAAGATGGGGCAGTTGCTACACCAGCGCGCAAGGAGCGCATTCCGCTAGTGAAGATAGATGACGTGGCGGTGATGGGTGAAGTGACATTGACCGCTTCTGCCTTGCACTTGCTGCTCGAACGCAACATCGAAATTACTTTTTTGGGATACTATGGGCAATTCAAAGGGCGTCTTTCACCGCCATTTTCGAAGAATGCGCTGCTGCGTTTGGCGCAATATAGAGCACATGGCGATATGCCGAAGCGTTGTGAACTGGCGCGGCGCTTTGTGATCGGCAAACTGTCCAATCAGCGCACCATGTTGCAGCGCTATCAGCGGAGTAAACAAGACGTTGAGATGAGGCAAGCGATTGACCAGCTTGCCGATATAGTACACAGCCTGGCTACATTGTCACTGGACGAGGCCAACTCAATGCGACGACTTGCGAGTGGGGACAATCGTATTGAAGGCACTCCTCTTGAGACGATACTTGGCTTGGAAGGTGCAGGCAGCGCCGCCTACTTTCGGTGCTTTGGAAAACTGATGAGTAAGCAGGAGCAATGGCCTTTTGCCAGGCGCATCAAACGTCCTCCTACTGACCCGGTCAATTCTCTGCTCAGCTTTGGCTACTCACTGCTCACCAACCAGGTAGCCAGCGCGGTGCAACTGGTAGGATTCGATCACTTTGTGGGCTACCTGCA
>DMFQ01000341.1:1536-1737 GCA_003450555.1 Ktedonobacter sp.
TATGAGAAACAAAGCAAAGACTAGCAGCCAGACCACCTGTTATGTCATCGCCTACGATATACCCGATGATAAGAGGCGTACGAAAGTGCACAAGCTCCTCTCAGGGTTTGGTAAATGGACGCAATTCTCGCTGTTTGAGTGTTTTTTGTCAAGGAAAGAATTGGTTCTTTTACGGTCAAAACTGGCCGAGCACCTGGAAGC
>DMFQ01000341.1:2001-3687 GCA_003450555.1 Ktedonobacter sp.
AAGCTGAACAATGTGCGAGCATCGCAGTGCCGGACTTTCTGAGCGTGGATGCTCGCATGACGCTGGAAGCGGCTTGAGCGGAAAATGACTGCAATTTCCCCTTGTTTTTCTGGCCAAAACAGGCCCTAAAAAAGAGATGCTCGCAAACTATTGCGTAAAGTGGCTTCCCATGCTATACTAGAAGGGTAGCAGGCTAAATGGCCTGGGAAGCCCGTCAGAGGGTCGCAACTAATTCATAAGTAGAAGTCTCCTATTGATCGATTGCGCCTTTGCTAGAGCCTTTGCGTTTATCACAAGATAGATCAAGGTATTGAGGTTAGCGACTGAGCGTCCATTACGCACTTTGGGTCGTTCAATGCCCAGGGCTTGCGCTTGACTATTGATGCGTTCACACGAGGTGCGTTGGTTGTAGATGGCGTGGTAGAGCGGTCCATCGCGATTCAAGGTGACACGCATCTGACCTCCCAGTTCCCAGTTGACATCTTTGACACAGCCACAGCCTTTGGCGAATTGAGCATGGTCGCAGGTTTCTCCTGTGGGCGTAGGCAAGAGGAGTGGGCAGCGAAAGCGTTGGGCGCGGTAGCCGTTGGTATGATTGAATTGGAAGGTGGGATGCATGCGTAAGCCTTTGGGGCAGATCGGAGTACCATCAGCAGCCCGTTCATAGACCGGATGAGCGTGCTGATTGAGCGGGACAGCGCCGATGCCCTGATGCAAAGCGGCGCATTGATAGACATACCAGGCATCATAGGCGGCATCAGCGGTGACATTGATCGGATAGGCATCGAAGGCGAGCACCGTTTGCCGGTACAACGGACGGAAATAGGTGACATCGCCTTCATTGAAGGGCTGCGTGAAGTCGGCCAGCACGACATCGCCGTACACGGGATCGGTAGCTGCGACCACGCCCGAGCCATAGCCAAAGAGACTTTCCTTCTTTTCTTTGGTGGTGCCATCGGGCTGCACTTGATTACTGCTCTTTTTGACGCCGAGGCGACAATCAGGGTCGCCTTGGCACAGGTGCGTCACATCGAAGCGGCCTTTGACGTAAACACGCGGATTATTTTCGCGCACCCAGGCGTAGATGTGCTTGACATCGAAGGCCACCGTTTCGCCCAGCCCAGGAATCTCTTCCGTGAGAGCCGCCACGGTCGCCCTCAAGAGGGTTTGAAGCAGGCTGTGATCAAGGGAATGCAGGTGCTCACGCAACCAGTACTCACAGGGGACGGTCTTCTCGAGATCAAAGCCGTAGGGCTGGGCTGGGTCCAGCTTCAAGCGAAAGCCCAGTTCGATGACTAGCAGGGGATGATGAAGCAGGAAACGGCGCAGGTGGCTGCTGTAGGTCAAGCCTTCTCGAATGCGCAGTAACAAGGCTTTAAGGTAGGCACTCAGCGGATGGCCTGGTCGCCCTCGTTTCGAGGGAGAGGTCTGCCACTGGTCAACCAGGTCCCACTCGAAGAGAGCAAAGAAGCGGCGATAGTCTTGCACCAGCGGATCGTGCTCCAGCAGACATGCCAGAGTCGACTGGTCAAAGCAGGAAGAAGAAGGTATCATGAGAGAGAGAACTCCTTTCGGCGCAAAGATTTGACAAATACTTTGGAAAGGAGTATCTTCTTTCTCAAGCAATCGAGCAAGCTTTCATCAAAAAGTACCAGGCTTTTCCAGTTTTGAATTACTTGCGACCCT
>DMFQ01000025.1 GCA_003450555.1 Ktedonobacter sp.
CCGGTGGCGATAAGCCCTGGATTGCGGGCAAGGATTCCCATTTATCAGGCCCGCGCTAAAATCTCCCCGCAGCGCCTGGGCCATTTGAGAAGGAGTGAGGCGCTTCATCAAATCAAGCGCAGCGTCCCACTGTTCGTCGGCTATAGTTGGCGATACGCTTATTAATCATGTAGGAAATGTCCATGTCACGCCCAAAACGCGCACGCCACTTTTTATCGAAACGTTTCCAGGAAAGCTGCTGAGATATTCCGGGCTTTGACGGCTTCGGCTGCTCACGTTCCCGGCCATTTGACCGGACTAGATAGCAAAGCGAATCCCCTCTCCCTACTAAGGTTGAGCCGTGCCCTCCCGCATCACCAGCCAGTAATAGACCATCGCGGGTAAAACGCTCAAGCGGCCCCTCAGAGGGAAAAAGTCCTGTATGGAATTCAATTGGGCTGGCGTCTTTGAACTTATCGGTCAACTGCGGGACATCACGTACAATACTGTCCAGGTAAGCGCGCGCATCTTCATCACAGTCAGGGTGTAGCACCCCAACACCCAGGCGAACGCGCCCATTGCCGCGCGGAAATGCCCAGGCGTAACCGCGCGGTGCAAACCGGCTTCCCATGATCAGATAAAGCTCATCCTGGGGATAGTTCGGCGCATACATATCATACTCCGCGCCAAAGCCATAGCGATGGAAGGCCTTGCCCATCTCTGTACGCACGCCGACATGTCGCGAGAAGCCACTTGCGTCAATAGTAACCGTTGAACGCATGCTTACACGTTCACCAACCTGGTTCTTCGCCGTCACTCCACAGACACGGCCTTCTTCCAGGAGCGTTTGCTCGACGGTATGCCGAACGCGCAATAGAGCTCCGGCGGCAATGGCTCGGCTCGCAAGATGCTGGTAGAGTCCGCGCACATCGACTACGCAAGCAACAGCTGGCTGATAGTGTAAGGGAACTTCACGCTGTGGCGAAACAAAAACGACTTTGTTGATGGGATGATAGAGAGCGGGAGGAATTTTCAGCGCCTGCATATCGCTGACCCAACTTCCACCACTGGTATGTATAGGGTAGCCAATTTCGTGCTGGCGTTCTAAAATGAGCGTCCGCACGCCCTGCCTGGCCGCCGCTTCGCCAGCAGCTAAGCCAGCAGGCCCACCCCCTACAATTAAAACATCACAATCTTCTGACATGAACAACCTTCTATAGCGTAAGTGAGAGTGTAGTTGAATTCTGCGCAAGGAATTACCTGGAATCCACAAGAGAAGCCAGGATAGTCTCTGGTCTCTAGCATTATAGTGCAAGCGACTCAGTAATGTCCACTTCCTGGCACATTCCTCTTACGTTCATGCGAGGGGATCTTAACAAAGATCAGCATCAAAGCCGCGATAGCTGGCGTAATCCCTACAATAAGCAGTACGACTCCCCATCCCATCTGTCCCAGCAGCGTGAGCGGCCCTCGTGGGCTATCCGATCCCAAAGGAACTGTCTTCAGAGGTGTACTTGTCGAAGTTATTACCGGTGTGGCTTGAGAAGTTGGCGAAGGTACAACAGTAGGCGATATTACTACGGTTGGGCTAGCTGTGGGAGTAGGCGAAGAACTAACTATGAGCACTTGTGCCTGTGCGCGCAGTGCTCCGCTAGCAACATCTTTGGCATTGACACTCGCTTGAGAAACACTCAAATTCGCTGGGAGGTGAAAAGCTCCAGTAATCATGCCATTTTTGTCTGAGATAGGCGAGGTATCGAGCAAAGGCAAGGAGGACGTACCGACGAGCAACGTCAGTTGTATCGTTGTTCCTCCCGGCAACCAGTTATTGCCGGAAAAGGCGATCACGTCACCGCTGACCCCTTTGCCAGGATTGATAGTCAAATTGGGAGAGCCTGCAACCGACTCCCCTGGAGCTGCGAGCACAAGGTAATGCACTGGCCAGATAGCGCCAGCGCTATCGGTGACAACAATTTTCCAGACACCTGCAGGCCCACTGCTGGGCAGCAGAATATTTGACGTGAGAAACGTACCATCCGCCTGCACATGTACCAGGCTGTCTCCTGGCGGTGCAAATGATCCCGGCACCCCCTGGGCATCAATATAGCTCAGACCCGCTAAACCTGGGCGTACATTCCTGCCTCGTAAACTCAATGTCACACCTAGCGGCCCTTGCTGAAGATTAAGAGAGAGTTGCGGCTTTTGATCTCCAAAAGCGAACGATGGCGTTGGTGATAGCAATACACAGAAAATAAGATAGGTTCCAAACAGCATAGCCCCGAGCAGCAATGTAGCCCTATGTAACATCTAAGCAGTTCCTGTCACTGTACGTCAAGTCAAAAGCGGTAAGTCTGAGACACAATTTCACTTATTTCAACCTGCCTCATTAGAAATGAACGTATTCACAAGAAGAGTTTGCTTTATTACATACAACGGAAGGCTAACGGAATGGATCGATGCCGTCCCACATCCCCCAGGAATCTATCGGTTTGAAACGCGCAAAAAGCTCCTCTCGATACCATTGTTCTCGACGAGTACGCCGTATGACATCGCTATGTGAGGCAGGTCCATAGGCAAAAGAAGTGACAGCGGGTAAGTTACGCCAGATGCTAATAGTTGCTTGATAAAGCAGAGGTGCCTCACCAACTCCGACCGAATTGATGAATTCAGCTTGTTGCAGCAGTTGCTGAGAGACTGCTGGCACCGCCTTGAGAAAAGCGGATACCTTCGAAGGGCGGATAGATGCACGCGTCAGTATCACCCAGGGTCCCGGTTCAGATGGTGAGGCAGGAGAGACGCCTTCAAACGGATCCCGTCCGCCCCATCGACCATGCCAACGCACAGGGAGCAGATGGACCGTCCATACTTCGTCAGCGCGGTCGCGCATACTTCTCATTACCCTGGAGGAGTTTTCAAACTGCTTAAGAGAGACAGAAGAATTCCAAACAGTGAAGAGCGCCGTGCGCTGTAAATCAGCACGCGGATCAAACACGCGTCCTTTACCCACACCAAATAGGCGCCAGAAGCGAAGTCCAGAGGTATGTGCAAGCGGCCAGCGATCCATACCCAGGTGTGCCATTGCCGCTAAACTGCCTGCTTTAGGATAATGTGCCAATGTAAAGGCTGCTATAGGGAAGTTATCCGGCACTCGCATCTCTCTTCTTCAAGCAATCTCATTTAAGGTTCGCAAAAATCTCTTTAGGCCTATTATTTACGCGCAATATGACATCAGAAATACGCAAATGGGATTCTTCATTGCCATGTTGTAGAAAATAGTCAAGGGGATCCTGGGCAACACAAATAGCACGATATGCCATCTATTCAACTCCTCTATGTTTCGGATGATTAACTTTAATTATGCATCGTTTAGTTTTTCTTTGCAACTGACAACCTTCCTCTCTTCCCGCTGCATTCTCGCTCTCATTATTTGACATCGTCTCAATAATGTGATAAAATTAGAACAAGAATTCAATGTACTTTTTACACTAAGTCTATGGTTTCGTACGGTCTCATGTATTATATTCACTTATAGCAAAGTTAGAGGACTTACCCGTTAAGGAAAGATAGGAGCGAGCCAAATATGAGTATTATGCAGCTCACCCAAACTATTCACATTCTTCCTACCACTCCCGGTTCACTGAACAAGCATACAAAGCAACCTATGCTGCCAGGTCTGGAGCTAGAACACGATAAAACACCCGTAGTGACGAACCGCCAGATTGCCGAGGTTCTTTCCGGTATCGCTAACTTATTGGAAAACCAGAATAGCAATCCTTATCGCATTCAGGCGTACCGCAATGCAGCGCGCGGCGTGCTTGATCTCAATGAATCGGCGGCGGAAATTCTTGCGCGTAGCGAAGAACTACCGGTTCCAGGATTAGGTCATCGATTACGAGCACGCATTAAAGAGCTGGTAGAAACGGGAACAATGACATTCTACAACGACCTTTCCATGTCGCTCCTACCACCTGAGGTTCGTCGATTAATGGCCGTAGAACATGTTGGCCCTCGTACAGCTATCAGACTCTATGAAGAACTGAACATTGATACACCAGAGAAGCTTTGGTGGGCAGCCCAACATCATCGAATTCGTAACTTGCCTGGTTTCGGTATGAGGAGCGAGTTACGGCTGCAGGAGGCGGCCGCACAAATGCGCAAGCACAGTACCGCCACTCCTCTTGATGGGGCAGCCTGAGATACGTTCAGCAAATATCAGTCAACGATAGAGAGACTGCTTGTCTCTCTATTTTTTTGCCTGTAGTGCTCCAGTGATAAAACTGACGTGCCACATATCACCTTGGAGGTGGATATGGTAGAATTGATTAGTGAAAGTTCGTCGAAGCCGACGAGATGTTCAATGAAGACCTATCGTTTTTCCCAGTCAGGAGGCTATCTATGTCCAAAAGTATTTCTCACCTTAACATTCCCGGAGCAAAATCGCGTGATTTGATGGCACGTCGCCAGAAATTCGTAGCACGCGGTGTTTCGTCCACTATGAACGTATTTGCTGCAAAAGCTGATGGAGCTATTATCGAAGATGTAGATGGTAATCGCTATATCGACTTTGCTGGCGGTATTGGAGCCATGAATATCGGCCACGCTCGCCCAGAAGTAACGAAAGCTATTGCAGAGCAGGCCGCCAATTTCACGCATACCTGTTTCAGCGTGATGATGTACGAATCATATGTTGCACTTGCCGAACGAATCGTGAAACTGGCCCCTGGCGATTTCGCCAAGAAGGCTATCTTCTTCAACAGCGGTGCAGAGGCCGTTGAAAATGCCGTCAAGATCGCACGTTACTCCACCGGGCGCCCCGCCATTATCGCATTCGATAATGGCTATCATGGCCGCACCTTGATGACTATGACCATGACTGCTAAAGTCAATCCCTACAAATACCGCTTTGGACCCTATGCGACGGAAGTCTATCGTGCGCCATTCCCCTACCCTTATCGCATGAATATGTCGCCGCAGGATGCCTCCGCTTACTGTATTGAGGAGCTTGAGCGCATGTTTATTGGTGAAGTAGCACCAGACCAGGTAGCGGCCATCGTCATTGAACCTGTTCAGGGTGAGGGTGGTTTCATGGTTGCACCTCCGGGCTTCTTGAAAGCACTCAAGGCGATCTGTGATAAACACGGCATCCTTTTCGTTGCAGACGAGATCCAATCGGGCTTCTGCCGCACTGGACAAATGTTTGCGGTCGAGCATGACCAGGTAGCTCCCGACATCATGATTGTTGCCAAATCAATGGGCGCTGGTATGCCTATTAGCGGTGTCGTTGGACGTGCCGATATTATGGACGCTCCTCCTCCCGGAACACTTGGCGGAACGTATAGCGGGAACCCAGTTGCCTGCGCCGCAGCGTTAGCAGTTCTCGATCTGTATGAAAAAGAAGATTTTGCCGCCCGCTCGCGTGAAGTCGGGCGAACTGTCACTGAACGCTTTCTGAAACTTCAAGAGAAGTACCCACTGGTTGGCGATGTACGCGGTCTAGGGGGGATGGTTGCGATGGAACTGGTGAAGGACCGTAAGACGAAAGAGCCGGACTCTCACACTGCTAGCGATATCTTAGCGGCAGCCCATCAACGCGGACTGGTACTCATCAAGGCAGGTATGTACGATAACGTGTTGCGTGTCCTCGTACCACTCTGCGTGACTGACGAGCAATTGCAGCAAGGCCTGGCTATCTTTGAGGATGCTTTTACCTCCGTTGCCGAAGCAGCCATGGCTACAACGACTTCTGTAGGTTGAGTATTTTTACTGTGGAGGCAGCCCGGAAAGCGTGCCTCCATAGTAAAAAGAACCTCAAAAAGCGCCCTGCTCTACCATTTCAATAAAGCGCTGTTCAAGTTCATAGGTTCGCGGACCAGGCAGCCCCTTACCAATCTTCATGTCATCGATTTGCACAACAGGCATTATTTCTTTGGATGATGATGTGATGAATGCCTCATCGGCCAGAGCTAATTCGTTCAACTCTATCGGCCGCTCTTCAATAGGAAAGCGCTCCATTGCCAGGTCGAGCACAGTATTGCGCGTGATGCCCATCAGTACGCCTGATGCGGGGGTTACGAGTGTATTCCCTCGAAAAATGAAAAAGTTACTGCGCGTAGCCTCGAGTACATGACCGCGTTCGTTGACGAAAAGTGCATCAGTAGCATTTCTTCGTGTTGCCTCTTTCAAAGCTCGTATAGCTACAAGATAATTGGTAGTCTTCGCCTCGGGTTCCGTGCGCTGTAATCTTGTAGTTATGAGTTTATATCCCTGGGCAAAACGCTCCATGTCCCGTTCTCCCAGCGCCGTAATGAGCACGGCAAGCGTTGGATTTCCGATGGGAAGAATACTATCCTCGCTCTCACCTCCTGTAACCAGAATACGAATTGCCGCGTGCTTGTATCTATTTCGCTCAATCACTTCGCGAATAATAGCTGCGAGAGCCTCACGCGACCAGGGCACCTCAAGTTCAATCAGCGCAGCTGAGTGATAGAGGCGTGTTAGATGCTCATCCAGATGAAATGGACGGCGATTATAGGTGCGTAAGGCCTCAAACGCGCTATAGCCACGCAAAACCGCGACATCATTGATCGATAGCGTAGCTTCATGAGGATGTACCCACTCTTCACCAACATACCATAATGCCTGCTTATCCATGGAAGATTGCTCCTTACTGCTAGGGTTCGTACCTACTTCTTACTTCCGCTATCATACTGCGTTTTACCTGAGCGTTTCAATGAATAATGCATAGCTGCGACTTCGGTTGAGTTCTCTCACCGAAGTCGCAGCTATGCATTATATTATTTCCTCATTGGTGCAAATCAATAGGTTTTTCTGCATCAATAAGCTAGAGCACACCCTGAAAGCGCAACCATATCTCATTGGCAAGTTCCTGCGCGTCAGCCGCTACGCCGTAGTCAGCGAAGTAGCTGCAAACACGCTCGATGTCGCGAAGCAGTAGCGAGAATATATCAGGGTTATAACGTGGATCGACAGCCTGAGCAAAGTCGATCATCGTAACTTCCCCTTGCCAATAGAGAATGTTATACTCCGACAGGTCGCCGTGAATGCGGTTGTGAGCAAGGCTCAGCTCCACATTGCGTAGGATGCATTCAAAGAGTGGTTGTGCCTCCGCCCTTTCCAATGTCACCTCTCGCAAGGTCAAAGCTGGCTGACCAACATCACCTATGTACTCCATCAATACCGCGTTGCCAATCTGCGCCACGGGTTTGGGTACATCAGCTCCGTTGTCGTAGAGCAAACTCTGGGTCTGAAACTCGTACTCGATCCAGGAGTTGACCCGTGCCGCTCGTCCCCGCTCACTACTTTTGCCGGTGCTATGGTGTCGGCCCCCACCGCGCACTACTCTTCCGTCTCTATCGTACTGCATCCGACTTTGACGATAAATCGCGTCGTTCTTCAAACTGCGGAACATGCGAGGTCGATAGACCTTCGCCGCCAGGTAATCGATCCCTGTGCTGGAGTCGGCAGCACAACAGTAGACTGTCGCTTCTTTCCCGCTCTTGACGACATGTAACACATCCGTAATCAGATCTTGATCGTAGAACTGCACAAGTGAAGAAACGATCCAGGGAGCGTCACGCAGTGACGCGAGAAATGTCGGATTGAACTCCGGCTTAACGCCACCATCCTCAAGTGCTTGCTCCTTGAGCCAACGCTGAACATCGGCATTACTCTCATAGCTGGCCTTCTTCTTTGGCTTGTGCAAAGCAGTTGAGCCAAGCGCCAGGCGCGTTTTTTCGTCAAATGTTTCCGCGTCATCCGGGTCATATTCAGTATGTATATCCAAAATGTACCGTTCCTTTCGCCAGGAAGCGTAACAGGTCAGTAAGACCATCCATTTTTCACCGTTCCACACCACTCAGGTGGGTTTTGTAAGCGTGAGGAGTACAGGTTTTCCGTGGCTGACAGCATGAAAAGAGCGGTTCCAGGCACTTTGCACGTATGATCTCCGAAAACCAGGCACACAGGCAAATTTTCCCCATTGTGCATTGCTTAAAGAGGACACGAAGCAGCCACGAGACAGAGCGTGCACAATGGCCGGTAGCGTGCAATAGGAGAAATGACGGGAAAATCAAATTGACTCACAGCAATCAGGATCACTGAGATTACGCCACGTAACGCTGGCATGTGAACGTTTAGTATTCCTGCAGTGGCAAACCAATTCAGTTCTACTGGACCGAGGGCACACTCAGAAAGGCTTTTCCTCGCTGGTTGTGTTAATGGAGGAAAAGACGGTTGTGGTTGTCATAGATGTGTATACCTCCTCTGGTTTTAAACTTCGTAATGAGGGTACCATAATCAACTGAAGAAAGCAAGGAAAAAATGGCAGAAGCATATCTTCCAACTTATTATGTTCCGTATCCGTATATGTATTGTAGTCAAAATGAGAAACGCTAGGGCTACACCACAACTTCATATGCCGCGTCGACTATCTTTCAGGTTCGTGAAAAGAAGGTGATAGCGTGGCTCGTAGTTCATAAGCGGAATACAGAGCAAATAGGAGAAGGATAATTATGTCACAGACAGATCCAAACACAGAACAGAAACAAGGGTTCCAGGATGACCTGCAGATTATGGGCGAGCAACTGCTTTCGAAAGTGAAAGAGTTGGTTCATGAGGGCAATGTACGGCGCATCATCATTAAACAAGATGGCCACACCATTGTGGAGTTACCATTAAATGTGGGACTCGTGGGTGTTGCCCTGGCTCCAGCACTCGCAGCAATTGGTGCTATTGGCGCGTTGATCGCGCAGTGCTCGATCGAGGTCGTACGTTCAGATCGCCCCTCTGAAGCCATGAAAAGCTCAGTTGAGGAAATTATACACGACGAGCCATCAGGTCTCTAACTCAGTCTCTTCACATTGAGTATACTTTTGAGGTCATACCCACTTTCATCTAGTGGGTATGACCTCAATACTTTTTGGCAAATACTGAACCATCAAATCGTGGATAATACAATAAGGCTTAACTTTATGACAAAGAATAACTTTTCTCCCCCGACTCATAACGCCAGGGGTTGTCTACAACCATACTTGCTACTCTTGCTTGGAAAGGTAATCTCCCGAAAGACGAAAGTAACTCACAACAACTTTACTACACCCATTACACGCCCCTTCACCAAGGGAACGCCTTTTCTTGCCCGTGTAAAAGCCTTTACCTCAGTTGCTTTGATGGCCGTTACCTGCTCGCCCTCTTCATTTTTCCAGGTGATCAACAGGTGATCTTTCTCATTGATAATCATCGTCAGCAGCACGTGGTCCCTGTCAACAAGTTCAGTAGTAACAACACCCGCTGTTGCCCGTCCTTTCGGGGGAAACTGGCTCAATGGCACTTTCTTGCCCAGGCCGCTTTCCGTAACCACCAGCAAGCTCAGGAAATTGCCGCTCTCGGCAGATACCTCGTTATCCAGGTAGGAGGCGCTGACGACATGAGCGCCCTGACCTAACGCTATAGCTGCAACACCCTGACCGACACGCCCCTGTGCCCGCAACACATCATCTTTAAATCGCAAGGTCTGAGCACTATGCGTCGTTACAAAGTATTCACCCTGTCCGCGCGAAAGCAGTGCGATGGCTACGGCATCACCATCAGCCAGTTTCATATCCTGTAAACCATCAACATCCGCCGTCTTATAATCGCTCAGCGGCGACTTCTTGACCTTCCCCATTTTACTAAAGGTGACGAGATAACGATCTTCATCATGGGATTCGACAGGGAGCACAGCCACTACCTCCTCACCAGAGGCCAGGGCCAGCAATTTGCGCATCGGCTCCCCTTTCGCCGCACGATTTCCAGCGGGGATGCGATGGGCCGCGATCTGGAATACCCTTCCACTGGAACAGACGCACAAGACATAATCTTGCGAAATGGCTGCGACAATCTGGCGTAGTTGTTCATCTCCCCGCACAGGCGTATAGATAGCTGCACCATTCTTCCCCCGAGGAACAAATGTATCTGCCGGCAGCGCTTTTAGCGCACCAGCACGCGTATAGGCAATGGTGAGCGGTTCCCGTTCGTAGAGGCTGACAACTTCCTTGATCGGCTCGTGTACCTGTCCGTCCACGTCGATAGTTGTGCGGCGCTCATCACCAAACTGTTTTGTAAGTTGCTGCATTTCTTTCTTCAGAAGCAGGAGCATTGCTTTGCGATCCGAGAGCAACTGTTGTAACTCGCCGATACGAGTCTGCAACTCCTCCTTTTCTTTGACATACTTGCTAGCATCTAAGCGCGTCACCTGCGCCAGTGTCATCGAGGCAATAACATCCGATTGAATGGGTGTAAGCTTATAGGTCTTCTCAATAATCTGGCGCGCAGTTGCCCTGTCCTCGGCCTGTTGGAAAATCTTGACGATCTTATCGGCATGAGCAGCACCAATAATCAAGCCCTCGATGACGTGCAATCGCTCCTGCGCTTTGCGCAGGTCAAACTGAGTTCGACGAGTCAACACGTCCATCTGGTGTACATTCCAATAGTTGAGCAGTTCGATCATACCCACCTGTTTGGGTTGCCGCGCCGCCTGCATAGGCTCTCCAAAAAGAAACACCATTTGAAACGAAAGGGCTATCTGCAAATCTGTTTCGGCGAAAAGTTGCGAGAGCGTCTGGGCCGCATCGGCATCCTTCCGCAGCTCCAGGACAATACGCATGCCCTTCTCTGTATCGCTTTCATCACGCACATCAGGCAGTAGGCCCTCCAGCTTGCGAGCATTGATTGCTTTCACAATAGAGGCCTTGACCTTATCTCTACCAATAGGGGGAATCTGCGTGACAATAAGTGAGCGGCTCCGCGGAGTATCTTCCAGGCGTACCTCCGCGCGCACGATGATACGTCCCTTGCCATTGGCAAAATAGTCTTTAATACCGTCAACGCCGATTATTCGCCCTCCCTGGCAAAAATCTGGCCCCTGTATGAACGCCATGAGCTGCTCAACAGTCATGGATGGTTGATCAAGCAGCGCAATACAGGCGCGCAATACCTCACCAAGGTTATGCGGCGGAATGTTGGTAGAAAGACCAACAGCGATACCACTTGATGGATTGACAACAGGTGGAATGCGACCTGGCAGGTAATCAGGCTCTAATACTTTCGGATCTTGTTTGTAGGTAGGATGCTGAGGAACGGTCTCACGCTCCATATCGGCCATCAGTGCTTCAGCCAGAGGAGAGAGACGCATCTCCGTGTAGCGATAGGCTGCAGGAGCATCACCGTCCTCGCTACCCATGTTTCCCTGCCCCTCGATTAAGGGATAACGCAGGGTAAAAGGCTGCGCCATGCGTACTGCCGCATCATAGACAGAGGTGTCACCATGGGGATGATAGTTACCCAGAATCAGACCAACCACCTCTGCGCTTTTCACCGTCGGGCGATTAGAGAGGTAACGGGCTTCGCGCATTCCTGCCAGGATGCGCCGTTGCACCGGTTTTAAGCCATCACGGGCATCTGGGAGAGCGCGATCAGTGACAACAGAAAGCCCGTAGGTCGCAAAAGCCTGGGCTATGATTACAGAAAAATCTTCCTCGCGGATAATTCCTGTTTCGAATGCAGTGTTATTTTCGGTAATACGAGCCATATTTAGACATCCAGCTCCTTAATCTTACGGGAGTGTTCAGCAAGGAAGACACGACGAGCTTCAGCATTTTCGTCTTCCATCAATTCCTTGACCAGCCGCGCAGCCAGCACTCCATCTTCCATTGAGACTCGTTTGAGTGTACGCCGCGCAGGATCGAAGGTGGTATCACGCAACTCTTTCGGGTTCATCTCACCCAGACCTTTAAAGCGTTTGAACTCCAACCCTTGCGCATCAGAATGAGTTTTAATAAATTGCAGGCGAGCATCATCATCGAATAGCCAGACGATCTTGCCCTTATATTTAACCGAGTAAAGCGGTGGGCAAGCGATATAGACATGCCCATGTTCAATCAGATCACTAAATTCCTGATAAAAGAGCGTCAGCAACAGGCATTGAATATGTAAGCCATCTACATCAGCATCGGTAGCAATGATAACACGGGAAAACTTTAGGCGGCCAATATCAAAAGAATCGCGCGTTCCCGTCCCTAAAACGTTGATAATAGTACGAATCTCTTCGTTTTCGACAATACGCCGCAAATCAGCCTTCGCGACATTGAGCGGTTTCCCTTTGAGCTTCAGAATCGCTTGAAATTCCGAAAAACGACCCTGACCTGCACTCCCACCAGCAGAGTCACCTTCCACAATAAAGAGTTCGGAGCGATCCGGGTCATTTGAGTTGCAACGCAAAAACTTTTTCGAGAGCGTTGTATCGATTAGCTCGCCATTTTTCTTGTTACCGCCCCTGGCCAACTCTTCAACCAGTTGTGCCTCGTTGCGAGCTTTCTGCATCTGCAGTATCTTCTTCAGCCACTCTTTTCCAGCGCTTGTATTGTTCTCAAACCAGTCTTTCAAGCCCTCGTCTACAACTGAACGCACAATCCCCTCGACTGGTGCATTGTTGAGTCGATCTTTTGTCTGTCCTTGAAACTGGGGGTTGGTTAGCTTGACGGAGATCACGGCATTCAGCCCTTGCTGGATAACTTCTGGCCGAAAACCATCCTCTTCACGGTTTTTGATGATCTTCCATTTGAGGGCGTAATCGTGCACAACTTTTGTGAGGGCAGCCTTAAAGCCTGTTTCATGTACACCGCCATCGCGAGTACGCACCGCATTAGCAAAACTGTAGATGGCCGTCTTATAACCAGCTGTTGGTTGCAAAGCTACTTCTACCTGTACAGTATCCTTCTCTTTCGCTATACCAAGTACCTGCTTGAAAAGGGGAGCATTGGTGCTGATAGAAAGCTCTCGCACATAATCGGGTAAACCGTCACGGGAATAAAACGTACGGCTCACCTGCTTGTTTTCGGCATCATCCCATGCCTCCAACTGGAAAGTTACGCCACAATTCAGAAATGCTGCTGCCTTCAGACGGCTATCAATGGCCTCCAGCGGATAATACGCCTCGGCGTCAAAAATTGCATGATCATATAACCATCGCAACTGCGTTCCGTGCAATTTCGCATCGCATGGAGTGATATGATGTGGCAGCGCAATCCCGCGGCTGAACACTTGCGTGAATTTCTGACCATCTTTCCAGATCGTCAATTCGAGCTTTTCAGAGAGCGCATTAATCACGGTCGCGCCGACACCGTGTAATCCTCCCGCCGTCTTATATACCCCTTCGGAAAACTTCCCACCCGAGTGTGGGATCGTCAGAATCACAGTAGCAGCAGGTAAGTAATCGCCCTGATACAACATTGGATCAAAAGGCATTCCACGAGCCTCATCTCTTACCGTAACCCAGCCTTCACGATCAATGTTCATCCAAATTTGCTTACCATATCCTGCAACTGCCTCATCCACAGCATTATCAAGGGCTTCCCAGATGAGATGGAGCAGACCAGATGTAGAAGTTGAGCCGATATACATTCCTGGCCGATGGCGAATTGCAGCAATTCCCTCTAAAACCTGGATATCAGCAGCACTATACTCAGCACCTTTTTTTGCTCGTGATCCAGGTTTTTTACCCGTCACTGTTGAGCCAGGCTCTCTTTTGAATGTTGATTCACTCTTGATAGTTTCTTTATGCTCATCTGTATTTCGCGGAGCGAAAAGCGAAAGTTGTTCTTGTCTCGTATCATGATCATCTTGTACAGTTGAAACGGACTTGGAGGAATGTGCCATCTACCCTGATACCTCTCTTTGATTGCATGTATTGTTCCCTCAGCATACAGCCTTCGTTCATAAAAGTCAAGAGAAAACTTGATCAAATGTTCTAGTACTTCATAAGTTCGCTGTACCCCTGGCAATTATTTCAAATGGAACAAAACTCTAACCAGAACGTAGTAATAAGTATTGATGAATAGCCAAAATCTACTAATATTCACCCATCATTATCTTTAATCGAATATACTTACTACTACAAAAGTAAATACGAAGACAGGTGTGAAGAA
>DMFQ01000160.1:0-251 GCA_003450555.1 Ktedonobacter sp.
GGATCGTTGACCTGGTTGATCGTGGCCGGTCCCTTGGCGCAATTGCGTCCCCGGCTGCCAGGATGATACGGATTCCCCTCAAATTTTTTGACGCGTCCCGTCTCCTTATCCACATAGGCCATCAAACCACATGCCGCCTCGCAGTTGAAACAGATCGTAGGAATAATCTCATAGTGTCTCTCTACCTTGCGCGGCCACGCCTTTGCATCATACTCAACCCAATCGTTCCAGCGCTCCGGCGGCGGACACGA
>DMFQ01000160.1:439-3097 GCA_003450555.1 Ktedonobacter sp.
GGACGCTTGCGTCGCCCTCGTACCCCCAACCTCAACTCAACGGCACAATCTGCCCCGCCACCACAAAACAATGCTCATAAGCATACAACCCCACCAGCGCGACAATTCCCGCCATTCCCAACAAAGCAGGCTCAGCTACAGGTACGGCCAGGGCTATACACAATATGACTATAGGAACAAGCGATCCAACTGCGAAGAATGGCCCCCAAAAAGTATCCTTTAGCCCGCCGCGCGTCATATAACGCGCCGCGGCTGCAACATGGCTATTGCTATGGGAGCCGAATACTTCAATGAAAATCAGCAGCACATGCAGTACAATAGCACTGAGCAAAACGAGGGTGAAGAGGTTGCTCAAACTAGCGCCCGCGTTGAGCGCCCAGCCAAGCAATCCTAAGCCCGCCGCTCCAGCCATTACAGCCTGCACCAGCAGAATCGGCAGCATAAGTGGACTTTGCCAAAAATCGCGCCCCTCTGCCTGTCCAAAAAGGAAGGCGCTATAGCCAGCTGCGCCCGCTCCAAAGAGCAACGCCGGAATGAGCAGCCAGCGCACCACATCGAACAGTCCAAAAAGCGCTGCGCCAAACCATGCCGCCTCGATCAGTCCAAATACGCCCAGGATATAGCCCCCCCAGACCAGCCACGAGGTATGATTCGCCTTAGTCACCAGGAAAAGTGCGCGTTCCGGGCGCTTCAGATCAGCGATCAATAGCACCAGTGTAATAACAATGAAAAATCCACCGACCACCGGAGCGCCTATACCCAGCAAGGCGTTCATTGTTCCGCTGAGCGTGCCCTGCAATCCATAGAGTGCCAGAGCCAGGGCTGCCACCATCATAACGCCAGCCCCCAACGCTTTCGTCGCGAGGTAGGCCGCTACCTTCCAGCCCCACGGTGCCGTATTCTTGGGAGTATCATAGACAACATGCGCATCCGCCGCCTCACGCCGTACTGCCTCGACTGGCCGATAGGGTTTAAGAGAATTGATGGTCTGTAGAGGACGCAGCGACTTGCCCATATCTATCGCGCTCTCGTCCTCGTAATGTGGCTTGAGCAGCGTACTCCACATCGTCATATGTGGCAATTCCTCTACAGCCACCTCGGGATTGATCGCCGCCTCTTCCGCCCCTACATAATAAACATTGGGTTTCGTCCCCTGCTCAGGCTTGCGCACGCGCACCGGTTCACGAGCAATGATCCTCGCGATCTCCGTATGTGGGTCGTGCATATCTCCTGCAACAATCGCGTGTACCGGGCAGACAACAACGCAGGCCGGTTCCATCCCCACCTCGGTGCGATGGGCGCAATAGTTACACTTGGCCGCCGTATGACTGTACGGATCGATATACAACGCGTCATACGGACACGCCTGCATACACGATTTACAGCCGATGCAACGGTTCGCATCAAAATCTACAATGCCATCGCTTCGTTTATACAGTGCCTTTGTGGGACAAATAGCGACACAGGGAGCATCATCACAGTGGTTGCAGCGGTTGACCAAAAAATAACGGCGCGAGTTTGGGAACTCGCCCTTCTCAATGTACTTGACCCACGTGCGATAAACACCAATCGGCACATCATGCTCCGCCTTGCAGGCCACCGTGCAGGCATGACACCCGATACACTTTCGCTGGTCAATGACAAATGCATACTTCGTCATTCAAGCTTCCCCTTGTTTCCAATTGAGGAAAAATATACATCCCGCCGCTAGCATTGGCGGCAACCCCAACCGCCCTCTCCCTGCCCCCTCCAATTCCGCCAGCACCCGCTCCGCCTCAGTAACCATCAAATGCTGGTTAACACGCTTCAGCAGCCTCACCTGCGAGCTGCGTCCAGCGCGTGCACCTGCAAACTTATCGTTGGCTGCGTCATAAACAGCGTCTCGGCAGCCTTAGGTATAAATCCTATGTTCGACCACGCTACTGAAAATGTGAAATTGATGCAGATTCATGGCTTTGCTTTAACTATCACTCTCTTCTGTTCGGTACCCAAGTAACCGTTCCCTCTCTAGCTCAGCCCCGTCTTGCAACCACTCAAGCGCAGTCTCTTCACTCTTACAAGGATTAACCCATGCAATCTGCCTTAATTCAACTACCTTTTGTGTCACTTCACGAAAATACCCCCGTACAGTCTCATCCATCGAGATCACTATCCTATCTGCTTGAAGCGCTGCCTCGATGAGATGGATGTCTTTAAACATGGCATCTCGCTTACCCTCGACTGAATGTAACACTTCCTCAATGTTTTGTAACTTTCCCAGCATTGTCTGACGATTATTCAGATCTTTTTTAAGTACATCCTCAATGAGTTGCTTCTTTTCTAGCAGTTCTTCACGTATATCCTCATCCAAGCTATCTACTTTACGACGTAACACATCGCCTGCCACATCGTCTAACCAACATACTTTCTTTTGAGCAACCATAGAGACAAGCCACGTTCTTGTAAATCTGGACTGGTGCTTATGCCATTCTTCTCGAATTGTCTTCGTAGAAACAACTTTTATGTTTAGTCTCTTGCACACCTATGAGAAATTCTCGGCAGTCTTTGGACCGCATATCCTGTGCGTCCAATCCACCAGCAGAGCGTGCAATATCAGTGTCAATGACAAGACATCTAGGTATTCTCGTCACGTCATTTCCCTCTCAACCGGGCTTCTGC
>DMFQ01000143.1:0-4071 GCA_003450555.1 Ktedonobacter sp.
AAATGAGATGCGATTGCCCTGGCGTAGGGAACGGCACACTTGACATCACCTCTTTTTTTTCCTATAATTATTACTGTTGGTTTTCAATTCATGGCATTAGAAATGCCTCATCGAATCGCCTAGTAGTGTATAAAATTATAGTGCAAACCATTTGAAGCCCGTGTTATTTCTCTGTTAGCGGTATAGGTTGCTCTTGATAATAAACCCCCCTTCATTTCTTTATTAGCAACCAGCTCACAGGTCCCTTTCAATTCTTAAACGCATAAGAAGACACGGTGCAAACCTTGTAGCCGATACCTTGTGACTTTTTTTGGAAGCAATCGTCTTAGCTGAAAGAGGGACTCATACAGAATAGGCTTGCAGATCTGTAAGAGTATCTCATTACTGGGCTGAGCCCGATCATTGCTGAGAGGTATATGAAGGCTTAGCAAACTTGCGCTCCCGTAAATTGTATTTAGGAGAAACATGCAGTATACGGATACCACTGAAAGCAGCCCTATCCCACAGGCACCCACTACTGTTGTCGATATCGGTGAAAAAGTCAAAAGCTATACTACATGGCTTGCTGTAGACTCCAGGCGCAATACCCTCAGCAGCAATCAAGAGGGCATCAGCAAGTATATTGATGACGCCATGGAGCCGGTTATGGTTGGTGAACAGGAAGTTCGCCCTTTCGCGCCCTTTCGGCGTAACCTTTCTGCGCTCCAAACGACGACGTCCAGGCAAAGGCTTATTCTAAAAGTGATCGGGCTTGTATATGCGCTAGGGCTGCTCTTTTATAGTACAGTGGGGCTCGAGATAATTATTGCTACAGTTACCCTATTCTATATTGGCGACTTACTCTTCTACTTCTTTCTATCAATGCGGGTACTCGAGCAATCAACTGAAGAACAGATAGACGATGAGGTCGTGCATGCGCTGGCTGATGCCGATTGGCCTCGGTATACGATTCTCTGCCCGCTCTACCACGAAGCCGATGTTGTGCCTCAATTTGTATGGGCCATGCAGGCATTTGATTATCCAACAGACAAATTGCAAATTCTCCTCCTAACCGAGGAAGAGGACTTCGAGACTCACAAAGCTATCCAGGAGATACAGTTGCCGCATCATTTCAAGATGGTGACAGTGCCGGTTGGAGAACCACGCACTAAACCACGAGCGTGTAACTATGGCTTGTTGCAAGCTACGGGGGACTATGTGACCATCTACGATGCTGAGGATGTGCCCGAACCACTGCAACTCAAAAAAGCTATCCTGACGTTTGCGAATCATGGCTCAGACCTTGCTTGTGTGCAGGCCAAGTTGAACTTCTATAATACAGAGCAAAATCTGCTGACACGCTGGTTCACAGCAGAGTACTCATCCTGGTTTGATGTAATATTGCCAGGACTGCAAAAACTAGGAGTGCCGCTACCACTAGGTGGAACATCGAATCATTTCCGTATCGATCTGTTGCGCAAGGTGGGCGCGTGGGATGTTTTCAACGTCACTGAGGATTGTGATCTGGGGCTGCGACTGGGCAACCACCATCTGAAAACCGCAATGGTAGATTCAACAACCTATGAGGAAGCGGCCTCCCAGGTGAAGAACTGGTTGCGGCAGCGTTCACGCTGGATCAAGGGCTATATACAGACGTACCTGGTGCACATGCGTCACCCACTAGACTATCTACGCTCGCGGCGCCTGAATGAGTTTCTCACGCTGCAGCTGATCATAGGGGGCAAACCAGCGATATTATTCGTGAATCCCTTGATGTGGATGCTGCTGGCGACCTACATTCTATTCCATACATTCGTTGTCAATGCTTATCACACGTTATACCCCATGCCCATCCTCTACATGGGTACAATCTGCCTCGTCTTCGGCAACTTCACTTATATGTATATTCACCTTATTGGGTGTATGAAACGTGGCCGATATAACCTCGTAAAATGGACACTATTCATGCCTATCTATTGGACGATGATGAGTATCGCAGCATACTTCGCACTCTATCAACTCGTCTTCAAGCCGCATTATTGGGAAAAGACCCTGCACGGCCTCCACCTGCGCACATCTAGTTCGTCTTCGAGGATCACTTTGAGGGCAGTAACCGCTGGGACGATGGAGATCGAGGCCACCAGGTCATCCTCGAATATGAAGTTGATGAGGGATGATTTTGAACTCGAATTCACAGAAAAGACTTTTCGCTTGAAGGTACACACGAGTGGAAGACATCCAGCAGTATCAAAGAATCTAGTTTTTCCATCAAAATCCAGGGATTCGATGGCCGAGACGGTGAGGATTGAGGAAGTGGTGACAAAGGAAGAAAAGCCTCTGTCTTCAACAGAGACCGCTGATCCTCCTTCCAACAGGCTGATATCAGAGGTTGAGAAAAGGGAAAAGTTGGAGCATGACTAAACAATCAGCTGAATACCCTCTAGACACATCTGTGCCAGAGACTCCTAATTCGATGATGATTGACGTTACACTTGCCCTTTCGAGCACAAAGCACCGAGCATGGCAACGATGGTTCAGGGATCGCTGGCTTCTGGCCACGTTCGTCACTGCCTGCGCAGCGAGTATCGTCTCTTTGTGGTATTTCTTCCAAAATCACCAAATACTCCTTATTGGCGACACTTACTCACACATGTTGATTGCACGCCGTCTCATCGACAATCTTACGCCGGGAGTTGCTCAGCTCGGAGGTATCTGGCTCCCTTTGCCTCATCTTTTGATGCAGCCTTTCATCTGGAATGACTATCTCTGGCAAACTGGTTTGGCGGGAAGCTTTGTATCGATGCCTTGCTATGTCGTCTCGGCGATCTACCTCTTTCTCGCAGCTCGGCGCTTGACGCACAATAGCCGTGCCAGCTTTGTGGGTACGCTGCTCTTCATCCTGAACCCGAATATCCTTTACTTGCAAACCACGCCACTCAGCGAATTAGTGCTCATCGCAACACTCACGGCTGCAACTTATTACTTCCTGGCATGGGCACAGGAAGGCAAGCTGCATCATCTCATCCGAGCAGCAGCAAGTACATTTTTGGCAACATTGACCCGGTATGATGCCTGGGCCTTGTTCCTGACATTTCTCATCTTGATTGTGATGATAGGGTGGATCCAGCATCAACGCCGGGCACAGATCGAAGCTAATCTGCTCACTTTCGGCACGTTAGGTGGACTAGGGATAGTATTATGGCTTCTTTGGTGTGAGGTCATTTTTGGCGATCCACTCTACTGGCAACACAGTTCGTTCTCGTCACAAGCACAGCAGCAGAAGCTTATCAATTTGAAGCTGTTGTTCACCTATCATGATCTCTGGCAGTCTATCCGGACCTACACGATAAGCTCCATACAGAACGTGGGTTCCATCCTTTTTGCCCTGGCTGCCATCGCCATCGTCATATTTTTCCTGCGACGTCGTATAACACCAGAGGTGCTCGCGGCATCGGCCTTCCTGGTACCCTTCGTCTTTTACGTGTTTTCACTCTATCAAGGGCAAGCCGCCCTCTTTACACCAGGAGCTTCTCCTGCACATGCGCCTCAAAGCATGTCCTTCTACAATGCACGCTATGGTGTAGAAACCGTTGTACCCGTTGCACTCTTTGTAGCAACGCTAGCTGGTCGAGGATTTATGGGCAGAGGACACTTGGTTCTCCCGATCATCTGCGGCATAGCCATCCTCGTCCAGTCAACGTTGACTGCTTATGGAGGTATCATCTCGTTGCAGGAGGGCCAGTACGGCCTTGACTGCCATCCGTTACATCCTCTGGTCGTTTACCTGGCACAGCACTATGCGGGGGGAAGGATTTTGGCAGATATATTTACCTCCGGAGCGAGTTCTTCATTGGGACCAGATGTTGGGGTAGACTTCAAAAACATGGTGTACGAAGGTTCAGGCGAAATGTGGAAATCAAGCACTGAGCAATCCTGCATCAGTAGTAGACTGGGTGATTGTGAATCCAGGGGATCAGAATGATCTCGTAGCAAAGCACATTGATGTAAAAAGTCAAATATTTCTGTCACAACCTGCTCTCGTAGTTCAGGAGGAGAAAGGTCTCAGCCTGTTTCAACGCACTGGGCTGCCTC
>DMFQ01000143.1:4172-7241 GCA_003450555.1 Ktedonobacter sp.
TTTCAACGCACTGGGCTGCCTCAATTGCCAACGCGACCTGTGCCACCCAGTCTGCTCACCGAGCACCGTCTTTGCAGAGTTGGCAGTATTCAGTATAGGGATAACGCTCTCGCCGTATCATCGAGTGAAACTGTGTACCAGAGGCCGTTTGCTCTGGGGAAAGTATGGAAGGCAGGTCAATAATGAAACGCCCCAAGCTCAACCTAAAATTGATCAAGTTTGTGGTTGTGCTGGCATTGGCATTCAGCCTTCCATTGATAGCCGTAAGCCAGGCCGTACTACAGGTAGCAGCTACCAATACCAAACTGCATACAGTAGCCTCATTGCCTACAGCACTAAGAAAACCCGTGTTGCCATCAGCAGGTAGCGATTGGCCAATGTACTTACATGATCCGCAACGTACTTCAGCCAGCGACGAGACGATTCTATCGTCTTCCAATGTAGGACAACTTACAAAACGGTGGTCTTTTAAGACTGGTAATGCCATCGCCGCTTCTGCTACTATCGTCGCTGGCACTGTCTACGTTGGCTCCTGGGATGGTTATGAATACGCCCTTGATGAGATGACTGGTGCGTTGAAATGGAAGACGTACCTCGGTCGGACCGTAGCAGGCAACTGTTACCCTCAGGTTATCGGCATTACTTCTTCAGCGTCGGTGCAAAATGGCGTGGTCTACGTAGGGGGCGGCGATGCCTACTGGTACGCCCTCGACGCTAAAACGGGTGCAATCTTGTGGAAGGTGGATTCCGGTAACAACAGTGCACTTAGTGGGCATTACAACTGGTCCAGTCCCTTGATCTACAACGGCTATGCCTACATTGGTGTTGCAAGCAACTGCGACAAGCCACTGGTACAGGGCCAGATAATACAGGTCAACTTGAAGACTCACCAGATTGCCCATACATTCGAGATCGTCCCCAAAGGTGACGTTGGTGGTGGCGTCTGGACCTCTCTAAGTGTTGATCCCACGACAAACAGCATCTTTGTATCTTCGGGAACAGAAATGAACCCGCGCGACAAATTGGCTCAATCTCTCTTCGTCCTTGAGGCCTCGACGCTTACCCTCAAGTCCTGGTGGCACCTCCCAGAGGCCGAAGCCATCGGCGATTCCGACTTCGACACCTCGCCCATACTCTTCACCGATGCCAGGGGCACTCCTCTTGTAGCAACCGTCAACAAGAACGGCTATATATATGTATTCAATCGTAACAATGTCGCGGATGGTCCACTATGGAGACAGTTGATTGATATAGCAGGTATGTGCCCAATTTGTGAGGATAGCAGTGTCTCGTCTGATACAGTTGGCCAGGGCAGGCTCTATGTTGCAGCGGGCAATACCAATATCAACGGCGTCAACTTCCGGGGTTCAGTACAAGCGCTAGACCCAACCACGGGCAAGGTCTTGTGGAAACATAGCGCAACTGGTGCTGTCATTGGCGCGCTAGTGTACACAAACGGCCTGATCATCGATGGTGCGGGTTCCGATCTAGAAGTGCTCGATGCAGCTACCAGCGCTCGCCTCTACAGCTACGAGACTGGTAACTTGATCTACGCATCGCCAAGCCTGTCACATGGTCAGATCTTCGTGGGAAGCACAGACGGTAATCTGTACGCGTTCGGCCTTCCCAGTACCTCCTCAGTTCCCTCCGTCGCTGATGGACATTGTCTCCAAGGGTGGTCCTGTCAAGACATTGGTAACCCAATACTTGTTGGCTCGGAAACCATCTCCAATGGTACATGGAGGGTCCAGGCCGGTGGTACAGGTGTTACAGGCACTTTCGATCAGGTGCGCTTCGTCTCCAGAAGTGTTAGTAGCGATATGCAAATCAGCACCAGGTTGGTGTCGCATGAGGCGGTAGGGGTCGATAGTCCAGCGCAGGAGGGACTGATGGTTCGACAGACCAATGATCCAGATTCGCCGTATTATGCCGTGTTCTTTACAGAACATACTGGCGTTGTCATACAGTATCGTTCCAGCTTTGGTGGTGAGACAATCAAGGATTTGCAGTTTACTACGGCATCGCTCCCCCTCTACTTCAAGATAGAACGCATTGGCAATCAGTTCCAGGCGGGAATCTCTAGAGATGGCATTAACTATACACTTGTGCCTGGCAGCACTGTAACTCTGGTCATGCCAACTACACTAAATGCTGGTTTGGCCGTCACTTCAGACAACATCGAACCCATGAGCACTGCGGTATATAGCGCTTTGACTATTGGGTTACCTGACTCATCATCGCGCCTTCCGTCACCCCCAACATCTTGTCCCACGGGCTGGCATTGTGATGACATTGGGAATCCTGCAATTCTGGGAGGCCAATCTCTTCATGGTACCTCTTGGATGGTGCAGGGCGATGGCGAGGATATCTGGGGACCTTCAGACCAGTTTCACTATGTTTGGCAGCATATAAAGGGTGATGGTGACCTGAGTCTGCGCATTGTTTCTCAGATAAGCACATCCTTGTATCCTAAAGCAGGCATCATGGTCCGCGAGAGCCTGGCCCCAGACTCACCTTACTATGCAGTTTTCGTGGAACCAGGCAACAAAGGTAACGGTATCAGTGTGGAAGTTCGGTCGAGGCAGGGACTCATTAGCACGTCAATTGCCACCTTTAACGGCTCGACCCCGACCTACTTAAAGATTACTCGAGTGGGCGGTATCTTGAACGCGTACGTTTCAAATAATGGCACTACCTGGACTCTTATCCCTCTACTGCCCAATTTAAAAGGACTGGGCAATCCATTGAACCTTGGGAATACGGTTTTGATAGGTATGGCCGTCACGTCTCATGACGTGAATGCCATAAACAGCGTCACCTTCGACACGGTCAGGATTCATTGAGTTGCTCCATTATGGCGGAGTTTTATATGCTAGTAGCTCACCTTCAATACTCTTTGAGCGACTGATGTGAATAGATATATAGCATCAGCAATGCTGGTACTGATACTGCTGAGGAGGAAACAGGAGGCATATATGATGCTTCATTCTGCCACGTTTTGCAGTCCGGGTCCTACTAAGGTTGAATAGTGGTACCTTAGTAGGACCCGGACTGCAAAACGTGGCAGAA
>DMFQ01000034.1 GCA_003450555.1 Ktedonobacter sp.
AAGATGCCGTTGGCGAAGCGGAACGCCAATAGATTTTGCACAGTTTCTTTACCCATATAATGATCGATGCGGTATGTTTGATTTTCACGGAAGACGCGGGCAATTTCGCGATTGAGTTTCTGTGCGGATGCCAGGTCACGACCAAAGGGTTTTTCGATTACGACGCGTGTCCAAGATTCTTCGTTGCCGTTATACGCAGAAGGACGGGCTAAACCAGCACCACCAAGTTGAAAAATGATTTCTGAATCAAGGGTGGGCGGAGTAGCCAGGTAGTACATGCGGTTCCCCTGGGTTCCCTTTTCGCGATCGAGCTTATCCAGTAAGTCAGCAAGTTTCTGATAGCCTTCACGGTCATTAAAGTCGGATTGACAATAGTACATACGTTGAGCAAAGTCGTGTTGCGCCTCGCTATCTAACCTGTCGTTTTCGGGCATATATTTGTTGATCGATTCAAGCGCCATGCCGCGCCATTGTTCATCATTCATAGGACGGCGCGCAAAGGCTACCACCGAGAATCCTTGCGGAAGAGGATGATCGTGGAAAAGGTGTGCCAGAGTGGGTAACAATTTTCGCTGTGTAAGGTCGCCGGTAGCTCCAAAGATGACAACGGCACAAGGTTCGGGCTGTTGTCCATCTTGCCAGATAGTATGTTGCTTGAGTGAGTTCGTAGGATGAATTTCTTGTGGCATAAATATTCTCCTTTATAGAAAAATGTACAATGCACACTGTGTAGTGGTATCACTGAGTATACCGCATTTCAGTCAGTTTGGTTTCATATTTAGACCTGCTGAGATCGCTTCTGTTACAAGATACTATAACAGATAGGGTCGACTATTGCTTTGAGACAGTACTAAAAGTCCGAGGGTTTAGATCACTCATTTGGGAGTGATCTAATGGCACTATAGGCTCGTACACCTGGATAACGATTCCGCAATACCTTATAATAGACACGATTGCTGCTGAGATATCTGGCAATAGGGCTTACGGAGAATAGCAGTCGGAACAAACTATGCATCGTAGTCACAATGGAGCATCAATAGGGAGGACAAGATGGCAAAATACGATATGACGATTATCGGGGGTGGTTCTGGTGGTCTTACTGCGGCGCGTATCGCAACGGCGCTTGGTGCAAGCGTTTTACTTATCGATAAAGAGAAATTGGGGGGAGATTGCTTAAATTTTGGCTGCGTACCAAGTAAGAGTATGATTCACGTAGCCAGGATCGTCCAGCAGGCCAAGGAATCAGCCGACTTGGGACTGATGCCTGCTAACCTTGGTGTGGATATGACGAAAGTCTCTGCATATATTCAGGGCGTCATTGGGCGCGTTGCCGAGGCCGAACATATTTATACTGAAGGTGTCACTGTGAAGTTTGGAGAGGTATCATTCAAATCGGCTACAGAACTGTCCCTCAACGGCGAAAGCATCAGCAGTCGCAATACTCTTATCGCTACCGGTTCGCGTCCGGGGGTGCCCAGAGTAGAGGGTTTGGAAGAGACGGGTTATTTGACCAACGAGGGCGTCTTTGACCTCATGCAACTGCCTGCCTCCCTTATAGTTGTTGGAGGTGGTCCCATTGGTGTAGAACTGGGGCAGGCATTCGAACGACTGGGATCGAAGATCACCATTATTCAGGGGCCAGAGCGCATAATGCCCAGGGAAGATACCGAAGTCTCAGAGACCGTCTCCAGTGTGTTGACGTCTGAAGGAATCAATATCGTCACTAATGCGCGGTTTGTCAAAGCTAGCCGTAACGGCGACAAGAAAGTGGTCACTGCCAAGCAAGGCGATCAACTGGTGACCTTTGAGGCGGACGAGATCCTGCTGGCATTGGGGCGCCAGCCGAATATCGGAGGCCTGGACCTGGAGGCTGCAGGCGTCAAATATGATAACAAAAGTATTAAAGTCAATGAGTACCTGCAGACGTCTGTGTCAAATATCCTGGCAATTGGCGATGTGATCGGAGGTTATCTCTTTACACACGTTGCCGTATATCAGGCTGGAGTCGCGGTACGTAATGCGCTGGTGCCATTCGCGAAAAAGAAGGTCGATTATCGTGTCGTGCCCTGGTGTACTTTTACGGATCCAGAGGCCGCGCGAGTGGGTCTGACTCCCGAAGAAGCTGAGAAACAATATAAACAGGTGAGGATCGTCAAGTTTCCCTGGGCCGATATCGATCGTGCCCAGGCCGAAAACGAGACAACCGGTTTTATTAAATTGGTACTGGTCGGCAAAAAGGACGAGATTGTCGGTGCGCATATGGTGGGGGCGCGTGCAGGTGAGATGTTAGGAGAGATGGCGCTAGCGATGCAGCACCATTTGACTTTGAACGATATCCTGGCCACGATTCACGCCTATCCGACAATGAATACAGGTATCCAGCAAGCTGTTTTCGAAGCTTATCTAGAAGGTGAGTCTCTTGCTGGCAATCGTAAATTTGTGCGTACAGTGCTCAGTGTTCGTGGGTAGACCAGGAATACCGGGGCGCAAGCAGGATATAAAAAGTGGAGAAGGCGAACATGCTAACATATTCGCCTTCTCCACTTTTTTAGGATTGTTTCTGCTTGACACTTTGTGGAGGTGCGATGGCAAAAAGCCTGCGTGCGGTTGAGCTAATGTACGCGAATAACGCAGCCAAGACTATGCAGATAAGCATAGGTACAATGAGAGCCAACGTGAGAGGAACGTGTAACCATAAAAGCAAAAGTAGTTGACACACCAAGAGCATTGCCACCAGTACGGTTGTTATGAGCGTAATTATTGAAATAAATGTTACTCGCAGCCGGTTTTCCGCCATATCCTTGCGTAGTTCTGCCTGCTCGCGCAAGCTGTTTTGCATGTTCTGCATAGTATCGCGCTCAAGCGCAATTTGCTGTCGTTCTTCGGCAAGCTCGTGTTCAAGTTGATACGCTTTTTTTTGTGCCTGGCGCAGTAAATAGAGTGACTCGGCGGTATGTTTTTCTTCTATTTGTTTGACGTGAAGCTCCACGGTCTTCATGGCATCATTCGTCATGCCAGCCCGATCAAGCGGGTGAAGTTCGAGTGTACGAGCCGCATCGGCGACCATATTTTGAGCTTCTTCCTCCACAGCACTCTGGAAAGAGTGGTAGAGTTCCTGGTAGCGTCTCTCTAGCTCAAGATGGTCCTGGATTGTGCGGTTTTGCACTGCCTTCATCTCATCTAAGCGGCTCTCGTATTGTTCAACTTCTTCTTGATGCATGCTCTGTATGGAGTCAATGGCATCGATATATTTTTCAACTTCCCAGCGTAGGCGTTTATTTTCTTCGCGCAGCTGTATAAATTGGCGCCAGGCAATCCTCCCATGGACATCCTGGCTATTAATCCCTGGCAGGTCGTCGGTCTGTTTCTGATGCAAGATATGCTGCCGCCGTTCATAGGCGTAATCGTGATGGTTGTAAGGACGAGATACTTTTTCAATTGCTCCTGTATTCCGGGTAGTATCATCGGATGATAGCATAGTCTGCTCCCTCGCATCGCTCAATCTTGCGGTCAGCAACTGGTCAAGTCATACATTTTCAGTGCAGGATGATATTTCCTGCATGTGAAGTGTTTCTCTCTCTTATTGCAATTATGCACAAGAAAATGAAAAGATGCAAGCTTTTATAGTGTTTCATTGCCCAGAACAATATAAGTGAGAAGGCCGACTGCCAGTCCACCGGGGATACCCAGGAGATACATCGTCCACAGAGGAGTGAAGGCCCAACCAGCTTTGTTGAGCACATAGTCACTGAGCCAGGGAATTAGAGCGCTGGAGATGAGTAAAAGTTGTAGTGGCCACGGAATGCGTTCCCAGCGCTGTCTCACATTTGGGCGAAAGGGAAAGCTCAGTATGATTGCGCTCAATCCAAGCAGTGCGCCGTAACATAAGGGGCAGACGGCCGTCGAGTAATTCGCAATCAAGACGGCTCGCTGAGGTAGAGGGCAGAGGGTATCGCCCAGGAAGTAGACAAAACGAGCGATCATGCCGAAGGGCCAGATACCTACGTATGTGAAGAGCGGGGCAAGAAACGGCCCTGCCAGCGGGAAGAACAGGATAAACAACCGCCAGCGCAGCCGGTACAATGGACTGTCATGAAATTTGCGTGGCTGCTGGACGGGTGTATAATTTGTACGAGAACGGGATATGACCTGCATCAGCTATAGCTACTTTCTCTTACCGTGTTTACCAGTGCGCGTGCAGCGAGACGACCACTGCTGACTGCTCCCTCCATACTATCATAGAACTTCTGCTGTGTGTAGCCACCTGCCAGAAAGAGGTTGTTGATGGGTGATTGTTGCGTTGGACGCAGAATATCAAGCCCAGGCTTCGGCCAATAGACCGATTGTGGAATGCGCACGAGGCTGCTTTTAACGATAGTAGCTCCAGCAGTTGTCTGGGGGAAGACACGTTTCATGTCGCTCCAGACGCGATCAATGATTGCCTGGTCGTCCCAGTCGAAGATACCCCGTGCAGGGGCAACCACGAACTCCATACGTGAACGCCCACCATAGGAGTAGTCAGGCGTAGTATTACCGAGGTCGGCATATACAGGAATGAGACCATCGGGGCAGAACAGGATATTATCGATTCCGGTCACCTGGCGGTCTAACCAGAGCTGAACTGTCATTACTGGTACGCCCTCGAATTGCGACAAACGCTGGAAATACTGGTATGTTGCATACCAGTCCTGGGGAATAAGGCGGTTCAACTTATGTACTGGCAACGCAAGAAGGTAGTAATCACCGCGAATAACTTCACCATTTTCTAAGCGC
This sequence comes from Ktedonobacter sp., assembly GCA_003450555.1. Classification (GTDB taxonomy): domain Bacteria; phylum Chloroflexota; class Ktedonobacteria; order Ktedonobacterales; family Ktedonobacteraceae; genus UBA11361. The sequence goes on from DMFQ01000034.1 coordinate 4,774, forward strand.
ACACCGTCAAGCTCCCTGGTTGGTGCGTTCGCCTTGGGAAGCAGTGCTCGCACTTTTGCGTCAGTGCGAATTGTGCCTCCCGCGCTGGTAATAGCCTGCGCTAGCGGGCCGATCAGTTTCTCCTGTGGAGAGCCATTGAGGAAGCCCATGCGTGAGGCAGCATCTTCGCGAAGGAATATACCTGAAACATCTAATACGACTTTGGCCGAAAGCTCTTCGGGTGGTAGAAATTTCAAGGCCAGAGCCATGGGCAGAAACATTTTTTTCAGCATCTTATGGCTGATACCATGTTGAAGATGCCACTCTTCGTAGGTAATTTTATCTTGCTCTTTATAATATCGTTCACTACCAAAGACAATTGACGGCATTGCGCGTGCAAGTGTCAGTGTTTGTGGCAGTGTAAAGTATTTTTGTCCAAAGACAGCTGGGAGGAGATGGAAGGGACTGGGCAAGCTGGCTGTACGAAATGCAAAACGTTCACCTTTATCGAGGGTATAGGTCAAAGCATGTTCTTTCCAGAGAATATTTTCATAAATGCCCACTTCGCGCATTAATTTGAAAATTTCTTCGTAGGCACCAAAGAAGACGTGTAAACCACTTTCGATCCAGTCGCCATCGCTGTCGCGCCATGAAGATGCTTTGCCACCCAGGATAGCGCGTCCTTCGAGTAGTTCTACTTCAAACCCGCTATCGAGCAGCATTTTTGCGGCTGAGAGTCCGGCTAAACCGCCGCCACAAATAATGACTTTTTTTCGTTTGACGTCGTCCGCTTGTTTAATGATGGGTGGGCGTGAACTTGATATAGTGGTCATCTATCGAATGCTCCTTAGATGGTGGAGGTCGGAAGCATCTTATGGTCAGCAGGTGTTTCTCATAGGTCACCTTACACTATCTTCTAACAACTACGTTTATTGTATGCTGCCAGTTCATATGCTACAAACTGTCTTCTCAGAATATAGACGAGTTGCCTCACCATTTGGGGTATTTTTAGGATGAAAGCTGATTTTTACTTGCTACATAGAAATTAGTCCATGCAGCGACAGCCAGTGTACCATATTCCGAAGCTCATAGATAAGATGTGCCAGTAGCGTCAAGTCAACCTCTTACGGGCAAGGTGTTGGCGTCTTCCTTGGTTTAGGTGTCGGGCAAGGTTTGGGGTCAGGTGTTGGCGTTGGTGTAACAGTAGCAGGAACTGTCGCCGAAGGATTTACCGTAGGAGATGAGGAAGTGACTGCTGTTGCTGATGCGACCACGAGAGTAAAGAAAGCGGCTCGATCGACTGTCACGTTACAGGGAGGTACCCCTTGAGGCCCTTGAAACGCGATAGTAACCAGTATAATCTTGTTAAGATCAGCTGATCTGTTGGCAGTTGAGACAGGAAAAACGACCAGTCCATCAGAGGTCGTGTTTGCTGTTACATTGACGTTGCCATCTGGCCAGAGAACTGTTGCCGTTCCTTGAGCAGGATAGACTCCCTCAGGATTGCCATTCACATTATGAACAAATTTCGCATAGACTCCGATGGTAGAGGAATTATTAATGCCAGGAGAGGTATTGGTGACCCAGGCAGAACAGGTATATTCGGGAAGTGGAGGTGTAGGTGATCCATTGTCCTGGCCGAGGTTGATGGTTACTGTGACCTCTGGTTGGTCTATGTTTGCATTCGTAGCAGTTCCACCACAGGCGACGATAAGTACACTGAACAGAAAGAGGAGAAGTATCGCCCCGCATTTAAGAGAAAGAGACAAAGAGGTAGCTGTTTTCCATTGTTTCCACATCTGTAACCGCATATACCTAGTGTCACCTTTATCAAATCTAAATATTTCGGATAGTATAGCACAGGAATATTGGTGGGCTGTATTTTCGATGTTTATCTGCCATGAAAGTACTATACCAGGATAGTTATAAAAGTAAACGAGGGAGGAAACATATCTTACGCGTGCAGATGAAGCAGGTATGGCATCCACTGGATGCCATACCTGCTTATACTGATCGTTATGAAGAGAAGTAGTTTACTGTACGGTCACAGTCAGGTTCATTCCCGGATGAACACTACAGTACAGGTGGAAAGTACCGGCAGAAGTAAATGGACCGATGGCTGCGCTATCACTTCCAGTGAAGGTGTGGTTGACAGTGGGGGCGCCATTTTCAGTAGCTGGCTTCTGTGTGTTGCCTTGCCAACTGCCATTAACAATGATATGAGTCGAAGGTGCGTCGTCAACAAGATTGAGCATATCGCCCTTGTGGATCTTGATCGAAGTCTGAATAAAGACAGATCCACCCATATGCACTGTTGGCAGGTTGGCAGTGTTGCCTGTATCCACTATGGCACAGGCGCCCAATAACATGGTCAGTATGCCAAATAGAGCCAACCCGATTGCAATTCTTTTATACATGAGAGTTCCTTTCAAATTTTTTCCAGCATGTTTTTTTTTGCTGGTTGGTTGTTATGTTTCTCGTGAGAAGTTGGCACAGCCCTGGATGGTGTTTTACAGGTGTGCTACTTCGTATTATAGGACAATTATAGTAGTAAGGGGGAGACCTATTTCTCATTGTCGCTGTCATAAAACGATGAAGTGAAAAGGCTTTAGACAGGAACGCGATGAGAAAGGCTGGACTGTACAGGAGCGTTCGGGCATTGCTACAAAAAGATAAAAGCGAAAAGAAAGAAAATGTCCCAAGCCGCTTGTATCCTAGCTTGGGACGTTTATAAAAATGTAGTGGTAGCGCATACGGGAGTCGAACCCGTGATCTCCGCCTTGAGAGGGCGGCGTCCTTGGCCACTAGACGAATGCGCCTAACTGAGGTTTCTATCATAACCCGGCTACTGCTATTTGTCAAGAGTGTTTTTGGCTTGCTAGCCTCTACTCAAGCGTCGAGTGAATGAGGTAAGTCATGTGCGATCCATTCACTCGATGCTTGTTTTGGCTCAATTATCTCTTATCTTTACTCTTTGTGTAAATCGATCGAGAGCAACTCACCCTTGTGATAGCAATGGAAGGCCAGGCGAGTCCAGCCATCCGGCCAAGTGGGGTTGGTAGTACAGCCCTCGTCAGTCAGGCGCAGACCTGCGAAACCCAAAATGGCTGCTTGCCAGACGGCTCCTGAGCAAGCGTCATGAATACCCTCGGGCGTATTGCCCCGTAAATTTTCCAGGTCAACCAGGGCACCCTT
>DMFQ01000038.1 GCA_003450555.1 Ktedonobacter sp.
AAAGAGGGGTTTTTGGCAGGATGAACATCCTGCCAAAAACCCCTCTTTTTCTTTATTAATACCTTGGGCCGCTCATGGGGACACCCGGATTACCGGGAGACATTCCTTGCATTGGCATACCCTGCATCGCTGGTATGCCAGACATCCCTGGCATACTCTGCATCGGTGCACCGGCGAGATTAGTGGCGCAATAGGGGCAGAAGGTCCAGCGCAGCTCCAGCAAACGTTCGCACTTTGGACATGGCCGCTTTAGCTTCTGACCGCAGGAGGGGCATACCTGAAAATCCGACTCGACGCGCGCGTGACAATTGGTGCAGGTCTGACGCTCGGTCATCTCCGCCAGCAGCGACTCTTCTTCCAACTGGCGCTCATAGACCTCCGCCAGGGTCTGCCTGGGGCGCAAAATCATATAAATGAACAGACCCCCGATGAAGAAGACTGCCACCAGTACCGTGGCCAGTATCTGCGATAAGAGGTCTTGCGTCCGCGATCGTATGTCGCGGAATGTCCAGATGATCAAACTGAGCCAGAATATAAATATAAAGGCAACGATAAAGCCAATAAAGACTCCCAGGTAGCCAGTTATAGTAGACAATGTAGAACTTCCTGAAGAAGTGGTTGTCGCCGTAGCAGTGGGAACAGCCGTCGGTGTAGCTGCTGGCCCCGTCGTTAGAATAGTGGTGAGAACATGCGTCATAAGTGTATGTGTCATCGCAGGACTAAAGCCCCTTTCAGGATATACATAGTATAGTATCATCAATTAAAACGTACACGAGAAGAAAACAGCAACAAGATAGGACTAATGTGACTTTACTTATTATGATGGTGATTCAATCTATTGGAACAATATAGTCTTTATTTCACCTGCACGTATACCAACGTGCAAGTGCTCCCCCGCGTCACCACTCCAAAAAAGTTGCTCTTGTTCTTCCTCTTGTAAGTTTGCCACAAATGCCCTCGCTAAATCAACCCCTGGCCGTATGCTTGCCTCGACCGCGTGCGAAAATGGATTGTATAGGCGTACTATAATCCCTTTACCCGTATTGCTCCTCTTGATCGCACTCACCACAAGCTCACGCGGTTCGACCTCGAGCAATGTCGTGTGTGAATGTACAAGCTTTTCTCGTGACTGCTTGCCATTGATAGGCAGTTTTCCCGAATGCTCCCGCGTACTCCCGTCTGCTAATGGCACCACGGCACGTACAGGAATAGTAAAGGCCTGTGCCTCGCGCAGCACAAGGGCCTCTTCTGCCTGCCAATTCCCCCCTATGTGGCACCAGCGCATAATCAAATTCCTGGTGTCCCAGGCACTGACCCTCCGGCGTGTATTCCATTGGGCCTGCATGGCCGCGACGGGTAGACAGGTCTCCACGTGAGAGCCATTCCACGCAGCGTAAGAGCGTGAGCGCAACCGCAGCCTGCCCCGACTCGATACCCGGCCCATCCTGCAGAATTTCGTATTCGGGCAGACCACGATTGAGTACACCCAGTCCAATGGTGCCATTGCTGATATCGACAAAACGTTTCTGGGGAAACGCGTTGACCGGCTCCTCGGCCCAATCAGACACATCTTTGGGCCGTGGCGCGGCAACAGGCCTGGTTCGTACTTCAAATGTGCCCTCGGCGGCGACCTGCTCCACACGATACGGTACCGGAAAAATCACCCGCAGCCTGTGATCTTTGACCTTGTTGTCCATGCTGGTATGTATATCTATGCGGCGCACCCCGGCCGTGAGCGATATTTCACTGGTAATCTGACAAACGGTAGCGCGCGAACTTCGTTCTGCTCTGTCGGCTGAACAGGCGCTAGGTAGTGACCAGCGTCCCGTGATACGCAAGACAGCGCGTACGGGTCCCATGCTGACAAGCTCGATCTTTGGCGGCTCAAGCGGCTGGCTGACCAGAACATCCTGTGCTGGCGGAGCGTAGTTATACAGGTCGCCTACATCACCACCATCGACAAAACGGTTGAGGCCACTAAAAATAGCGCCCGTCTGTTTATCTGTAGTGGTCAACGTGCCATCTTCCTCGTTCGCCTCTACCCGGTACCATTCATTCTCTATACGCTGTTGCTGACCTGAAAGCGCGCTGCTAGGAATCGTGGATCCTTCTTCTTTGAGGCCGCGTGGATAGACCCAGAAGGTTTTAAGCCCGTAGGCAGGCACGTCACTGGCAACGAAATCAATTGTTTCGCGCGCCTGGTCTATGGCCGAGATGTTCAGCAAATGGATATCATCGCGTTGCAGTAGCGCGAGCATCTGCTGTTCCGCCGTGAGCAGTTCATGGTCTCTGCTGGTAGTGCTCCCATGGGGGGCAACCATGACCTCGATGTGAGCCACATTCGGCAGTTGGTTGGTATCGATATGCACGCGTACGATATCGTAGGTACCCTCGGGTTTTCCCAGCATCGTTGCCGCTGTATTTTCCGCCAACCGCAGAAACTCACCGGGAGCATCAGTACCCATCAATACAACTGCCGCTGCCAGCGTTTCTCGCGGCAGTTGTGCCGAGCCAAGCTCCTGTCGCCAGCGGTTGACGATTGTAAAGGGCATATGTTGTCCCTGTTCGTCGATAATCACAGCGTTACGCAAGGAACCGGCGAACGATATGACCGCCTGAGCGACTCCTGTGCGCGGGCCAGGAGCCGGGTTAAATACCACAATGGGCATGGGTTTATGGTGCGTATGCGTTGTCTCGATGGGAGCATGAGTGTCCACGTTCTGAGCGATAGTGTGCATTGCCTGGCCTATCAGGCTCTCGGCAACCTGCTGGCTTTGCGCAAATCGTACCGCGTTCTCACGGTGTACCTGGTCAATGCTACAACCGCAGATGCTGTCATGGGGATGGTTCTGTAACAGATACTTCCACGCCGTTCTCACTAAACCGGCAGGATATGGCGCTCCCAGCTTCCATGCCCACGCCGTCAGCGGCTCTAACCAGTGCTCTAACAGGTGCTCCGTCACGCTATTCTGCTGCTTGATCCACATACGCGTGGAGAGGACCGAGGGCAGCAGGTGCGAAAATTGGCCGCTGCGCATCTCGCCGCTTAGTACCTGTAAGTGTGACTCTTGCGGAGTCTCCCCATTACCCTCACCTTCTTTTGTCTCCAGTTGCCTCTTGTTCTGTCGACGGATAGTCTCAACATATTGAGGAAGCGTGCCAATCTGTACGTGAATACCATCAAAATGCCTTGAGTTTCCGTTCTGCGGCGCGTGCCCAAGCTGGGCAAGGATTTTCTCGTGCTCTGGATTCAAATGGGCTAACAGTGGATTCGCTGCTGCAATAGTCTCCGGTAAACCATCTTGTGGCTCTAAGTGATCGGAGCCATTCATAAAGAGGAGGGTATTGGTGGTTGCCTTCGGCAATATCTGCGCCGTGAGCAACTCGACGCGCGCGGCAAATTCATCCGGCACGAGCGGCATCATACGGGCGTTAGAGTATCCCATGGGATCGGCGAGGTGAATAACCAGCACGCGTGTTCCATCGGGAGCGGCCCAAAGAAATTCGCTCTGGCGCGCTTCAGCACCCACTCCACGCCAGAAGACCGCGTTATCTATACCAAAACCCTGCAGGATCTGCGGCAACTGCGCGATATGACCAAAGCAATCGGGGACATAACCGATACGCATCGGTTCACCAAATTCAGCCGCGCGTTGCAAACCCATTTGCAGATTACGAATCAGCGCCTCGCCGCTCACAAGAAACTCGTCTGGCTGTATGTACCAGGGGCCAACAGTAATTCTCCCTGAGCGCGTATACTTCTTGAGGCGTTCCTCCTGCTCCGGCTGCACTTCCAGGTAATCATCGAGCACAATCGTCTGGCCATCGAGCATAAAATAACTGAAATTCCTATCGCGGTCCAAGATGTCGAGCAGCTTATCGATAGTATGGACAAGACGCGCGCGAAATTGCTGAAAGGTCTGATACCATTCGCGATCCCAATGAGTATGAGGAACAAGAATAATGTTGAGTTGCTCGGCCATGACGCTCCTTGGTAGAAAGGGGAAGTCCCCAATGGACACAACAGACTTCAATACTAAAACGTCGCTAAGGGTTGCATAATTATACCTTACAAGGATGAGAAGAGGCAACTCAATTCAATCTCCAAATCGAGCCTTGAACCTTGCCCCCGTAACCGTCTTCCTCGTTCTCATAAAGGCATCCTCATCCTCGTAGGGGCGTCCTCATTCTCGTAGGGGCGGGGGAAGGGAAGAGTGGGGTGGGGACGCTTGCGTCGCCCCCGTAACCCGCGTTGCCCCCTCGACTCGTAGGGGCGGGGGCGGTGTAGCGTGGGGTGGGGACGCTTGC
>DMFQ01000424.1 GCA_003450555.1 Ktedonobacter sp.
AGGTCGAGGTCTGCCTTTTTCGCACCACTGGAGAAGGTTGTGTAATTCTTCGTGGTGATACGATAGCCTAATCCTTTGACCGCTTGCAAGAACATCTGCTCGTCGCCCACTTGTGGACTGGTTGGGCAGTAAGCCTGTGCCCTGATGAGGCGCCGATTGCCGCGCAGGAAGTCCAGCAGCTTGCCAAAGTCTACTGTCATACGGAGAGTACGCGCGGAGTAGAGCAGATTAGCCACGTCTACAAAGACGCCTACACGCTCGGTCGATGGAAATGGTGGCATCGTAACTGAGACGTTGGTAGGACTCTGGTTGGCCCGGCGTAGTTCAGCAACCATGCGGTCTGTTTGCGTTTGAATTGCTTGCGAGACGACATTGGCAAGCTGTTGTACCGAAGCAGATGTAGCCTCTGTGGTACGCACAGGATAGGAAGGTGTGCGCTGCACATCAGTGCGGATTGTACGTACATTCTGCGCTGCTATGCTGCCGCGAGCGGGTGATGGGTCAGGTCCCATAAATGCGTTGGAACCGTCACGGCTCTGATTCATTTGATTCACGGTATAACCAGATGTAATCGCGTACTGGTTTGCTGCCGCGGCGGGTTGAGCAGGTGCAGGCGTGCGCGGTACGGCAATAGCTGGTACCGCCGAAGGTGTATGTACTGGCGCAGGGATAGGTGCTGGCGCAGCAGGAACTTCGGGCGTCACAGCTTTCACTGCTGCCGGCAAGGATGTCGCACTTGTCGCATTTGTTGCGGCAACCGTATTTGTCGAGCCACTTGAATGGCGACGGCGACGGCGGCGCGTACTGGCTTTTTGCAGCTCTGAATACTCCAGCGGGGGAAGATCCTCTGAATGTATCTCTTCCTTTGCGGGATCCACCGACTCGGGAACTACTATGACAATTTCTGCTGTTGGTACTACAGGAATAGCAGTAGGAGTCGTTGCAGGTTTAGCAGGCGTCGACTGCGCTTTCGCGCGCTGGCGTTCCTGCCCATGACGGCGGCGGCGATCATGATCTGGAGCTACCGATGGTGTAGTTGCTTCAGTACTGTTCCCTGCAATGGGAGCCTCCTGGACATCAGGCTGTTTGACGGTTGGGTTTTCAGGCGTTTGAGCGACATTGGCAGCCTGTTTCGTTTGCTGGAGAGGCTGTACTTCTTTCTCGCCATTTTGTCCATTGGATGTATAGCCATTTTCTGGACGCACTGGCAGCGCTGATGATCCACGGCCTGACACGTCTTTGTTCTCCTCAAGGCGCGGCTGAACAGGTGGTGTCGATGTTGGCCCGGTTACTGTCGGGCCATTAGTAGCCGATGCAGCGGGTCGATCAAAGCGATAACGGCGCGCGGGGCGCGGCTGCTCTTCAGCTTGATCGGCTTGAGAAGGGGCAGGTTCTGTTGCAACAGGCGTTGCCTCTGCCGGTGTTGGTGTCGCAGGTGACTGCGCCTGCTCACTTTTTTCTACGGGAGTTTCCTCACGGTGGCGGTTTCCGCTATGGCGCGAGGCGCGTTGACGCGGTGTAGCCGGGCGTAAAAGTGGCGATACAGGCCGTTCAGCAGGAGCTTTGGTTTCCGCTTTGGGTTCATTACTTTCAGCAGGAGCCGTGATTTCCGCTTTAGGTGCATTACTTTCAGCAGCAGACGCAGTTTGAGTCTCATCATTTTGAAAACGAGCAGGTTCGGAAACGGCGGGCGCGTCCGTGGGATAACTCTGCTGGGGAGAGCCAAAGCGTGTTGCGGCCTGTTGAAATTCTGCAATAAAATCGGTGAACGGTCGGACCTCTTCTTCGCTAGCAAGCGCGTTTGCACTGGTTGGGCCAGCATTGAAGGAAAAAGAAGAGACATTAGCAGTTTCGGACCCGATCCCTTGGGCCTCCTGGGTATCNNTCTTTTGGGTCTTCATGCGAACCCGTAGACGAAGATGCTTCCTTTTCTCCTGTAGGTTCATCTGCCGGTGCCTCATTCGTTTGGGTGGGTGCAGCAGCTTCTAGAACGGGAGGAGGTGAACTTGTTTCAGCTCCGGTCTCAGTGCCGGAGACAGGTGGATGCATCACGACGGATTCTTCGACGTCGCTATGTTCGGGATGTGTATGTTGTGTTGTCACTAAGATCTCCAGTCTCAGCAATACGGACCGGAGCGCAGTTGCTCGCCTCAGAGAATGTTCGACTGAAGATTGTTAGAATCCCTACCTACCTTATCCTCGGGCAAATGTCTTTCGCTACGCTACATGTATGTTCTAATCCGGTCCGGTCTTGTTTGTCTACGCCGTTTTCTTCAAATTTGCTGCACACCACTCTCGAACGGCGGAACAATGGTGAGCACAGGGAGAACAAAGGACTACGTTAGCTTCCTTCGTTCGTCCCCACTTTTGTCGTTGTGGTTGGCACGTGACGATTGTCTGAACCTGTATCAGTAGCTTTGGCGAGCACGTCAACCGAGAAGCTTGCTGCCTGGCCCGGTTGCACCACGCGGCTGGTAATTCGCCAGACGTGAACGATGCGTTCTATAGCAGTCACCTGTGAAAAAACCGCGAGTAGAGCCAGTGCCCAGATACTTGTGCCAGATAAGAGTCCAAGGGCCAGTATAACGACACGTTCGGGGCGAGCAAGCAAACCAGTTTTGCACTCTAACCCCAGTCCTTCGGCGCGGGCTTTTGTATAACTAACCATTAAGGAGCCGACCACAGTTATATAAATTACTGTGATCATCCAGAACTGCTCATGAGCGAAAGGCCAGAATAGATCATGTAGGTCTGGCCGCTGCAAAGCGTACACGAGCATACCTAACAGGATGATGCTTTCCGAATAGCGGTCAAGCGTCGAGTCAAAAAAAGCGCCAAAGGTTGTGGCGGTGTTACAAACACGCGCCATCGCCCCATCGAACATATCAAAAATTCCAGCAAACAGCACCAACAACCCTCCAGCCACCAGGTATCCTTGAGCTATTACAACGGCTGTCAATATACTGAGCAGCAGTCCAATCAGGGTCAACGTGTTCGGAGTGACACCTAGCCGGGCCAGCGGTCGTATCAGCAAATTGACTAAGTGCCTAGTTCGTTGCTGTATGCGTCTGCTAAACATACACCTATTGTAGCATACTTAGCCCTGTCAGTACTAGCCCTTTCAATTGTTTTATGCAAAGCTTGTGAGTTAGTAGGGTGGAGGCAAGAATATCAGCCTCGCTAGCAGGGCTTGCCCCTGCCCTGAGATCCTCTTGCCCCTGCATATTTTATGCAACGCG
>DMFQ01000461.1:0-221 GCA_003450555.1 Ktedonobacter sp.
CAAGCCCTGCCCCTACATTTTAAATCCGTCGTCATATGAAATGAAGTAAGTGGTATTATTGTTTAATCATCATACCAAAGACCTTTGCCTACGTCAAGTGTTCGTTTTTACGAAGACATATCTGTCGGGGAGATCTTGATGGTCGCCCGCCTGCGCATGCATCTGCCTTGCCTGAAGGAGGAGGGCCAGACCCCTTCACCCGGCGGGCGACCTTCAAGGTC
>DMFQ01000461.1:367-1915 GCA_003450555.1 Ktedonobacter sp.
GAGGGAGAGTAGGTATGATGATCAAACAAATAATTATTTGATTTGTCCGACTTTCCAGGCGCTATACGTTGCTGATTTATACAATAGCGCCAGTGTATGAAAGTCCCAGCGAAGAAGTGCCGTGAGACATGAATGAGCATGTTCAAACGTCCGGGTTAGAACGGCGTAGAGAAGACTACAGTCTCATCACTGGTGGTTCACACTACGTGGATGATCTGAAGTCACCGCAAGGACGACCTCCGGTGTTGTATATGGCTGTCGTGCGCAGCCCTTATGCGCACGCTGAGATTACAGGTATCCAGTTCGAGAGGGCGCAGTCGTTACCAGGTGTTATAGCAGTATTTCAAGGCGCGGAATTGGTGAGCGGCATGCCCGTTCTTGATACAATTCCGGTGTCAGGACTCAGAAAACCAGAACGTCGACCACTGGCTGTAGGCCGTGTTCGTTACGTGGGGGACCCGGTAGCGGTAGTTCTAGCCGAGAGTCTCTACGCCGCTATGGATGCTCGTGACCTGGTCGAAGTTGAATACGAACCTTTGCCAGCAGTGGTAGACCTTGAAGGAGCTCTTGATCCAGGCGCTCCGCTCCTCTATGATGAGCTTGGCTCGAATAGCGCATTTACGCAGGAATCTGGCGGTGGCGATATTCAGGCAGCTTTCGAGAACGCTGATCATGTCGTTCGCTTGCGCGTCGTCAATCAGCGGCTTGCGCCTGGTTCCCTTGAGTCGCGAGCTTGTATGTTCGATTTCGATCCGTCCAGCGGAGAACTTTCGGCATGGGTGTCGTCTCAAGCGGTCTACCGGGTGCGGGACACGTTGGCGAAATTTCTGGGTCTTGATCGCAACCGTATCAGGGTACACAATGCTGAAGTAGGTGGTGCCTTTGGCGCCAAAAACAATTTTTTAGGTGAAGAGATTGTCGCCGCGTTACTAGCGGTTAAGTTTGGACGACCCGTCAAGTGGATTGAAAGTCGCAGCGAAAATTTCCAGGCGCAATCGCAGGGGCGTGGTCAGGTCAACTACATCGAGGCCGCTTTTCAGGACGACGGCAAACTGCTGGGTCTACGAGTACGCTCGCTCGCCGATCTTGGCGCTTTTCTCGCCTCTGCGACAGCGATGGTACCAAGCCGCACACCATCAATGCTCTGTGGTCCATACCAACTGCAGGCTATAGAGAGCAAGATGGTGGGTGTTTTCACCAATAAAGCGACGACTGCCCCCTATCGAGGTGCGGGTCGGCCCGAAGCTACTTACATCCTGGAACGCACAATGGATCGCATTGCTCATGAACTGGCTCTCGACCCTGCAGAGGTACGGCGCCGCAATTTTATTTCTCCACAATCCTTCCCCTATACAACTGTGACTGGGCTTCAATACGATAGCGGCAATTACCAGGCTGCCCTTGATCGAGCGCTTGAGTTAGCTGATTACGCGGGTTGGCGCGTGAAACAGCGCGAGTATCGCCAGAGTACCAGCCCCAGGCTGCTGGGCATTGGCCTTGCCACATTTATCGAATTGTCGGGTGATAGCGCTGCTCCAATGAGTAACG
>DMFQ01000461.1:2088-3052 GCA_003450555.1 Ktedonobacter sp.
TTTGCTCAAATTGCCTCGACAACCTTGAACCTGCCTACTGCTAAGGTAGAGGTCTGCATGAATGACAGTGCCCTCCCTGGCTTTAGCATGGGTACCTATGGTAGTCGTACCACGCAAATAGCTGGATCCGCCGTGCTGCTTGCCGCCGAGGCCGTCCGTGCCAAAGCTTTGCAGGTAGCAGCGCAGGTATTAGAAGCGGCTCCCGCCGACCTGGTGATGGAGGATGGTCGGATAACAGTGCAAGGAGTTTCAGCACGCGCCATAGAATTGAGTGAACTTGCTCGGATGGTCGAGGAACAGCCGGACCTGATTGAGCGAGAGCCTCCTAATCCCGCTAATGGTACTCCTATCGAAGGACTGGCTGCCTGGCGCGATTTTAGCTCGCCCGGCTTAACGTACTCTTCAGGTACACATCTTGCTGTGGTCGAGGTTGAAAGCGAAACCGGTGAGGTGCATGTGTTGAAATATGTGGCGGTGGATGATTGTGGACGCGTACTTAATCACTATTTGGCAGAGGCACAGATACATGGCGCGCTTGCGCAGGGCATTAGCCAGGCTCTTTATGAAGAAGTTCTCTATGATCAGGATGGCCAGCTGCTCAGTGGTACTCTATTGGATTACACCTTACCGCTTGCTGGGCAGGTACCTGACTTTGTTACTGATCTCATCGAGACTCCTTCACCAAACAATCCGCTGGGCGCGAAAGGAGTTGGCGAAGCTGGCTGTATCGGTGGCCCACCTGCTATTGTCAATGCCGTGCTGGACGCTCTTTCCCCGCTTGGCATTAAAACTGTGGATATGCCGCTAAGGCCGGAGAAAATCTGGGCACTGCTGCAGGCAGCACGGAATGGGACGCAGCCGCATGCGGGGAATGATGAAGGCGCCCCTGCGTCTGAAAGGAAGGTACTTTGATGAGTCTTGTACATATGTCCAGGCGCTATAGTCGCTCAAATGCCAAGTCCTA
>DMFQ01000361.1:0-556 GCA_003450555.1 Ktedonobacter sp.
AGTCCATGGCCTAAAGCGGAGCATATTACTCCCTCTGCGACGATTGCCAATCTCGCGGATTTGCCAAGATTGTTACGGGCATGGGGAGGGGCGTGTCTTTAGTATGCAACAGCATAAGGGGGAATATAGAACTCAGAGCATCCCTTAAACGTATTATTTCTGATGAGAGGTAGCGATATTTGTGGCTGCTAATGATGGACTGAGAGATGGACGGTATGAACGATCAGTTTAGAAGCGATGAAGAACGATTGGCGGCCAATATTGCTCGGGTGCGCTCTCAGATCGAGGAAGCGGCACGGCGCGTTGGACGAGCTGTCGAGGAAATCACGCTGGTGGCTGTATCGAAGACTATGCCTGTCGAGTTGGTGAAAATAGCGTATAATCTGGGGGTGACTGATTTTGGTGAGAATCGTGTGCAGGACGCGCTGCCAAAAATCGCGGAGTTTCATCCGCGGGGGATGCGCTGGCACATGATTGGACATTTGCAGAGCAATAAGGCTGCCAGGGTTGTCGGTGCATTTGATGCGGTACAGAGTGTCGATAGCTTGCATCTCGC
>DMFQ01000361.1:667-1898 GCA_003450555.1 Ktedonobacter sp.
TACAGATCAATGTCTCGGGTGAAGCTAGTAAGGAGGGCATGACCCTCGAGGAGACGCGCGGCATAGCGCGCCAGATAGCTGTGCTGCCTGGCTTGAAGGTGCGGGGGTTGATGACGATTGCTCCGCTGGTAGATGATCCTGCAGAGGTACGGTATGTTTTTCGTGGCTTGCGAGAGCTGCGAGAGCGTTTACAGAATGAAGTAGCGGAATGTTCATGGGACGAACTTTCTATGGGCATGACTGATGATTATAGTGTTGCAATTGAAGAAGGAGCGACGATTGTTCGTATTGGACGGGCGATCTTTGGTGAGCGTGTTCATAAAGGGGATACAACGACATGAAATCTAGTGAAATATTGTTTGGCCGTCGCATTCGGCAGAACCACGCGCTGGAGCACGCGACGATAACGATTCTGAGCGGAATAGTGCCTGACCTGCGCGTGAGCGCCCGTTCCAGTTCTACTGGCTTTATCATCTTTGGTGATGTTGATCTTGGCCTGTTGCGCAGAGCGCTAGACGAGGCGTTGAGCCGCCTGAAGGCTGGGGAGGCAGAGCTGGCCATTCATCCCAACTGCGGCACGAATCTCGCGGTTGGCATGTCGCTGGTCACGGCTGGGACGATGCTTGGTATGGTTTCCAATCATACGCGTACACGATTAGTCTCTGCCGCGGCATCGTCTGTAGCGGGTTTAATGGCGGCGCGCCCGCTGGGTGAGTTTGTGCAGAAGCATGTGACGACTTTGCCTGATCTTGAAGGTGTGTATGTGACGGATGTTTTCCGCCGGAAGCTTTTTGGCTTCACTGTTGTTGAGGTTCGTACAGTGCAGGAGTAACGAGGATGTTAGGCTTTCCGCTCCCAATAGTGAATTGGATCATCACCTACGGCATTTCATTTATCATTCTGGCGATGTTTATTCGCGCGGTGGCTTCATGGCTGCGCTTTGATGAACGTTATGCCATTATTCGCTTTCTGGCGCGGATTACAGATCCCTTTATTGACCCGGTACGTCGTATTGTGCCTCCGATGGGGATTATCGATATGGCGTTTATCATTACGTTTTTCCTGCTGAGAACGATGCAAGTTCTTTTGTTGCAGGGGTTGCCGACGAATTGGTAGGGGTGAGGGCAGTGTGGTAGGTGAACAGGACGGGGCGACGCAAGCGTCTATTAAGATGTGCATACTTTGTGGCGCGGTGATTGAATGTGTGGTAGGTGAACAGGACGGGGCGACG
>DMFQ01000361.1:2095-3344 GCA_003450555.1 Ktedonobacter sp.
CGTCCTCCCCCATCGGCCACGCCTCTCCCGCCCCTACGGGATGATGGGCTGAGTAGGGAGGATTGATGAGGGGAGGGGGAGAGGACGGACGCGACAATTATGGGGGGGATATGTTGATTTCGGTGAAGGTGATACCGCGCAGTAGGAAAAATAGTGTGGAGTGGGTGAAGGGAGAAGAGGGAGAGGAAGGGGAGAGATTGAAGGTGCGATTGACTGCTCCTCCTGTGGATGGGGCTGCTAACGAGGCGCTGGTGGCGCTGCTTGCTGAGCGGCTTGGGGTGCCTAAACGGCAGGTGGTGATTGTGCGGGGTGCGACGAGCAGGCAGAAGGTGGTGGAGGTTGTTGGTTTAAGTCCTTCGGATGTAAGACAGAGATTGGCGTAAGTGCAGTTTTGAGTCTTGCTAGCATTTAGCTTCTACCGCTTTGCTCTATAAATCGTTTAAGATAGAAATTGGCGTAAATGCAATTTTGAACACTCGGCCCGCAAGCGGGCCTCACGTATTTTATAGTCAATAGAATGGCTCAGTTCCTGCCGGAGGCAGGAACTGAGCCAGTTCTATTGACTATTTATTATGTGCACTTATTGACGAGGAAACAGCCCTGGACGGATTTGAGATGGATGAAGCCTTTGGGGTCAACGTAGAGGATGACAATGGCTTTGTTGCTGGGGTCGTTGTTGGAAGCGAATGAGATTTGGCCACTCACACCCTGTATTGCTTTGGCACCGGTTATCTGCTGAAGGGCCTTTTGAAGATCAGCCGGTGTAAAGCTGATACTGCTAGAGAGGGCGATATTACTGGCTTTCAACATGGTAAGCATGGCGTCATATGAGAGAATGGTGTCGGCGGTGGGGCGCGTGTAGCCGTATTGGCCACTGGCGTGCTGATTATTTGGGTTATAGGTCGCCGAGTAATCACCGAAGAATCTTGGTTTCTGTGATTGCAGGTTTTGTACGTCCCACTCGTCGGGATAGGCAAAGGCAGTAAAGCGAAGGTGGTTGAAACCGGCACGAGCACTGGTGGGATAGTTTAATTCGTAGAGTGCATCCCCGCCGAGGATGGGCAACGTAGAATACTGGCCGGAGGTGGGTAAGTTTGACAGCAGTATACTGACATCGTCAGCATGACCGGCGAAATAGATGATGTCGGGATTGGTGCTCTCGGCTTTTTGTAGTAGACCGGGGAGCGCTGCGTGCCCACTTTGCCCGACGGTATAGTTTTCGGTGGCAAGGATTTTGTTGCCATCGGCG
>DMFQ01000101.1:0-2024 GCA_003450555.1 Ktedonobacter sp.
ATGAAGGCATGAAGGCATGCCAGTTCATCTCCGTTGGCTCTCAAATATGCTAAAGCTTTCACGAAAAGTGCGGTGAACCTGACTTTTGGCACCACCCTGGAGTATGCCTGCCCTGGTAGTAATTTACGACAAAATGGAATGAGCTACTAAGGTAATTGGCGCGAGACGCCATCAATTCGTTTAATGAAGTGTGCACTAAAATTGACCATGAGCTGATTTATCAGACAAATCACATTTTGTTTTGTATAGCTCACGGTTCGGTCATTTTTTAGGCCAAAAAATGAATTGTGTTCCCCACTTAGGGGCTAAAAACGCACCTAAAATGGTGCTCATCCCCCATCAGTTTGTGGTGGCTTGAACCAGGTGAATGCCTTTCCTACTAAAGTAGGACGTATTTGCTGCTTTATCAGGGTTTCTGCCATGTAGACAAAGGACGCATGTTCCATGAGAAGCGCCTCTCGAGATCGAGCTCAAAACAGTCCCTTTTCTCATGGAACATGCATCTTCCTTCCCATTTGGCAGAACCCCTGCCATTTTCTATTTACCGAAGCATCCGCTGCAGTCAAAAGAGGTTAATACTGTCACCTCTGATGATTGACGATATCTGGAATCAGGTTCGCGGCATTAGGTGAACCCCAACCTGTCACAGGATCCCAACCGGGTTTAGCATGGTAGCCAGTGATGCCACTATTGCTATTGTTCCCAGTCGTCACATCATGGAAATCGCTGGAGTAACGGCTGCTGTTACCGATAGCATACACCGCCGGGTTGATGAACCCAAGAGGATGGCCTGCAAACTGATTTCCATCAGCAATGATACCCGCCCACTGTGGTGACCCTTCACTGGTACCACCAATGAAGTAGAAGCCATTGTTGCTACTGCTCAGGAAGCTGATGTAGACCAAAATTGACGTATTTGGATCAGCGTTGTATGAAACGTCCGGCACACCACGGTGCCCGTTCAGCAGTCGCTGGACAGAACTCGGGAGATTGTTCTTCTGGTAGTCCGGCTCCGCCCAATACTGGCTAACACCGCCACCAGAACCGCTCCAGGCGACCTCAGACTGGTAGTGGCCGCTGGTAGTAGCCATCAAGCTGGTCCCACCTACTGCTGTGACATAGGGCGAGGAGGCAGGGAAGTTGACCGTCGGGAAGGGGTAAATTTGACCCTTGAAATTTGGATTGGCAACACCACCATCGCCCGACGAACTAAAGACGGTCACATGGTCAGCGGCTGCCTGCTTGTAGAAATTGTTAAAGCTGGCGAATACCTGTCTACCACCTGGGTAGAAGAGGTTGTTTTCCGTTGTGGCCCAACTCTGGGAGATAATTTTCCCAATGTTGTGATCGAGGGCGAATTGCTCAAGGAACAGGAACTGCGGCATACCCTGCACACCCTGTGTCTCAGCCACCGGGCTGGTCATCAAAGCAATATTCGCGCCAGGAGCCATAGCATGTGCCCACTCAACGTCCAGGGTCGTCTCGAAGGCCCAACCAACCATTGTGCCATTAGTGTGATTGAAAGGCTTGGTCCCAAGCGGCGAATAGATCTTCAGAGACGGCGGATCGGGCAAACCGTAGCTCATATCGAAGGTATGCAGGTCCGAGGCGATCGTTGGGCTGCCAAATGAGTCAATGATGATGATGGTCTGACCAGTACCAATATCGCCCTTGTTGATCAGGCCATCGACGCCATAGGCTCTGCGTATTTCCTGCGGGCTGTAGCAGGGATGGCCAAATTGTTGACGGCACTGCGCGTCCGTAGGCGGCTTCACACCTGTGGCAGCTAAGATAACCTGATGTCCGTTGACATTCACGCTAAATGGTTTCGCATGAGCATCGCTTCCCGCCGCATGTGTGGCGCGTAGTGCCAGGGGTAACATACTCAATGCGAGAACGAGAATCAGGAGAGCTGCGGCGATGCCCCATCGCCATCGATAAACCGGAGAAAGACTCATGACATTGAATCCCTTCTGCTGAAATAGAGCTATGTTCGCAACAACATGTACAGCCTGCAAGGGAAG
>DMFQ01000101.1:2106-2653 GCA_003450555.1 Ktedonobacter sp.
CAGAAAACGCTGGTACCAACCGAACTGCAATACCATGTGATACGTTATTAGATTGCTACTACAAAGCAGGCAGCTATCGTTTGCTGGTATCAATACCGCATCGATAGATGTTACTATGCCCCCACATAGCCCTTTTATGACCCATAAAAAGACGAAATTAAAAATCGGCCATTAACATTTAATACTATGGCGGTTATGTAACAGTAAAGAATGAGTAAAAATTTGGTTGAGAATAGATCAATTCAGTTGCTATTACGTAACCTTTATTACATGGACAGGGGTTCAGCCAAATGGTAAGGAAGACGCAT
This sequence comes from Ktedonobacter sp., assembly GCA_003450555.1. Classification (GTDB taxonomy): domain Bacteria; phylum Chloroflexota; class Ktedonobacteria; order Ktedonobacterales; family Ktedonobacteraceae; genus UBA11361. The sequence goes on from DMFQ01000101.1 coordinate 2,415, forward strand.
GTGCTTTTCTGCTCATGTTTCCGGCATTTGACTCGTCCCCTCCCGATCATCTGATGTAGAACAAACTCGTGTTCGTTCTACTTTTTCCCTCGAAGATCTCTCGGAGAAAGGTTTCTTATGGTCACCAAACAAACGCTTGAAAGTCCACGCATCACCTCGTTGCAACAAATACTGGCCTCGACACGTGTCCAGTTTCGCACGCGTAAATCCGCTCTGGGAGCCGCGTCGTAGTATAGTAG
>DMFQ01000101.1:2716-7352 GCA_003450555.1 Ktedonobacter sp.
CGCATTTGATGTGAATGGAATGACCCTCGGCGGTCATTCAGAAAACTCAGCAGTTCTTAAGTTGGTGCAAATGGGCCAGCTATGGCGGATTAGCCGCCGCTTCTTTTTGCCCTTCCCACAAACACAGCTTGACACGCTCATCTTAAATTTGTAAAATCGGCAAATAGACACAGAGAAATAGAATGTAACAGAGAAGATGAACGCTTTTTTCATCCGAGGAGAGCAGGCAAGATGTACAATCACCATGTACGGCAGGCATTTGGTAGATATCACACAATTAAACTCCTCGGTGTAGGAGGATTCGCCCAGGTCTATCTTGCTGAAGCTAACGGATCGCAGGTAGCCATCAAAGTGTTGAATGCCCCCGCAATCGATGAATCGGAGATGCAGCTCTTCATCAATGAAGCCCAAAAACTCTCACAGTTACAGCATCCGCATATTGTGAAAGTGTTAGATTTCAATGTCAAGGGCAACACCCCATACCTGGTCATGGAGTATGCTCCTAATGGTACACTTGCGCAAAAGCATCGAGATAAATCGCCTCTCCCCTATCCTACTATCATCACCTATGTCAACCAGATTGCTTCAGCACTCCAATATGTTCACGATCGCAACCTTGTCCATTGTGACGTTAAACCGCCCAATCTTCTGCTAGGCAAAAACAACGAGGTCATACTTGGTGACTTTGGGATCGTCACCGCTACTCGAACCAACGTCGCCCCAACGATGGATCATATTCACGGCACCGCTCCATATATGGCTCCTGAACATTCAGCGGGCAGACCTGTGCGCGCCAGCGACCAATATTCGCTTGCTGTGATAATCTACGAGTGGCTTTGCGGGCAATTGCCCTTTCAAGGTTCTCCTGACGCCATCTATCGACAGCATCAAATGGACGAGCCTCCACCTTTACGTCGCAAAGATAACGGAGCAAGCATCCAGTTGCAAATCACACGCGTCGTTCTAAAAGCACTGGAAAAAGATCCCAAGCGGCGCTATACCACAGTTCAGGAGTTTGCGCGTGCGCTAGAAAAAGCGCTCCAGCCAATCCTCGCTCCGCCTCAGTCAACACTTTCTTTCTCATCCAGCAACCAATCGCCACTGGTTATAGCTTCACCTGAAAACCAGGCGGCCCCCAACGATCTAACCGTAGCAAGCTCATCTCCTTTTCTCCCCATACCCTCTACTCCCCCTACGCTGCCTGTAGATGCCTTGATTCAACGACAACAAGAGTTTCTGCAAAATTTTCAGGCCATACAGGGTGAACACGAACAGAAGAAAAGTGAGCTAGAGCTAGAGCAGCAAGAAAAGATGGCAACGGCAATTCAGCAGAAGGAAAGTAACCTGGCTGCCGCAGAGCAAGAGACGCAAGATATCCACCGTAGTATGGATAGTCTAGGCTTGCGCCTCCAGGCAAATGGGTGGGATGGATGGCTACGCAACAGCACAGATTTGATGCTCGCTACTCACCTGCTTAAAGCCGCCGAGTCTCTACCAATAGCACCTTCCAGCAGCTATGCGCAGAAAATGGCAGCGTATCGGTCACCTATCAACGGCTTGTACCATACGATAAGCACATTTCTTAACATCTATCGACGACCACTGAACCTCATTTACACCTGCCTCGGCGTGGCAGTTCTGATCGTAATTGTTCTCGCCCTATTACTACATTTCTTCGTAAATCTTAGTGGCATTTTTACGGCAGTAATAGTTGTTGTTATGCTAACACTCATAGGTCTCGGTGCTCAGCTTTTTCTGCTTGATAAGGCCTATGTAGAAATAAAAGAATTCGAACGTTTAGCCCAAAACACATACCAACAGGAATGCACGAACATAGGCTATACATATCAACAGCATGAAAACCATTTACAAAGACAACATACTGAAAGCATTGCACAACTGGAACAACGTTTGCAACAACAACTTGCTGGACTGCACTCGGCCTTTGCTGCATACATGCGTGATTTAGGGTATGCGGGAGCAGATTGGCAAGCTGCATTCTTCTGGGAACGCTGGCATCCAGACCTGCGGGCAAGCATACCTCTCATGCGTATAGGTTCATTGTTTTTTAACGCTAGCTTGCCCATCTTCCCAGCCCTTGTGCCTTGTCCACGCGGCTGTAATATTGTCTTTGAGGCAGAGGGTGCCGCAAAAGAGAAGGTAGCATCTGCAATTCAGTCACTCATTCTGCGTCTCCTGGCTACTCAACCTTCCGGCAAGGTTCAATTTGCCTTTGTCGATCCAGATAAACTGGGTGGTACTGTCAATGCTTTCTTTAATCATCAAACAGACGCGGATACTATCCTGGGAACGGCTAGAGCATTGATTCATACACAAGATATTAAGCAGCACTTGCGCAAGCTCATTGATCATATTGCCCATTTTAAACCTGCTGCTGGTCTCATCGAAACTCAGTATGTCCTCCTCGTTATGGATTTCCCAGCAAATTTTACACAGGAAGCTGCCGAAGATCTGCTTAGAATTGCCCGTAACGGGCCACTGGCTGGCGTCTCTACTATTGTAGTTGTGGACACCTCTGATCCCACACGCTCTCTTACGAAATTTGATCCACATCTTCAAGCCTTGGAAAAAGGGGCAATCCTCATTACCTGGGATGAGACAAACCAGCAGTTCAATTGGCAAGATTCGCCTTTACAGGGCGGTCAACTAAGACTCGATGAAGTTCCTTCTATTGATGCGCCGCCACCGCAAGATCTCTTCAAACGCATTCTACGCGAGCTAAGCCGCGAAGCACAGACCTCAACCTCCGTTGCGTCACTGTTTTCCAGCAAAGAAATACAAGCGAGAACAAACAGAGGCAAGATATGGTTGGGCCAATCCCTCACCAACAAAGAGCCTGCAACTCTCACATTTCGCCGTCAGAGCAACAAAAACTTGCTGCTTGTTGGCACCGACGAAGCGGCTGCACAGGACATGCTGATCCTCTCCATGCTATTCCAGTCGGTGTATTACTCCCCACAACAAGCGCAGTTTTATGTTGTTGATCTACGTGTAGAAGATACCTTTGAAGAAAATCTGACAAAAAAGTACGAGAAAAATGCGTTTGAAGTCCGTCACTCAATTGCTCCCCGCTTACTTTTCGCGTCCAAGCGTCACCTTGCCAACCATGCGTAGTGACCTGCCCCGCCTGCTGACCGATATGAGTAATGAGCTGGCCGATAGAGAGGATGGCAAGATCACCATTGCATCGCCATCGTGCTACCTTTTTATTCATGGCCTCCAATTCGCAGGGAAAATATTACAAAAGGGCTATGCAAACAATGATAGTGCTGTTTTTCGTGATGCGGCAGAAAAGTTCTCCCACATTCTCCACAACGGCTCACGTATGGGCATTCATACCCTCATTTGGAGCGATGAGTTTAGCAGCCTCGAAACGAGCCCTGGCAACGATATCTTGCGTTGCTTTGATTATCGTGTCGCATTGCACAGGTCTTCCAAAGAAGACGTGACGAAATTGTTTGAAGGACTGGATACCTTTCCCCCTGCTCAGCAGCAAGCCTCTTTCTTTAGCCGTGATAAAGAAAAAGTTGAAAAATTTCACCCTTATAACATACCCTCCCAGGCATGGTTAGAAACAACAATGAAACGTTTTCAACCTTGAATTTCTCATGAGATGATTTCTTTTCTTCTGTTCATTGTGCACATGCACCTTCCAAATCCACAATTGGGTGAACCTCACTCATGTGAACAGGTCACCACCTAGACGCTCTCGGTAGAAGGCTTCACGGTGGCTTTTCCGCAAAGCCTTTGGCGGAAAGCGGGAGGCAAGTTTGCATCCGATTTACAAAGCACCAAGCATCGCCACATAATCAAAATTACCTGGCCCCGCCGTCTTCTCCAGTTGCTTGACGATGCGTGCAGCATTATCACGTGGTCCCGCCACAAAAAAGGGCTTCCCATCTTTTCCAAACGTCAACTGATACGGTTCCTCCAGTTCACCGCGTGGTGCCAGCATAAATTGCGTAAGCGCAAAATCCTTATCAGGCTGGAAGCCAAACTGCGCCGCATAGTCAATCGAAGCATAAATCATCTGGTGTGCCAACTCGATGGGACACTCCAGCGGCTCAATCTCCGGGAAAATCATGTCACGGACTTCATTCTGATAACGAGTAAGAGAAAAACCCGCGTTAGCGAACGTATTTTTGAGCCCCAGGCAGTACTTATCTACCAGGTAAACCCCATAACAGATATCCCCATCAGGTTGCCTCCGGGCCAGAAGGATCTCCACCAGTCCCGGCTCATCTTGTTGCCATGTGCCGCTGATCCAACATTCAAACAAAGGAAAGGTGCGCGCGCGACGAATAATGGCCTGCGACGATAATGACGTAAACGCCTGTTGATGTGATTTGCGTTGCCCAGCAGCCTTCTGCTTGCTTCGCTTTTTCATAAGTGCCTTCTGATGTTTTCGTGGATCTCGTGGCATACTATTCCCTCCTCCTAATTTTGACTCCCTACTCAAAACTGTAAGCAAATAGCATAGTATCATACATAGTAAGGGAAATACAGCTATATCGTCAGCATTCATTCCACCACCACCCCACGTGTGATGCGCGGCATCACGCCGTGTATAGTAGGGTCGACCCTTGCGGTCGACCTAACCACCACCCGCATGCCT
>DMFQ01000101.1:7460-8264 GCA_003450555.1 Ktedonobacter sp.
CCTTGCCATCAACCTAACCACCAGGATCTGGCATATGCGGAAAAAAATACCACATCCACTTCCCCCCTTTTAAAACGTGTTATACTCAGTAACAAAGGGGGGAAAGATTACAACCATGCAGAATTCCAGGCGCGATGACGCCGCGGGAAAGCCGCCACCCACAGATAGTTCTCAACCCATCAACCAGCTCAGCGACGAAGATTTGCTCAATGCCATAACTGGTGGAGCAGCGTGGGCTATGGAAACGCTTTACCAGCGTTACAGCCGCACCCTCTATTCTTTGGCCTATCGGATCGTCGCCAATCAGCGCATCGCTGAAGACCTTTTACACGATGTCTTTCTCTCTCTCTGGAACCATGCTCTCCCTACTACTCCACAGGCCGGAGTAGTTCGCCTGAGGCTCGTCTCTCTCATACACCATCGTACTATCGACTATGTACGCAATGCTCGCGGTTCAAAACCCAATGGAGCCTCCATAGAGGAGGCTAGTCGATCTGAGCAGGCTTCAGTCACACGTGCTTGCGACGAGTCAGAGCAATCTTCCCAAAATGTTCAGGTGCGCGAAGCCCTTCTGAAGCTTTCTATGGAACAACGGATGGTTATCGAACTTGCCTATTTTCAGGGCTGGAAAGCCTCTGAGATTGCTGAGCAGAGTCAAATTCCTCTTGCCACCGTTAAATCCCATATGCGCCTTGGCCTCATGAACCTGAAACATAATAATTCTTGATGCAGATCTCTTGACGTCGCTAATTCAAAGGGAACAGGCTGCGGATGGGTATGAGCAAACAACGATAGCGCGATCAT
>DMFQ01000223.1:0-1946 GCA_003450555.1 Ktedonobacter sp.
GGCGGGCCACTTCTTTGTTCCTTGACAAGATCTAAAGGATTTTGCGAACTAGTACTCTGGCATTGCTGGAGCAGCCGCTCTCTCCTTCTCGGGCAGATCAGTAATCAGAGCCTCGGTTGTCAGGATCATCGCGGCGATGCTGGTTGCATTCTGCAGAGCAGAGCGCGTCACCTTCGCGGGATCGATGATACCCGATTCAACCATGTCCTCATACTTGTCATCAAGCACATTGTACCCATAGTGATCGTTGCTGTGCTCTTTCTGCGCGCGGCGAACGCCTTCGACAACCACCGAACCATCGCGGCCACCGTTGATGGCCAGTTGGCGCATCGGCTCCTCAAGCGCGCGGCGCAAAATGCTCACACCTGTGGCTGCATCGCCCGTCAGATTCAACTTATCCAGGGCTGCGACCGCGTTCAGCAGAGCGACACCACCACCCGGGACCATACCCTCTTCGACACCCGCGCGGGTAGCGGAGAGTGCATCCTCAACGCGCGTCTGGCGATACTTCTGCTCAACCTCTGAGCCTGCGCCAACGCGAATCAGTGCCACGCCGCCGGACAATTTGGCCAAACGCTCCTGCAACTTCTCACGATCGTAGTCGCTGGTGGTCTCTTCAATCTGCGCCTTGATCTGGCTGATGCGGCCCTGAATCTCGGAAGAATCACCGTATCCCTCGACAATTGTTGTATCGTCCTTGTGAGAGATAATCAGGCGCGCAGTTCCCAGGTCCTCCAATGTCGTGCTATCCAGGCGGCGGCCCATCTCTTCGCTGATAACCTGTCCACCGGTCAACACGGCGATGTCGCGCAGCATCTCTTTGCGGCGATCACCAAAACCAGGAGCCTTTACAGCCAGCACATTGAGAATGCCACGCAGCTTGTTGACAACCAGGGTAGCCAGTGCCTCACCATCGACATCCTCCGCGATGATGACGACCTCGCGTCGTCCTTGCTGTACCATCTTCTCGACGACAGGCAGGATATCCTGTACAGCGCTGATCTTCTTATCTGTGATCAGGATGTAGGGGTTCTCGATGGAGGCTTCCATCTTCTCCGCATTCGTCACAAAGTAGGCGGAAATGTAGCCTTTGTCGACCTGCATACCTTCGACATACTCGGTCTCGAAGTTGATACCCCTGGATGCTTCAACCGTGATGACGCCCTCTTTTCCAACGCGATCCATCACGTCGGCGATGAGGTTACCGATCTGCTCGTCAGCAGCGGAGATAGAAGCGATCTGGGCAATCTCTTTTTTGTCCTCGACAGGAATTGCTACCGAGCGAATATACTCGACAAGGGCCTCTGTACCCCTGTCAATACCATACTTGAGCTGCATGGGGTTGGCACCAGCGGCGAGGTTCTTGAGACCTTCATTAACAATCGCCTGTGCCAGTACAGTAGCAGTGGTGGTGCCATCACCGGCAACGTCATTTGTTCTTGTGGCCGCTTCTTTGAGGAGTTGGGCGCCCATGTTCTCAAATGGGTTCTCAAGCTGAATCTCTTTCGCGACGGTCACGCCATCATGGGTCACAGTGGGAGCGCCAAACTTCTTATCAAGTGCCACGTTGCGTCCCTTGGGACCAAGCGTCGTCTTGACGGCTCCAGCTAAAATATCAATGCCCTTTTTTAATGAACGACGAGCTTCCTCATCGAATATCAGTTGTTTCGCCATCGTAATTGTTCCTTCCCTGCAAACTTAGCCAACAATGGCAAGAATGTCATTCTCTTTTAAAACTAAATACTCTTCGCCATCCAGTTTGAATTCCGTACCGCCATATTTGGCAAACAGGACGCGATCACCTTCGCGTACATCCATAGCTGCGCGGTCGCCATTATCCAGAAGACGACCACTACCGACAGCGATCACTGTGCCCTCCTGGGGCTTCTCTTTCGCGGTGTCAGGAATAACGATACCGCTCTTCGTGACTTCCTCTTTGGCCGCTG
>DMFQ01000223.1:2069-2849 GCA_003450555.1 Ktedonobacter sp.
TGCTAAACCGGGTATTTTTCAAAATCAGTCGTGATAATGGATAGTCCCCGCAATATTGGTTGAGCGATACAGCGAATAGTCACAGCTACAGGGTCCGCCAGCAGCACATCCGACGCAGCAAAAGGTCTTACCCTGTACAACTGTGGGCGGCCAGAGGATATCTATGTCGCAGTTCGCGCAGCGCGGTGGCTGTTGCTGAACACGGTGCAGATATTCGCTATTCTTTCCCTGAAATTGTTTGCCCTCTGCTTCCATATCCTCTTGCCTTGATCGAACTCTCGCTGACACTGCTCGTTCAACTTCTGCTTATAAGTTTGCCACAGGAAGTGTTAGAACGACGTAGGAGGAGTATTAGAAAAGTGTTAGAATCTAAGCAATTTCGCTATGATATAATGCGTTCAACAAAAAAACGCGCAGAGAGGAACACGCGGATGCCCTATATTTCCACCGTCAATGAACACTCATATCGCGTTAATACAGGTGAGCATAACCAGCAGCGGGATATCACCATCGATGGAACAGCCTATACGATTGACTGGCGTTTCATCGCCCCACTCGCCGCCGACGGCAAGGGTCAGCCAAACATAGGGGGGCGCTACAGCTTGATTATCGCTGGAAAATCATACGAAATATTTGCGCGGCGCATGCACAAGCCCGATGAAGGCGGCAGTGAAACATATGAGATCACTTGTGGAGAACAGCGTTTCGAGGTACGAGTCGAGGATGAACGCGAGAAAGCCCTCGGATCAGTGAAATCAGCGCTTGATAGCGGTGAAGCGC
>DMFQ01000223.1:2989-7896 GCA_003450555.1 Ktedonobacter sp.
TCCACGGCCAAACAGTCGTCGTCCTCGAGGCTATGAAGATGGAGAACGATCTCGCCGCACCTCGCGCAGGTACCATCAAAGAAATAAAAGTCGACCAGGGACAAACCGTCAACCAGGGAGACATCTTAATAGTAATTTCCGCAGAACCATAATTCATTGCTCTTTGTTATAACGTTGCATGAATAGCACAACAAAGACACCAACCACAATAATACCCAGGCCAAGCAACAGCGGTACAAAACTATTATGACCAAAAAACTCGAAAAAATCAGTAACCTGGACAATGATACCGGCCAATAACAGCGTAAGAGCAATAAGCATCGAAGGTCTGGCAAGTTGATTTCGCATGTGGTACTTACCTTTATTATCATTTTATTTTGAAGCTTCCCCTCTATTATAGGGCATGAGGCAAGCAAATACCTGGTTTGCTTGCCTCATCACAACTCCAACCTCTCTTCCTTCATATGATATAATGCCAGTGAAATATGAAGGAGGAAACCCACGTTGGAGCTACACGAGAGCAGCAATATTGGGGAATGGCGCGACACAACCGCACGCAAAGCCAAGGAAAAATCGACTGAACGACAGGCACAATTTACCACCAGTTCCCATATAGAGGTGCCAGATCTTGCCGCCGAAGAAGACCTGCAAGATGTTGACATGCATGCACAACTCGGCTACCCTGGCGAATTCCCCTTCACGCGCGGCATCCATCCCGCCATGTATCGATCGCGCCTCTGGACCATGCGCCAGTATGCGGGCTTTGCCTCGGCTGAGGAGTCGAATAAGCGCTATCACTTCCTGCTCTCACACGGCACCACAGGTCTTTCAGTGGCCTTTGATCTTCCCACGCAGATGGGCTATGACGCCGATCATCCCCTTTCAGAGGGCGAAGTGGGCAAGGTCGGTGTCTCGATCTCCAGCCTGGAAGACATGGAGATCCTGCTCACTGGTCTACCCCTTGATCGCATTAGCACGTCCATGACTATCAATGCTACGGCTAGCATTCTACTGGCACTCTACATCGCTGTCGCCAAAAAACAGGGAGTAGAGATTCGCAAGCTCTCTGGTACTGTGCAAAACGATGTCTTGAAGGAGTACATCGCGCGTGGCACCTATATCTACCCACCGCGGCACTCGATGCGCATTATCACTGATACGTTCCGCTATTGTAGCGAGAACATGCCGCGCTGGAACACCATCAGCATCAGTGGCTATCACATCCGTGAAGCCGGTTCAACCGCCGTGCAGGAGGTTGCCTTCACCCTCTCGAACGCGATCAGTTACGTCCAGGCTGCCGTCGATGCTGGCCTCGATATAGATACCTTTGCGGGTCAGCTCTCCTTCTTTTTCAACAGCCACAACAACCTCTTTGAGGAGGTCGCCAAATTCCGCGCAGCTCGGCGCATGTGGGCGCATATTATGCGTGAACGTTTCCACGCGCGTGACCCGCGCTCGCTGATGCTGCGTTTCCATACGCAGACAGCCGGTTCGACGCTCACCGCACAGCAGCCCGACAACAACATCGTGCGCACGGCCTATCAGGCCCTTGCCGCTGTTCTAGGCGGTACGCAGTCCTTGCATACAAACTCTAAGGACGAGGCACTTTCGCTCCCAACGGAGGATGCCGTCCGTATTGCCCTGCGTACACAACAACTTCTTGCCTATGAGACGGGCGTAGCAGACGTCGTAGATCCTCTGGCCGGTTCATATTATGTCGAGTCCTTGACGAACGCTATCGAGAAACAGGCGTGGGACTACATTGAGCAGATCGATGCGCTCGGAGGCAGCGTGCGCGCCATCGAACGCGGTTTTATGCAAGCCGAGATTGAGCAGGCGGCATACGAATATCAACACGCTCTGGAAGAGCAGCGCGCCGTCGTCGTTGGAGTCAACCGCTTCGTTTCAGAGAATGAAGCGCATCCAAACCTGTTGCGCGTTGATCCCACAGTAGGCAAACGCCAGGTTGCCAAACTGGCTGACCTGCGCCAGCGGCGCGACAATCAACTGGTACAACAAACGTTGACTGCCCTGGAAGAGGGCGCAACCAGTACAGCTAATCTTCTCCCCTTCATTATTGCCGCCGTCGAGGCCTACGCTACCCTGGGAGAAATCAGTGACGCCATGCGCCACGTCTTCGGTGAGCAACACGAATTTCCAACAAGCAACACCCAGTAAAGATAGAAAACCAATGCACTACTCAAATTCAGAAAATATTACGGAGTCACACGAATATGGTAGGGGCGCACCCCTGTGCTCTCCCTTGCCCTCCCACCTCCAATCTCACTCGGATAGCATCCACCCTGCTCGTGACGCTGAACGCTCTCCCTCGGAGTATAATAGGAGCGTACCCTTCCGATCGTCCTGGGAGACCGAAGCTCCTATCGGGGTTTTTGATTCTGGTGCGGGAGGGCTAACCATCCTCTCAGCGCTCAGACGAGAATTACCCCACGAAAACTATATCTATTTCGGCGATACCGCGCATTGCCCATACGGCGTGCGCAGCGACGCAGAAATTATCGAATTATCATGCCAGATCAGCCAGTTTCTCATTGATCAGGGAGCAAAACTAATCGTTGTTGCCTGTAACACCGCCTCGCAAGCAGCGCTCAATACCTTACGCGCCTCGTTTTCAGTACCCTTTATCGGCGTAGTGCCAGCAGTTAAACCCGCGGCACGCGCTACTAAAAAGGGGCGCATCGGCGTTGCTGCTACCAATCAAGCTGCGAAAGCGCTCTATCTTCGCCAGCTCATTGATGAATTCGCGGGAGGCATCGAGGTCTATGCCGTCGGTTGTCCTGAACTTGTAACTCTGGTGGAACAGGGTGAACTTGATGGCCGTGTCGTTGAAGAAGAAGTACAGCACGCGTTACAACCCCTCCTTAAAGAGGGCGTTGATGTTATTGTCCTGGGTTGTACCCACTTTCCCGCGCTGCGGCCAGTCATTGAACATATTACAAATCATCACGTTCAGGTTATTGACAGTGGATCGGCGGTCGCCCGTCGTACCCGTTCCGTGCTGGAAGCGGAAGCGTTAATTCGTCACGCGGATCCTCATAGCAGCAGTGGTGAGCTTCATCTCTGGTGCAGTGGTGATCCGACCGCGTTCAGTTCCGTCGCGAGCAAGTTACTTGGCTATCCCGTTGTTGCAGCTCAAAGCGGTATATAGCTATTTTATTCATACATGGAGTATACATGCAGATTACATTCCTTGGTCAAGCAGGTTTATTCATTGAAACGAAACATGGGACAATAGTGTGTGATCCATGGTTTAACCCGGCTTACTTTGCCTCGTGGTTCCCTTTTCCCAGCAATGAGGATGTGGATATTGAAAAACTGGGTCGTCCGGACTATCTCTACCTTTCGCACTTGCACCATGACCACTTTGATCCTCAATTTCTGCGCGATCACGTCTGGAAAGAGGCCACGATTCTCCTGCCTGACTTCCCACTGGACCTGCAAGAGCGCGCTCTACGCGATATCGGCTTCACGAAGTTCATCTACACAAAAAACTGCGAGACGGTCGAGATAGATGGTCTGCACCTCACTATTGTGGCAATGGTCGCTCCCATCGATGGCCCTCTCGGCGATTCAAGCCTGATTGTTAACGATGGCGAAACATGCATCTTTAATCAAAATGACTCGCGTCCCATAGATTTAGACATTCTGACTCAGTTTGGCCCCTACGATGCCCACTTCCTGCAGTTCTCCGGCGCCATCTGGTATCCCATGGTCTACCAGTTCCCGGAAAAGATGATGCAGACGCTTGGCCGCAAAAAACGTGAGAATGAGATGGCACGTGCGCTGCGCTATGCCCAGCAGATCAATGCATCTTTCGTCATTCCATCCGCCGGACCACCCTGTTTCCTGGACGACGAGTTGTTTCACTTCAACGATTTCGATCGCGACCCTACCAACACGTTCCCTGACCAGCCAGTCTTTATCGACTATATGCAGGAACATGGCTACGACAAGGGACGCTTGATGATTCCTGGCAGTGTTGCCACCTTCAGCTGTGGCAACTGTACCGTATCTCACCCACTTCCTGATGAGCAGGTACAAGCCATTTTCACGCAGAAACGCGCCTATCTCGAAGCCTATCAGCAGCGCAAGCGACCCGTCATCGAGGCCGCCAAGGCAAGCTGGCCCCGTGGTCAGGTCGATATCCCCTCATCGCTGCGCGATTGGTTCGAGCCTCTGCTGGAGACCGCCGATCTCACCTGTGTTGGCGTCAACGGGCGTCTGCTCATCGACTGTGGCGAGCAAGCGGTGGTTGTGGATTTTCAACAGCGCAAGGTCTACCCCTGGAACAACGAAGAGTGGGAATATCGCTTCCAGGTTGATCCCGCGCTCATCGAGTCCAGCATCATTCGACACGTCGAGGACTGGGTCAACGACCTCTTCCTCTCTTGTCGCTTCAAAGCAGAGCGCAAGGGACCATACAATGAATACATCTACATCTTCTTTAAGGGCCTCACGCCTGAACGCATCCAATATATTGAAGGTTACTACGCGGAACAAACGCCGGAGCACCAGTTCTGGGAGAGTAACGGCTACCGTATCCAGCGCCGCTGCCCGCATCTCAAAGCCGATCTGACGCGCTTCGGCAAGATAGAGGATGGCATCCTCACCTGTACTATGCATGGCTGGCAGTTTGAACTGGCCACCGGCAAGTGCCTCACCTCTGATGACCGCAAACTCTTTACGCAGCGCCTCGACAAAGATGGCAAGCCGACAGGTGAAGAGCAACAACAAGAGTGGGTCAAGCCTCCTGCTCTCAAGTGCAAACACTGCTGGTATATCCCACCAAAAGAAAACAAGGTGTAAGAAGGGCATAATCATAACATGCCTATGAACAAGTATAAAAGGCAAGGGATTCTCCTAAAAAGAGGTTGAAAGGGAAGACC
>DMFQ01000267.1:0-2901 GCA_003450555.1 Ktedonobacter sp.
CAACATGAAGTTGAGGTTGACCAGGCGGCAGCTCACATAAATAAAGCTGGAGGCACCTATCGTCGTCGGGATAACCTGGGTTTCCTGCGAGATTTGTACGTCAGGACAAGATTGATGTACAGACGACCTGTTGCACTACAAACAACCCGAACTGAGGAAGTCAGTCTTGCAGAGATCAAACCTGCCGTAATGACGACATTCTCGGTGATGCGCGAGGTGGGGTTAGTCTCTGAGTACGATGACCAGTTTATCGAGAAGTTTGTGCAAACACTTGAAGAGGAATTAGTCCAACAGGCTAGCTGTCACACTGTGAGCAGTGTCTGATGGCAGGCACATAGAAAGTGTCGCTTTCGTATTCAAAGATGTTCATCTTTAGCATTTTTCTACCATAATATGCCACCATTACCCTAAGCCCAACGTTCCTATACTGAGAGGTATTACTAAAACGACTGGGATTCCCCATGCCCAGCGTTTCCCCCTAGTAATATCTCTTTTTTCGCATGGCTGCTTGTTATACCATCTTCCAAAGTAGCATATCTTCGTTCCCAGGCACTCTTTGACTCTCGTCTCCTGCTGGCCCGCGTCTCCACTCACAGCGCACTTCTCCCTGCTCTATCAATGAGCATATGACCTCGTCATAATCACGGAGCGTACATTGACCAAAGTAGGTAGGGAACAATTGCTGGCGTAAATCGGGCCAGCGCCGTATGCGCTGTGCCCTGCCCTGGCGCAGTATGTGTTGCCGTAGTTGTTGCAGCTCCTCCGCGAAGCGTTCCTGTTGCTGCGCGACAAACCACTCTTCTCCCAAAAGTCCCCGGTGACTCTGAAGAGACAGGCGACGACGATAGAGACAGACCGCATCGTTCATACTGGCAAGGCTATCTTTACTACGCGTGGCGAAGATCAGAGAATATGGCGCTGTCTCTATGACAGCAGGCCGCACCTGCAGCGGAAAAGCAATACGTTGCACCCAGAGAAAATGCTGCTGCATTGATGCCATAAACAAGTCGAGTACTCCATCCAGCAAAGGTGTCGTTCCTCCACCCTCAGACAGGAAGGCCTTCCAACGATCCGTGCGCAGCAATGTTGTCAACGCAGCAGCGCCAACTGGATTACGAGACGATGAAAGCAAGCGCATCTCCGCTTGCTGGTGCGGTACGAGAAAGCAGAGTTCGGTTGGCGCCGTTTTGCGCTGGTAAAGCGGTAAGAGATCATTGTGGGTGAAGAGCGTCTGCCCAAAGGGGTTGAGTAAGAAGATAGCGGGTGACGAGGCAATTGTTTTGAGTAATGCCGGTGCAATTTCTAACCAACTGCCGCGCACAATGCCGCTTTCTTTCGGTAGGATGAGCGGATCTTTGAATAGCGTGGCGGCAGCCTCTTCCTCTCCGTCCATAGTGCTATTTTGCCCAGCCCTACGCTCTTTTCGCCTGCTACTACCAGCACCAAGCACAATCCCCTGGAGGGCGATTGGCTTACTTGCCTGTGCCAGGACTTTAGAGAGCGAGGCTATTGGTTGGAGAACGGGAGGAAGTAGCTGTGTGCTGTTTGTGCTGGAGGCGTTTCCCGTACCGGCATCCCGGTTATTTGTTCGTGCATTGATACCCCAGGCATCGATCCAATAACAGCGGCGGTAGATACGCATCGCGGCCAGGGAATGGCAGTAGGATGAGGCATAGTCCTGTAACAACCACGCGCGCAAGCTGGACAGAACGACCTGTTCAGTGAGACGGCGTGTTTGTTTGGGTCCCACAGCTTCTTCTTGTGCATGCTGGTTGTCAAATTCGGCCCACAGGTTCATCGTGTCGTAATTTTATCACACCACGAGCAACAAACGGCCACAGCTATACATATACCTGCTTTCATCGTTTAGCGGGTAAAATAAAGAGGTTAGGGGATTGACGACGGAAGGGTTTATTGATAATATAATGGCTATTACAATCCAATCTTTATAAAGGCCGACTGCAATTGATAAGAAGTATTACCGATGGCCATTGTTGAGATTGTGGTGTTAGGCAGGAAGCCTTTTTCGCTCATATCACACACACATCAAATTCAGGTCAAAAAAGGAGATTCTTCAATGGGTTATCAACAAATGCCTCCAATGCAACCGATGCAGCCGATGCAACCTATGCAAAAAGACTGGTTAACTACGCTCTTGTTATGTATCTTTTTAGGAGGTCTGGGAGTACATAGCTTTTACACGGGCCGTACTGTGATAGGGGTAGTTCAACTGCTCACGGCTGGTGGTTGTGGCATCTGGTGGTTGGTTGATTTTATCATGATCCTGACAGACAGTTACAAAGATGGCAATGGTCTTCCATTGCTTAAAAGGTTATGAGTAACGAATCACTCAAGTCATTGGGGAAGGTAGGAGGCTATATCCTCCTTCCCACAATTTTTGCTTTTATTCCCACTTCCTGGTTTGAAGCGCGTCACCCAGTCTGTTTGATCCGTAACGTGTTTGGGGTACCCTGTCCCGGTTGTGGAATGACCAGGGCTATTTCGTGTGTGCTCCACGCTGATTTCAAAAAAGCTTTTCAATACAACAGACTGGTGGTGGTCGTCTTTCCACTCCTCTGTTATACATGGCTGAATGCTGTGGTGGTTGAATGCAACAAATATAACTTCATGAAAAGAAGTCAATAACAGCTACTGGCTCAGGCTGTAGTGTTTCCTTTATGTACTGGTAGCATCTCTCCTATGCAAGCTCCTCACTGCCTCCACAATCAAGCGGTGCTCCACTTTCTTCACGCGCTCGTGCAAACTTTCCTCCGTGTCCCCCGATTCAACCAGGACCTCCTCGCGGCAGATGACCGGTCCGGCGTCAACTTCTGGGGTTACATAGTGGACGGTGCTGCCGGTTACTTTCACCCCAGCAGCGAGGGCCTGTCTGACGGCATG
>DMFQ01000267.1:3054-5516 GCA_003450555.1 Ktedonobacter sp.
AGCGCCGGATGCAGGTTGATGACACGGCGGGGGAATTGCTCGAGAAAGAGGGCACTGAGGATGCGCATCCAGCCAGCTAAGACAATGAGGTCTACGTGAAAGAGATGTAATAAAGATGTCAGTAGTGCTTCGCTTGCGGATAGTGCTCCTATTTGGGGCGTATCGGCAGCGGGTAGGGGCGCAATAAATTGCGCCCCTACGGTGTTCCATGGGAGGTAGAGTGTGGGTAGGGTGTGGTTGAGCGCTCGTTGCAGGCCGTAGGCGCGGGCGTTGTTGCTCACCACGAGGGCAATTTCAATTCCCGGCAGTTGCTGGCTTTCTATGGCATCGATGAGAGCTTGCAGGTTACTGCCACTGCCAGATACGAGGACAGCGAGGCGCAGAGGCGTCTCAGGTGATTGACTACTGCTCATCCCTGCTGGACCTCTTCATCCGCCGTGGCAAGTTCAGCAACTAGCCGCTCTTTGTAGTTGAGCACGCGCTGCTGTAGCTGTGCATCCGCGAGCGCAAGTATTTTAGCCGCTAACAGGGCGGCGCCTTCTGGTTCTAAAATGGTGGGAGAGGCGATACCGGAGGGCAATCGCAGCGACGAGAGCAGATCCATGCCCGCGAAGCGGTCGCTGTAAGGCGGGCAGGCGATGACTGGATAGCGCGTGTTGGCGTCTACTACCGCCGATAGGGCGTTTGAACGGCCAGCAATAGTGATATACACCAGCGGGCCTTGCTGCTCATAGCCATGCAGTATCTCTAAAAGGCGCCGGGTGGCTTTGTGCGCGGAACAGACGCGCATTTCGTAGCTGATCTCTAGAGCCTTGAGCGTTTTGGTGATGGACTGCGCGTGGGAGAGATCACCTTTGCTCCCCATGATGATGACTACTTGTGAGGTCATAATCTTAATCCTTGTATGATAGTTGTACACCTTGCCATGCGATATCGCGTCGATACTGCATGCCCTCGAATGAAATATGCGCCGCGGCTTCGTACATGCGCGTCACGGCCTCTGGCAGCGTCTCACCCCGTGAGACGAACACTGAGGACGCGACCGCCAGCAGTCACTAAACGTCCATGCTGGAGAGCAGTACCGGCGTGAAAGACGTGCGCTCCCGCCACACGATTCGCCTCCTCTACCCCGGCTACCGGCAGGCCTGTGCGATATTTGCCGGGATAGCCGCCCGATGCCAGCGTCAGGCTCACCGCGTATCCCGCATGCCACAGCGTATCCTGCTCCACCTGCACGTTTTCAGCGAATGCTAACACATCGAGTAGATCTGCTCGTAACAACAGCATCAGGGCCTGCGTCTCGGGGTCTCCGAAACGCGTGTTATGTTCCAGCACGAAAGGGCCGCGTTCGGTGAGCATGATGTTGGAGTAGAGAACGCCACTGAACTTGATACCCTGCTTCTTGAGAGCAGCGAGGGTCGGCGCGATGATTTGTTCGTGTATCTGCCGCTCCTGCTGCTGATCCACGAAAGGTAGGGGGGTAAATGCTCCCATACCGCCCGTGTTCAGTCCCTGGTCGTTATCAAGGGCACGTTTGTGATCCTGCGTCAGCGTCAAGGGGAGATAGCGCGTGCCCTGACAAATAGCGGTCGCGCCAATCTCAACACCCTGCAAATAATCCTCGATCACTACGATGTCCCCGGCGGAGCCGAATACGCGGTCGATCATGATCTCTCGAATAGCGTCGCGTGCGGTTGCCATATCAAGGGCGACGATAGCCCCCTTGCCAGCCGCGTTACCATCGGCCTTGACGACGACCGGCACGCCGTGCTGCTCAAGATAAGTAAGGGCTTCACTGGCCTGTATGAAGGTGCGATGCTGCGCCGTGGGAATATTGGCATGGGTCATCAACTCTTTGGCGAAAGCCTTACTGCCCTCCAATGCGGCTCCTGCCGCTCCTGGTCCAAAAATAGGCAGATTGCGCGCGCGAAATACGTCAGCGATACCGGCAACCAGCGGCACTTCCGGTCCAACCACCGTCAAATCCACCTGATTATGTTCGGCGAAGTCCGCCAGTTCCGAAAGTTGAGTCGCGCCTATTGGAATGCACTCCGCCTCTGCCGCCATGCCAGGATTTCCAGGAGCTGCGTAAATGTGGGTAACGCGGGTACTTTGCGCCAGTTTCCAGACCAGCGCGTGTTCTCTTGCTCCCGAGCCGATGACCAATACGCGCATTATTAAGCTCCTCGAATCAGGGTGTCCCGCCTGGCAGGCGCAATAAATTGGGCATTGGATGCAACTCCTACAGGATCGAATGGCCAGCCCTGTTTCTTCATACAGCCATAACAAAACTCGCTATGCAGCCTGGCGGTTGCGGCCTCGTCATCTAAAGAAGCGCCTGGCGCGGAGGAAATAGCTCGGCCCAGGCCTGCTATACTCAGGTAGCCAAGGCTATCCACACCTATATAGTCGGCAACCTCTTGCACGCTGCGTCCCGCGGCAACCAGTTCGACTTCTTGTGG
>DMFQ01000267.1:5703-6736 GCA_003450555.1 Ktedonobacter sp.
CCCCTTGATGACGCAGTGCAGCTACGAGTCGCTTCATGGTATTGCCACGCACAATTGAATCGTCTACGATGATCAGGCGCGCACCCTCGATCTTTGGCCTGACAAGATTGAATTTCAGGTCAACCTCCAGCTGGCGCAGGCGCTGATCGGGTTTAATAAAGGTGCGGTCGCTATAGCGGTTCTTGATGATAGCCTGCCCATACGTGATGCCCGAGGCTTCGGCGTAACCGAGCGCGGCAGGAATAGAGGAGTCGGGTACGGGTACAACCAGGTCGGCATCAATGGGAAACTCTCTTGCCAGCTCGCGTCCAAGCGCCTCACGCACAGGATAGACATACCTGCCATTCAATTTACTGGTGGCATCGGAGAAGTAAATATACTCGAAAACACAGAGTGCCTGGCGCGGCACGCGTACCAGCATCTCTGAACGCACACCCTGCTCATCGATTGTAATCAGTTCCCCCGGTTCAACTTTACGGACATAGCTGGCTCCCAAACGATCCAAAGCGCACGATTCAGAGGCGACGATCCAGTTTTCGCCGATGCGCCCCAGGCAGAGGGGACGCATGCCCCAGGGGTCGCGCATGGCATGAAGCTTGCCTTCCGCCAGGATTACGAGGCTATAAGCTCCCCGCAGTTGGGGAAAGATCGAGATCATACGTTCACGAAGGCTGGGACCATCGGCGTGCAGCAGTAATAAGGCGATCGCTTCACTATCGGTGGTAGAGTTCAAGAGTTCCTGGGGCAGTTGCGCGCGCAGCGCCGGACCGTTGACAAGGTTGCCATTATGCGCAACCGCGATCGCTTCATAATGATTGGGTTCCGTACCCACCACAAAAGGGCCAGCATTCTCGACGCAACTTGAACCAGTCGTAGAGTAGCGCACGTGGCCTATGCCGCAATGCGATTCAGGCAGCCCGGTTCCCGTGTCGGAGAAGACCTCACGCACTTTACCCATGGCAGCGCGAGCAGCTATCTTGCCGTCATTACAGTAAACCGCCATGCCCGCGCTCTCCTGGCCGCGATGTTGCAG
>DMFQ01000267.1:6873-10856 GCA_003450555.1 Ktedonobacter sp.
GCGACCAGCGCGTAGCGGTCGGCAATCCCCTGCATGTCTTGCTCGGTCACTGCTTGTAGATTGCGATAGACCTGCTTATCCAGCATGCGCGTCTTGTCGCCGCCGGGCCAGAGTCGCCAGCTATCGTTATCTATGACGTCCGCCACCAGCAAATCGCCCCTTTTGTCACGGCCAAACTCAATTTTGAGATCAACCAGCGTCACATCTACGGTCGCCCAGGCCCGCTCTAGAGTCTCGAAGACACGCCGCCCCTGCTGCGCCATCCACTCGATCTCTGGCAGTGTAGCCAGCCCCATTTGAACGATATCCTCTTGCCAGATTTGCGGGTCATGGCGCGCATCATCCTTGAGAAACGTTTCGACGAGCACCGGCTCGAAGCGCGTGCCCTCGCTGATTTCAGGATGCCGCTTCAAGTAAGAGCCTGTAACGATACGCCGCTCCACCTGTTCGACCGGCAACATCGTACAACGGCGTACCAACAAAGTGACATCATCGATCTGCTCGACAAAGTGCGTGGCAATGCTTTCATCATTCAGCAAGCGGAAGACATTGGCTGTAGTAATGGTACTCCAGCGTGACTTGCCGACAAGTTCGTCACGACGCACGCCATCACCTGCCGTAATCTGATTTTTGTTGAACCATATACGCCAGGTTCTCATCCTCGGTGTGCGCGTAGATTAATTTTGTTTTACCCTCGGACAATAGCGGTCCGAAACGTGGCTTATGTATCATTATTATTGTTCCCTTTGATCAAAAAGTAATACGACACCATTGCCCTCTCTAATGTAGCCGACGGGAAGCAGTTCAGGCAAGACATGCCGCGCCCGCTCAGCCGCCTCTACCGAGAAGACCAGCACCATCCCTATACCCATATTCAGCGCTTGATATAGCTCTGCGCGCTCGACCTGGCCTAAACGAGCAAGCAATTGAAACAGGGGAGGCGCTGGCCAGGCACGCGTCTCGACCACAGCCTGTGCGCCCTCAGGCAAAATACGGCCTATATTCCCCGCGAAGCCGCCGCCGGTGATATGCGCCATGCCCTTGATGGTAATGTCTTCGTGCTCTTGTAACGTCTGTATCTCTGGGAGATAGCAGCGATGCGGTCGCAACAGGGCATCCACTAATGGCTCTCCCAGTTCAGGAAAGACGGTATCCAGCGCGTAGGGAGCGAAGACGCGACGCGCCAACGAATAGCCGTTGGTATGCAGTCCGCTCGAAGGGAGGCCCAGCAAGACATCGCCAGGACTGATGGTGCTGCCGTCAATCGCTGCATCTCGTTCAACCACACCAACAATCGTGCCAGCCAGATCAAAAGCTCCTGGAAGATAGACATCTGGCATCTCCGCCGTCTCGCCTCCCAATAAAGCGCAGCCAACTGACCGGCACGCCTCGGCTACACCGCGCACAATAGTCGCGGCTTGCAGTGCATCCAGTTTGCCCATTGCCAGGTAGTCCATGAAGAAGAGCGGCCTGGCTCCCTGAGTCAGGAGGTCATTCACGGAATGATTGACGAGGTCATGGCCGATGGTCGCGAAGCGACCTGCCTGGGCCGCGATCAACGTCTTGGTGCCAACGCCATCAGTCGAGGCCACCAGCGCCGGTTGCCGCATCTGTTGGATACCGCGCGCGTCAATCATGCCGGCAAAAGCGCCCATACCCGCGAGTATATCTGGCCCCTGGGTCGCCTGGACGGCATCTTTCATAAGTTCCCTGGCATGGTTGGCGGCGGAGATGTCAACGCCGCTTGTGGCGTAGGATGTTTGCATAGCGGCAGGGCGAACAGCACCTTCGGCTTGTCCTGGTGATGTGTGCCCTGGCACAGCGTATTGTCGTCGATCAAACATTGTCTTTGTGTATTCATACGCGTTCTTAAATAACAACAGTCCATCTGCTTCCCCACCCTCGCCGGCAGGCGTGCCGCGCCGCTGTGGGTGCTGCATAGCGGAGACGTAGCGTTCAGGATGGGGCATTAAGCCCAGAACGTTGCCCCGAGCATTGCATACGCCTGCTATGTTGCCAATTGAACCATTGGGGTTCGCAGGATACGTAGGATGCGTAACACCTTGCTCTATTGGCGTCATATATACTAACGGTATTTGTCCATTCTTTTGTAATTGTGTCAATAGAGCTGTATCCGCTAAGACAAATTGACCCTCGCCATGGGCAACAGGTAACTCAAGGGGATGCTTGATCCATTGAGTGAAGAGACAGATGCTGGTTTCTACGCCCAATGTGACCCAGCGACATTCAAACTGTGCTGATGCATTGTCGGTCAGGCTTGCCATAGCGTTGCCGCTTACTGGATTGGTTGTATGTGAAACATGGCCTGGTAACAATCCAGCTCGCACCAATACCTGGAAACCGTTACAGATACCTAACACCAGTCGTTCATCATCAATAAATCTTTGCAATTGTGAACCGAGATGGATCGTCAAATTCTTTGCCAACAAAGTGCCAGCCCCCAGGTCATCACCATAGGAGAAGCCGCCAGGGATGACAAGCAAGGTGTAGTCAAGGAGACGCTTAGGGTCATGTATGAGCTTGTTGATATGAAGTACGTCAGTTTCAAAGCCAACCAGGCGGCAGGCGTGGGCCGTTTCACGGTCACAATTAATGCCAGGAGCGCGGAGTACGAGTGCGCGATTCATGCCTGGCCTCCCTTCCATGCTTTTTGCAGCTCCATTACAGGAAGATAGATCAATTCGTCCCAATCATGGATGTGGAGGTAGCCTGTGTTAGTGACGTTGCCAATATGTTTGATATCTCGTATGCCACTGCTGTGCATATGTTGCTCGAAAGCTTCCCAGTGTTCAAGTGTTACTTCAACAATGAAACGTGAGGCTGATTCGCTGAAGAGCCGCACGATATTGATGGTGTTACGCTGGATATCCACCGGGCCTGGATTACCCAGATCAACCCGTACACCCAACGAGCCAGCTAGCGCCATCTCAGCGAGAGCAACAGCCAGGCCGCCCTCCGAAAGATCATGACAGGAGCAGATCAGCCCTTTGCGTATGGCCGCACCGACTGCCTTCATACTGTCGTAGGCGTGGGAAATATCAACCTCTGGTACCGTGGCATAGGGGAAGAACTGTTCAAACACAGCCTGACCGACTACTTCGCCATAATGGGAACCGGCCATCTCCTCGTTCGTTCTGCCAATCAGGTAGAGCAGATTCCCTGGTGCCTTGAGCGACATATCAACGGTTTGTGCTGCATCTTCAATGATACCGACGGCCGAGATTACCAGCGTGGGGATAACGGGCAGGCGTTGTTCTCCGGCACGATATTCGTTATTCAAGCTGTCTTTACCTGAGATAAAAGGTGTACCGAAGCCAATGGCTGCATCATGACAACCCTTGACTGCTCGTACCAGCATGCCCAATTGCTCTGGGTCGGTGGGATTGCCCCAGCAGAAATTGTCGAGGATGGCTACTCGTTCGATATCGCCGCCCACGGCTGTGAGATTGCGCAATGCCTCGTCAACGGCATTCATGGCCATGTGATACGGATCAATTTTTCCGTAAAGTGGGTTGACGCCGTTGGACAGGACGATACCCGCTTTTGACGCTTCGTCGAGCTGAGGTTGCAATACGGCGGCATCGCCCGGCCCGTTGCCCGCTCTTCCGACCAGGGGTTTCAGTACCGTCGCTCCCTGTACTTCGTGGTCATAGCGGCGAATTACCGCTTCTTTGGAGGCGATAGTGGGATGGCTGAGCAAGGCCAGTAGCGTGGGGGCATAATGGGTAGCGCCTCTATCATCATGCATGTATGTCGAGGTATGTGATGAAGAGTCCCATGTATATGCCATCCACCCCGTCCGCGTCCAGACGGCCTCTAGCGTTCTTCCCGGTCTGCCATCGTGCAGAAATTGCATGTCCAGGTCGGCAACGGTTGTACCTTGATAGCTTACGACCAGGCGCTGATTGTCGGTAAAGGTGCCGATAATACTGGCTTCTACTTCTTCGATGGCACAAATCTCT
>DMFQ01000267.1:10912-13156 GCA_003450555.1 Ktedonobacter sp.
AGCCAGATTTCCCAGGGTGCCAGTCCCTGATACTTGAGGGGAGCCTTTGCCAGCTCAACATACGCGCCTGTCTCCGCTCCCATTTCACCAATGGCCGATGAGAAACCGCCCGCACCGCAATCTGTAATGGCGTTATAGAGTCGGCGATCTCGTGCCTGGATAACGACATCCGCCACCTTCTTTTCGGTAATGGGGGCGCCAATCTGGACGGCGCTGCCAACCTGGGCGTTGATCTCGCTGCTCATCTCGCCGGAGGAAAAGGTTGCACCGTGGATACCGTCGCGGCCCGTGCGCCCACCCAGCACGACAATACGATCACCAGGCTTTACCTGGCGCGGATGACTGCCACGCGGCAGTATGCCCAGGCAGCCACAGAACACCAGAGGGTTGTAGAGGTACCCTGGATGATAGAGCACGGCGCCATTGACCGTCGGGATGCCCATCTTGTTGCCATAGTCGCGCACGCCATTCACCACACCACTGGCGATGCGTCGCGGCGAGAGGATACCGGTTGGCAGTTCCTCTATGGGCGTATCCAACGGGCCAAAGCAGAGGATATCTGTACAGGCTATTGGCTGCGCGGAAACTCCCAGTACGTCGCGAATGACGCCGCCTACGCCCGTATTTGCGCCACCAAATGGCTCTATCGCCGAGGGATGATTATGCGTCTCGACCTTAAATGCGATATCTTGCGTCTCTGTAAAGCGAATGATACCGGCATTATCGCTGAAGGCTGAAACCAACCAGGGCTGCTTCACTTGCTCTGTAGCGCGCATGAGGTATTGTTTGAGCAAGCCGTTGATAGTCTCTGCTGCAAGGACGTTACCGTCGCTATCCACTTCGCGGTAGGAAATAGTGGCCTTGAAGGTTTTGTGCGAACAGTGCTCCGACCAGGTCTGCGCCAGCGTTTCGAGTTCAACATCGGTTGGCGCGCGTCCCTGTTGGAGATAGTGCTGTTGAATGGTGCGCATCTCATCAAGGTTGAGGGCCAGCAGACCCCGCTTGCTCAGATCGAGCAGTTGCTGGTCGGTCATTTGGTGGATGGGTATGGACGATGTAGGGGCCCAATTTGTTGCGCCCGTGGAATTGGACGCAATCAATTGGGCATTGCCTGCGGCTCCTGCATTATTACCGGCCAGAGATATGGTATAGTGCTGTATTACCGGGTTGTATAAGAGCGCCTCGGCAATTGTTCTGACCTCGGCTTCGCTGAGGCGGCTATCGAGCAGGTAGCGCAGTCCTGTCTCGACTTGTGCCAATCCTGTAATACCCAGCATTTGCGCGCCGGCTACCACGCTCTCGGCTAAAGTGTCGGTTACGCCGGGATGAAAGAAGACGTCGACGATGTGATTATGAAGCACTTCATCAGTTGACGAGCGCACTTCCTGGATGACGGGATCAACAAGAAGGTTGGTAGTAAGCTGGTCGATATGTGTAGGAGAGAGGTCGCCTGTGAGGGAGTAGAGTTGTGCGGTACGGAGGATACATGACTGCTTTTGCGTTGCGGCGATGCTGCTAAGCGAGGGCAGTCGCCGCGGTGCTAGATATATTATTTCACGAGCGAGTCGGTGCGCCTGCGCATCGTGCTGCTCCGATTTTGCGCGTACCTCTATTTGAAATATGGTCACAGTATCTTTCCCAACATTGTACCAACCAATCAGCAATTCCATTGAATGGAACGGTTTCATTGTAACACTTTTTGCAAAGGCATAGCAAAGGTAATGACGAAGATTGAATTGGTACGTTCTATTGTAGGGAAGCAATTTATTGCGGCCAAATAGCTTGACAAACAGAACGCGCGTTCTTTATCCTGAATACAGAACAGAATGCTCCTGAGGGACGGAGGATATTTATGGGTACCGATTTTGCTCACCTGCATGTCCATAGCGAATATTCGCTGCTGGACGGATTTAGCCGTACCAAGAAGCTGGTCCAGCAGGCGAAGGCACAGGGGATGAATCACCTGGCCATTACCGATCACGGCGCCATGTATGGAGCCATTGAGTTTTACAAAGCATGTAAAGCGGGAGGCATCAATCCTATCATCGGCATTGAAGCCTATTTGACCGAGGATATGCGCGATCACTCCAAACGCTACAGCGATGACTACCATCACTTGCTGCTGCTGGCAAAAAATAATACCGGGTATTATAACCTGTTGAAGCTGACGACCATCGCCAATACAGAAGGGTGGCACCTCAGGCCACGTATGGATAAAAGCGTCCTGGAAAAGTACGCGGAAGG
>DMFQ01000267.1:13331-16401 GCA_003450555.1 Ktedonobacter sp.
CGGAGAACTTTTACCTCGAAATTCAAGAGCACCACGGTACATTCGATGATGGGCAACCTTCACCTCAGGGCAAACTCAATCAAATGCTCTACCAGATGCACAAAGAGCTACACATCCCGCTGGTAGCCACCAATGACCTGCACTATGTCGATGCGAATGATGCAGGCTCACATGATGTGCTGCTCTGCGTGCAGACGGGCAAGCAGCTCGATTCGCCCAAACGCATGAGGTTCGATAGCAACGAATACTACCTCAAGAGTCCCGAGGAGATGGCGCGTCTCTTTCCCGAACTTCCTGATGCCCTACTAAATAGCGTGCGTATCGCGGAACAGTGCAGCGTTGATCCATTGGCGTACAAGGCAAAATTACCGACCTATACCATTCCACCAGAATATACTAGCGAGGGCGAATACCTCTACGCGATCTGCCTGCAAGGGGTCAAAGAACGCTTCGGCGAAATGAGCGAAGTCATTCAGAAGCAGCTTGACTACGAGTTCAACATGATCGTGCAAAAAGGCTTCGCGCCTTATTTTCTCATTGAATGGGATTTCGTGAACTATGCACGCTCCCAGGGTATACGCTGCTCGGCGCGAGGTTCCGCGGCGGGAAGTGTGCTAGCCTATGTGCTGGGCATCACCAATGTCGATCCGCTGCGCTACCAACTGCCATTTGAGCGCTTCTTCAACACTGAGCGCGCGGACATGCCTGATATTGATATGGACTTCCCGGATAACCGTCGTGATGAAGTAATTAGCTACGTCACGAACAAGTATGGGCAGGACTGCGTGGCCCAGATGGTTACCTTTAATTCGATGGCAGCCAAGGCATCGGTAAAAGACGTGGCACGTGTTATGGGCAAGCAGGACCTGGGTGACCGCATCACCCGGCTGATTCCAACGGGTCCGAAAGTTACCCTACAAGGTTCGTTGGATGGCGTGAGGGAACTCAATAACCTGTACCAGGAAAGCAAAGAAGCGCAGGAGATCATTGACCAGGCCTTGAAACTGGAAGGCGCAGTGCGCTCGATAGGAATCCACGCGGCAGGAGTGCTCATCGCCAACGAGCCACTTGAGCACTTTGTCCCGCTGCAGTTACGCGACCCCAAGGATCCAAGCCAGGGACGTGTCACGCAGTACGAGCAGTCACACCTTGAAGAACTGGGCTTGATCAAGTTTGACTTCCTCGGCCTCTCCAACCTGACCATTCTGGATAATACGCTCAAGTTTATTAAACAGTCACGCGATGAAGATATTATCCTGGAGAAGGTTCCCCTTGACCAGGTCGAAGACGAGGGACAAAACGCGAAACGGCAAAAAGCTTTTGACCTGCTCGCCAGTGGAGAAACTACCGGCGTCTTCCAGTTGGAAGGCGCCAAGATGCGCGAGTACATCAAACAACTCAAGCCGACCTGTGTTGAGGACGTGATGGCGATGATTGCGCTCTATCGTCCCGGCCCAATGGATAGCATCCCCGATTTCATCGACGCCAAGCATAAGCGCAAGAAGGTCAGCTATCTCGACCCACGCCTGGAAGAATGGCTGAATGAGTCCTACGGCGTGATTGTTTATCAGGACCAGGTGCTATTCATCGCAGTCAACCTGGCGGGCTTCTCCTGGGGGAAAGCCAATAAATTCCGTAAGGTGCTCAGTAAAAAGATCGTCCATGAAGTTGAAGGCTACCGCGGAGATTTCGTGCAAGGGTGCATTAAGAATGGGGTCAAGGCAGAGGCAGCGGATGAACTCTTTACCCTGATCGAACCGTTCGGTGGCTACGGTTTTAACAAAGCACACGCCGCCAGTTACGCCGTGGTCGCCTTCTACACCGCCTATCTCAAGGGCAACTATACGGCAGAGTTCATGGCGGCGACGATGACTACAGAGGCTGCTGATGCCAAGAAGATCGCCAACGCTATCGCGGAATGCAAGCGCATGGGCGTCGAAGTGCACGGACCCGATGTGAGTAAGAGCGGGCGCGGCTTTACGGTAGAAAATGGGGGCGTGCGCTTTGGTCTGCTCGCTATCAAGGGCATTGGTGAGGGACCAATTGGTGAGATTGTGCGCGCCAGCAGTGAAGGTGGTCCCTTCAAGTCGCTGGCGGACTTTTGCACGCGCGTCGATCCCAAATTTGTCGGTAAAGGGGCCATCGAGACATTGATTAAAGTTGGCGCGATGGATTCGCTTGGAGCACGCCACCAGTTGCTGGCGTCCGTTGATACTGCCATGAAGTGGGGCAAGAATCAGCGCATTTCACAGGAGCAGGGCCTGATGAGCCTCTTCGGCGATATGGAAGAGACGGAAAGCGCCTTTGAATTCGCGCTCAAAACCGACGTCAATGAGATTTCGCGCAAGCAGTTGCTTGCCTGGGAAAAAGAACTTATCGGCGTCTACATTTCAAAACACCCCCTGGCCTACTTGAATGACCTCTTCAAAGATCTGGTGACGCATCCCATAGCGGAGATCACCGAAGAACTCGACAAGCAGAAGGTGGTGCTGGCAGGGACGGTCAAAGAGGCGCGGCGCATCACCACCAAGAAGGGCGAAACCATGTGTGTCGTTCAGTTGGAGGATGCCTTTGGCTCTATCAATGTGACCATTTTTCCCAGACTCTACGAGGAGACGACGGATTTGTGGGTCGAGGAAACGGTATTGATTGTGCGCGGTGAAGTGCAGGTACGGCGCGACGAGGCGGGCATTCTGTGTAACAGTGCCGAACAACTCAAAGCGGTCGAGGAAGAGATGAACCGCAAGAAATACCATGTCTGGATTACGGTGCAATTGACCGGGTCAGATGAGAAGGCCGTCTCCGATGATATGTTGCGCGTCTATGATGTCTACAATTGCATTCGCGATAAACCCGGTCGCGATCTCTACGATATCTGGGTCTGTAACGGCGAGTGGCAGGTGCTACTGACACCGAGCAATAATACCATGCACTATACAACAGAGGTGCATGATAGGTTGGAGGCTGTGCTCGGTAAGGGAGCAATCGAGGCAATGTTGGTGGAACACTAGCTATATGCACCTCCCCGCTTCCCGAGCAGGGCAGGGCAGGGGCAAGCCCAGCCCGTACA
>DMFQ01000267.1:16411-22450 GCA_003450555.1 Ktedonobacter sp.
GGGCTTGCCCCTGCCCTGCGCGTCCCTGCCCTGCTCGCCCCTGCCCTGCTCGCCCCTGCTCTGCTTATTCACATTCAAACAGGAGACATTATTCGCTCATGACCGGGACAGGTGAGGTCTCAACCGTCTCACCGCGCTTTTTGGCTGCCTTGGCTGCCTCGATAGCAGGGTCGCGACCGAGGAAGAAGGCCAGCACTGTGCAGATGGCACAACCGACCAGGACGAACAGAAAGGTATCGTTCAAGCCCATCGTCACGGCGTGTTGTGTCACACATATTTTGAGTGCCGGAGCATTCTGACCCGCCTGCTGGACACAGGCTGCCGCCACTGCGCCGAGTGGCCGGGTCAGGAAGCCTGCGGCAATCTCCTGGGCATGCATCGTTCCCTGCCCGGTGAGGAAGGTGGTGAGCACAGCCACACCCACCGCGCCGAACACCACTTTGGTTGAGCTGATCAGCGATGACGCCTTTGCCATCTGCCGGTTGCTGACAACCGATATGGCAAGGGTCTGCAAAGGCTGGGCCACCAGACCAAGGCCAAGGCCGCGCAGGATCAGCCAGATTTGCAGGTCCGCGCCTGTTGTACTGATGTCCATGCGCGTGAAGCCGATCATCGAAAGCGCAGCGATGGCTAAACCGATCACAGCAAGAACGCGTGGCCCAACTTTGTTATACAGCTTCCCTCCGATTGCCAGCCCAACCGCCATGGCCAGACCCTGACTAATCAAAATCTCACCTGTTGTGAACGAGGACAGCCCCTGCACGCTCTCAAAGAAGAGCGGCAAGATGAAAAGACTTCCGAAGAGCACCGCTACTGTCACCCATTGCAGGATGTTCGCTATCGTGAAGGTATAGCTGCCGAAGAGCCGCACATCCATGACCGGGTCTTTCACTCGCAGCTCTACGATTATGAAAGCGACTAGCAACACACTGCCAGTAATCAAGAACGAGAGGACCGTTGTATCACCCCAGCCATGCGGACCTGCCTCGCTAATCCCATAGACAAGGGTGGTGAACGCTCCCATTGACAGAATCAGCCCCAGCACATCAAAGCCCTTCGATACCGACTCCTCCTGACCATTTGCCTCTTGTTCAGCTTTGTTGTCGCGCAGGACAAGCAACGAGAGGATGAACGCGACGACGCCAATAGGAAGATTGATCGTGAAGATCGCATTCCAGCTAAAGTTGGTCGCGAGGTACCCCCCCAGAGTTGGGCCAAAAGCAGGTCCGAGCAGCAGTGGAACCATGAGTATCACCATCGCACCGGCACGCTCTGTCGGCCCAAACATGCGAAAGATGATGGCCATGGCGACCGGCAACATGGCCCCACCGCCGATACCCTGCAGGATGCGAAAGGCGATCAAGAATTGCTCGTTGGGCGCGAACGCGCACAGCCCGGAACCGAGCGTAAACAGCGCCAATGTGATCAAGAAGATCGTTTTAGTCCCAATACGATCGCTCAGATAGCCGACAATTGGGATGACTGCCGCAGTCGCCAGGAAGTATCCCGTGCCGACCCAGGTAATCGTCTGGAAATCCGTGTGGAATGCCCTGGCTATTTCGGGAAGCACGACGCTGACAATCGTATTATCGAGAATGGCCATCAGCAGGCCGAGCGCAATAACGAGCGTCGCCTGCCACCTGTATGAGAGATGCATAGCACATCTCCTTTCTTTGTTAGGACTTCGTCTCTGGGAGATCGATCATCATCCCATGGACGATAAAGGCAATAATGTACTCCCGTGCTCTTGGGAGCGCCGCGGAGGAGAGTAAATCCTCGTCCGGGAGACGAATCATCTGATACAAAGGAATGAAGGTCAGATAGGACAGGCAGATCTGCAAGATCATGCTCAGTTGTATCAAGGGAACGAAATCAGATCGGAGCAATCCGGCACTGCGCGCCTTGCGAAAGAATGCTTCGAACTGTTGAGCATCCTCAACATCAAATTGTGAAATGATCTTTGCATAGGTCTGCCAGCCCTCTGCCTGTTCCCAGAGCAACATGCGCATGAAACGCGGATGTTCGACCAGGTAATCAAAAATTATGATGACGATTATTTCGAGTACTGCCTTGAACGAGTGAGCATTGGAGGCAATGGATTCATCCTCTAGCAAGGGTGCGAGCACGCGCACCTGTAATGCAGTCATTTCTCTGTCAGCACGCTTGACCACCTCGGCATAGAGGCCAAGCTTATCGTCGAAGTAGTGGAAAATCAGGCTTTTGTTGTACCCCGATTCCGCCGCGATGGCATCGATGCGTGCCCCATCGAAACCATGTTCCGCGAAGACCTTTTCCCCTGCATCTAAGATAGCTTGACGAGCAGATTCAGCATCACGCTCGCGCCTTGGCTTTCTATCGGATGACATCATTGTCCTTTCCCTTATCTTTTAACTAACTAGTTATTTATTTTAACTAACTGGTTAGATAGTAACAGGAAAAATGAAAAAAGTCAAGTGGTCGTATTCGCTCAATGTGGCACTTCCCAAATAGCACAATTTGCGGTATTCTTGGGGAGGTGTTTATGGATGGTTTTTGCTTAAAACTTCTGTTGATCTTCATACGTAAGAATCAAGAAACGTATTTTTCAACCTGGCGATAGAGGGATGCTGCTAAGCTGAGAAAAGGTAGAATATAGTGAGTTATGAGAACAGGGATCTATTGCCAGTAGATCCCGGCGCTGGCAATCGCCCACCACTATCCTCGGAGCGCTGGGGAGCGTGGGCGGTAGATGATGAGGATACCCAACCACAGCGCGCAATATCAGTCCCTTCCGGTGCGCCACAGCTTGCTAGCGAACAAAAGGGAGCGCCGCTACAGGAACAACAGCAGGTCATTAACCCACAGTTCATGCATCGAGAACATGTAACGGGCGCTCTCAACGTATACCCCTCAGATGCGCCGCTGTTTCGACCCGCTACTTCTCAGCCATACCCGCCACAAGCAGCAGGCTATCCCCCTCCACAACAATGGCAGGGGTACCCGCCACAAGGCATCCCTCCACAACAATGGCAGGGGTATCCACCACAAGGAATCCCTCCCTATCAACAACAGGGATATCCTTCCTATTCTGCCTATCAAGGGTACGCACCGGCCTATCATCCCTATGGAGGATACCCTGGCTACAATGGTTATCCACCTTATGGGTGGCAAGCGCCACGACCAAAGCAGGATGGCTACCGCCTCACAATCGTTATCATTTCGCTGATCGCATCGGGCCTGACTATATTAGCTGGACTGGGCAGCATCCTCTTTTTGTTGTTGGTCATCATCGGTACCAGCGTCAATCCAAACAGTAGTGTTATCAGCGGATCACAATACTTCAGCAGCCTCTTGACGTTGACGGCATTCATCATCGCAGGTATTGCTGGGGGCGGCTTCAGTCTCTATCACAGCATTCGCGGCATCCTCCACAAGGGTTCGGCCAGCTTTAAACTGCCCTGGTTCTGGATATTCTTAATCGTGTACCTGTTCGTGCTTGGCATTGGCTACGCGCTGTTGGCAAATGGGGGGGAAGTGGTTATACCTGTGTTGACCATCTTCTTGATTATCCTGGCCGCCATTTTTCCCGCGCTCACTCTGCTCGCGCTCGCGGCGCGACGCCTGCGTTTCCCGGATTGGACAACGACGTGGCGACGCTTTACGCTGGCCTTGACCAGCGGGGCAACGCTGGGTGTTGGCCTGGCGCTGGTCATTGAAATAGCGCTGCTCTACCTGGTGATACAGGGACCCGGTGCGGCGCAGGCGCGAGAGTGTATCGGTAATCCCGATCTGCCTTTCTGTGGGACATTTACAGCCTTCAACATCATTTTTCTCATAGTGGCGATCATCGGACCAATAGTCGAGGAAACGGTAAAACCGCTGGCGGTGGTATTGTATATTGGGCGGTTACGCAGCCCTTCGGAAGCTTTCCTGTTAGGTATGGCCAGCGGCATTGGTTTTGCCATGGTAGAGACAGTGGGATACATAGGTTCCGGCTATCACGACTGGCTGGCTGTCGCAATCGAGCGTACTGGAGCCGGGCTGCTGCACGGTGTCGGAGCTGGCATGGTGACGCTTGGTTGGTATTACCTGTTCCACGCTGAAAAACACCGCTTTCTCAAAGCCCTGGGCTTCTGGTCATACGCGGTTTTCCAACACTTCGTCTGGAACGCCACCGCGGTCCTCGGGCTGTTGCCTGGTCCGGTAGGCGCCACTTTAAATAGCTGGAATTTGAATCTAGGTTTTGTCTCGGTGCCGTTTATTGAGATACTGAACATCATTGAAGCAATTCTGATACTCCTGTTTTTCTTGTATATAACTGGGAGATTGAGGAAAAGGAAACCCTCTCCACCTACCTCTGAGATGCCTGGAAGGGAGCAAGCACGCGAAGCGCAGGTGGCAGTCCGAGCATAGAGTGAATGGGACGCGTTGTGACGATTGTGACAATTGTGACAGTTGTGACGGTTGTAGTAAATGTGACGTTGTTCATTGCGCCCCGACATCCCAAAGTGCTATACTGCACTTGGCACGGTGGAGACCGTTATGTCAAGATTTTCTTGTCTGGCTTCATCTATCCCCTAAGAAAACGTACAAACGCTGTTTTTTGATATATACCGAGATATGCGTCTTTTTATATAGATCATGTACTTATGACGTCTGAAAACAAAGCGCTGCTTTTATGACATCTGAAAACAAAGCAATGAGAGAGCCACATAGTTTTGATAACGAACGTGACGGGCGGCAAGAACAGAGCAAGTTTCGTTTCGGTAACTATGACCTGGTTCGCCGTATTGATGTGGGCGGGATGGGCGAAGTTTATCTAGCTCACCAGCGCACAGCCTTTGACCGTGAAGTTGCCATCAAGATTATCCGCTCTGACCTGGTGCACGACACTACGGCGCGCAAGCGCTTTTTGCGCGAAGCCGAGGTAAATGCACACCTCAAACATGAACATATACTACCCTTGTTTGAATTTGGCGAAGAACAGGGGCGCCTCTTCCTGGTAACTCCCTATATCGCGGGTGGTACGCTTTGGCGGCGTCTACAGACAGGTCCGCTATCGTTAAGCGAGGTATACCAACTTTTTACGGCATTGGTCAAGGCGGTGGCATACATCCACCGGCGAGGTGTCGTGCACCGCGACCTCAAACCGAATAATATTCTGCTTGATCAAGAGGGCAACACGGGCGAGGTCTATGTGCGCCTCATTGATTTTGGCATCGCCAGCATTCAGGGGATGGCGGCCAGTCCGCCTCTCACTACAGCTGGTTCGGAAGTAGGCACGATTGCCTATATGGCCCCTGAGCGTCTCTCAGGCATTGCCGCGCCAAGCAACGACATCTATTCACTGGGCGTTATTCTCTATCAAATGCTGACGGGCCAATTGCCATCGGCTGACCAACGTATCTCTCTGCCTCAACCGCTGGAATACGTGGTTGATCACTGTATCGCCCCAAATCTTGCCGAGCGTTTCGCGACCGCTGAAGATGTTTTGAACGCCTTCGAGTACGCCTATCAGTATCTTAAAGTGTCATCTTTGACACCACCATCCCTCCCTGTTCCAGAGCAAGATAGCAGCTCTAATCGTGCACCACGTCTCGGGGGCAATAATATGCAGCAGGTCAAAACGCTGCATCACTCTGACGATTTCCCGTTCTTTCCTGCGCCATCCGCTCGTCCGCCATCGCCGGAAGGATTTGATCAGCATGATTACGGCTCCCCTACCGTGAATATCGATCCCGCGAGTTTACAGGAAAGACAGCAGGCGACTGCCTCCCA
This sequence comes from Ktedonobacter sp., assembly GCA_003450555.1. Taxonomy (GTDB): domain Bacteria; phylum Chloroflexota; class Ktedonobacteria; order Ktedonobacterales; family Ktedonobacteraceae; genus UBA11361. Next base: position 22,169 of record DMFQ01000267.1, read on the forward strand.
TATACCGGTTACAACGCCGCATGTGAGCAGCATGAGCAAGCCACCGCGTTCCTCCAGGCCGCGCAAAAATCCTATCCTGGCTATTGTGACGCTGCTGGTTGTCTTTCTGCTGCTTGCGACCGCGGTGCTGTTCTTCTTCACGGAAGTGCAACCAACACTGGTCGTTAAGGCCAACGTGAACTTTGGGCCGCAGGTACAGCTTGTTAAGCAAGTTTTTCACATCAAAGGGAGAATATCACAGCAAAACATCGATGTGAATTCTGCAACTATTCCCGTGAAGAC
>DMFQ01000267.1:22518-23233 GCA_003450555.1 Ktedonobacter sp.
TGATAGACTGTCGCCAGGTGGTTGCTCAGGCGGATGTAGATAGTCTCTCCACACAACTCAGACAGAGTCTGGACAATAAAATTGCAGGGGACATACAGCAACAAATTCACAACCAGAACGGCACCCAAGTTGGCACGATTCAGCCCGTAGACGCCCCCGTAACCTCGAACCCGCAGGTTGGTGAAGATGGCACTTCTGTGACCGTTTCGATTGCGGGACAAAAGGAACAGGGCGCCTACATCGTGAGCAACGATGCCCAGCAGTTGGCACGCTTGTTATTGAAACAGGCAACACAGAAACTGGGTCCAAACTATGTCTTGCTCAGCTCGCTGATTCAGATTGGTCAACCTGTGGTCAAGGGAGCAAACAGTAATGGGGATGTATTAATAGATATTGCTGCTGCCGGCGATGCGCAGTACCAGTTCCCATCCTCGCAACTGCACGATATACAAACTGCTGTGAAGAGTATGAAAGAAAAAGACGCGCTGGCCTTTATGAAAAGGCAGCCAGGGATTGATCCCATGACGATAACCATACACCTCTCCTCCGGCACTATCATGCCAGGCGACCCGCAGCAGATCAAGATCATTACCATCAGACCCGTCAATTTTCCTCCTGTCTTCCTGCCCAAGGTGACTTAAGGAACTAAAGGCTTCTAAAGGCTTAATAAAGAAAAGAAGAATGGCTCGGTGCAGGGGTGCTTAGCACCGAGTCA
>DMFQ01000267.1:23288-31563 GCA_003450555.1 Ktedonobacter sp.
GTGCAGGGGTGCCTGCACCGAGCCATTCTTCTGTGATCGAGTTGCCTGAAGCTATTAGCGTTTCGTGTACTGTGGAGCTTTACGAGCACGCTTCAAGCCGGGCTTCTTGCGTTCCTTCATACGTGGATCGCGCGTGAGATAGCCAGCTTTGCGCAGGGTAAGCTTCCACTCGGGGTTTACCCGCAGCAGGGCACGAGCTACGGCGTGACGGATAGCACCCGTCTGTCCGCTGGTACCACCACCGAGAACGCGTATTGTGATGGTATAGGCGTTGCCCAGTTCGAGCAAACGCAGCGGGGCATTCATGGTGGCGAACGGAGTTTCGCGCGTGCCAAAATACGCCTGGGCACTTCTCCCATTGACTGTAATACTGCCATCACCATTGGGGTACAGGCGCACGCGGGCTACAGCCGTCTTGCGACGTCCCATACCATAGTAATACTCACCTTTGATGGTATCTGCCAAGGTAGGTTTCTCCTCTTTCTTGATTACTTAGCCTCGGCAGTCTCAGAGGGCTGCTTTAGCAATGCCTGCGGGCCTGTCCAGGGAATAGGCTTCTGAGCCTGATGTGGATGGGTCGGGCCACTATAGACTTTCAGGTGGGACATAATGTCCGCACCCAGGCGATTATGCATGACCATACCCCGTACCGCGTGCTCCAGCGCGCGCTCAGGGAACTTGCCCTCCAGCGTTTGACGCAGCGTAGTCTTTTTCAAACCACCCGGGTACTGGCTATGACGATAATAGACTTTCTGTTCCATACGTTTGCCTGTGACAGCAATCTTCTCAGCGTTGATTACAACCACAAAATCACCGCTCTGGAGATGTGGGGTAAACGTTGGCTTATGTTTGCCACGCAGAATTTGCGCGATCTCCGATGCCAACCGACCTAGAACCTGACCCTCTGCATCGATAATATACCATTTGGGGTCCAGGTCAGCGGCCCTGGCGCTATATGTCTTCATCATTGTTTGATACTCCAAATTCTTCAGGATAATCAACCCGTACCAGACACAGCCCATGTGGTGGGGCCGCTGAGCCAGGGTGCGTCTTATCCGCATTTTGCACAATGGCGGCAAATTCGGCAAGGCTGAGACGTTTCTGCCCTACCAGTAACAATGTCCCGACCGTTCTGCGAACCATCCCCGTAAGGAAGGCGTCCGCAGTAAAATCACAATAGATAAGTGCTTTTGCCCGCGCATCTTCACGAATGCAGCGCGCTTGTAACATCGTACGAATACAGGAATGCGGCCCTGGTTTCCCTGGGTTTGTCTCGTCGGGACTGCGTCCAAACGCTCCAAAGTCTTTGCGCCCCAACAATAGCTGGCACGCTCCGTTCATCAGGTCAACATTTAACGCCTGTGGACGATAATAGCTGTAACGTGCTAGCAATGGCGCTGGTGCTCCATCGTTCCAAATCGTATAGCGATAGGAACGACTCAAGGCGCTAAAACGAGCATGAAAGTTTTCTGGAACTTCTTTCGCCCACCGGACCGCTACCGCACCAGGTAAGACGGCATTCAGGGCACGCTGCCAGGTCGCTGCCGACAAGTGGAAGGTTGTCCGAAAGTGGATTACCTGGCCACTTGCATGCACCCCGGCATCTGTGCGCCCTGCACCGTTCACCACGGACTTCTCCTGGGAAATACTGGCAATAGCTGCCTCTACTACTCCCTGGACTGTCTGCCCATGACTTTCGGGCTGACGTTGAAAACCGTGATACCCGGTACCATCATACTCAATACCACACGCAATATTCTTCATTTTAATGTAGATAGGCACGTACGCGCCGATCGTTTTACCCCACTACTTTGTGACCCGTGGGAAGCGCTGGACCTGAATCCCTGCTTTCTACACGAGGGCGATCTGGGCCATATCCGCCGCGTCACCTTTACGTTTACCCAGCTTGGTAATGCGTGTATAGCCGCCAGGACGGCCTTCATAACGCGGCGCCAATTCCTCGAACATCTTCTTGACGACCAGTTCGTCCGGCAATGCGCTGAGGATACGGCGGCGGGCGTGCAGTTCAATGACCATTGACTCGTACGCGGCCTGCAGCGCCTTCTCTGCCTCATCTTCATTAGAGATGATACGCAGTAGTTCTTCGCGCCGTCCCTTGATCTTACTCTCAAGGAACTTGCGCCCCTTATCGGTTAAAGGCGCTTTATGGAGATCGGCACGCTCCTCGTTTGAGGCGACCTTCTTATCCAGAGAGTAGCGCCCACGGCGAGCAAAAGCCAGCATCTGCTGGGCCTTATCCTCATCAGAAATGGCCGAATGCAGGTGCAGCCGGGCCGCCTGGCGACCCTTGACAGCCGTATCTATCAGCTTTTCAACTTCGCTACGAATGGCGCGAGCACGCGCCTCCGTAGTCTCTATTCTATCGTAACGGATGAGGCCTGCCATCATGCTACGGCGCGCGGCGCGGCGGCGTGGCTCGGGCATACTCATACGGTTACCGGCAACTCGGTGCCTCACCTTAGTCCTCCATTTCGTGATCGCCGTCCATATCGGCTCCAACAGTGCTCGTGCGCGGATTCGGCAGGAAGTTACGCACCAGCAATCGCTCACGCAATTCCTGCAAGCTCTTTTCGCCAAAGTTACGCACACCCAGCAGATCATCCTCGTTCATCGAAAGCACCTGACCAACCTTCGTGATATTGCTGCGTTTGAGGCAGTTATAGGCACGCACCGAGAGGTCAAGTTCTTCAATAGGCGTATCGTAAATCTTTTGTGGTATTGGCAGACTACTTAATGGCGCCTTCTCCGGCTCGGTCAGGACAGCGCGGTAATTGGCAAGCTGCGTAAAGTGGCGTACCAGGATATCCGCGCTCTGCCGCAGAGCTTCATCCGGCGTGATTGTTCCATCCGTCGTGATTTCAAGAATAACTTTATCAAAATTGGTTATTTGCCCCACGCGCGTATGTTCCACCGTGTAATTCACAGTTTGCACCGGTGTATAAATGGCGTCGACAGGGATCACCCCGATGGGCTGATCTTCTTTCGAGTCGGCGGGAACATAGCCTCGACCAGTCTCAACGACCAGTTCCATTTCGAGGCGGGCATTTTCATTATCAAGTGTAGCAATATGGAGATCGGGATTGACAATCTCTACCGTACTGGGAGCCATAATATCGGCTGCCGTGACGACACGCTCTCCACTAACTTCCAATCGCATCGACACTGGATGGTCTGAGAAGGAGCGCAAGCGCAACTGTTTGACGTTCAGCACGATATCGGTAACATCCTCCATCACATTCGGGATGTCTTGAAACTCGTGCTGTACGCCCTCTATTCGTATAGAAGTTACAGCCGCCCCTGCCAGGGAGGAGAGCAGCACGCGTCTTAGCGAGTTGCCCAGGGTTACGCCGTATCCCGCCTCTAAAGGCTCAATATCATAGCTCGCATAATTATCCTGTGTTTTTGTATTCTTAATGCGAGGCAGAATAATACTATCTTGCAAGGTTCTAACCTGCCTTTCTTTTTCTACCATCGAAACTAGAAAGCAGAAACTTTGGTAGTCCAAGAGTTTTGCGCCCTGTTACGGCCCTGTGAGGGCCGTGAAGGCATGTTCCCATCCGCCGACTTAACGTACAATTAGCGCTGATACAGTTCAACCACCATCTGCTCTTCAAAGGGCAGCTCAAGATCGGTTCGTGACGGCAGTGTCAGCACACGACCCGTCATTTCAGCAATATTCAAAGTTAGCCAGGCAGGTACACCCTTCTGCGCGAGCAATAACGCCCGGACCTTGAAGTACTCAAGTCCTTTTGCCCGATCGCGTACAGAGATCACGTCGTTCGGCTTGGCAATAAACGAAGGAATATCGGTCTTGCGGCCATTGACGGCAAAATGTCCATGGCATACAAGCTGGCGAGCCTGTGCGCGCGAGTCCGCGAAGCCAAGGCGATACACCAGATTATCAAGACGCATCTCAAGTACCTGCAGCAGGTTCTCGCTGGTCTTGCCAGGACGACGTGCCGCACTATTGAAATGCTTGCGGAACTGGCGTTCTAGAACGCCATACGTGCGACGAACTTTCTGCTTCTCACGCAACTGTAATGCGTAGCCAGACGCCTTGCGCGGTCGGCCACCACCATGTTGTCCTGGTCGAGTATTGCGACGTTCAAGCGTGCATTTTGTCATGCACTTGTCGCCTTTAAGAAACAGTTTTACCCCCTCGCGTCTACAGAGTTTGCAGACGGGGCCGGTATAACGTGCCATTCAGTTATATCCTCCTCATACGCACAGCGTGGGTTACCCCCCACCTATACGCGTCGCCGCTTTGGCGGTCGGCAGCCATTGTGCGGAATAGGTGTTACGTCGATAATCGAAGTGACGGAGAGACCGGCGTTCTGTAGTGAACGAATTGCCGCCTCGCGACCAGAGCCAGGTCCTTTTACATAGACTTCAACCTGGCGCAGGCCATGTTCCATCGCCTTACGAGCTGCTGTCTCAGCAGTGACCTGCGCGGCATAAGGAGTGCTCTTACGGGAGCCTTTGAATCCCTGTCCACCAGCACTACCCCAGGAGATAACATTTCCATTGGGGTCAGTCAAGGTCACGATTGTGTTATTAAATGTCGCTTGAATGTGGGCTTGACCGCGCGGAATGGACTTGCGTTCACGCCGCCTTGGTTTGCCTACCGGTTTCTTTTTGTCGCCTGCTGCCATACTGCTTGCAATACCTCCCCTTCGTTCCGTTGCTTACTTCTTAGCTACGGCTTTTTTCTTGCCCGCTACAGTTCTCTTTGGTCCACGTCGTGTACGCGCATTCGTGCGAGTACGCTGACCGCGTACCGGAAGGTTACGGCGATGCCGCATACCACGGTAACAGCCGATTTCGATCAGCCTCTTGATATTCATGTCCACTTCGCGGCGCAGATCTCCCTCGACCTTATGTTCGCGGTCGATCACTTCGCGTAAGCGGTTGACCTCTTCTTCGGTCAGGTTTTTAACCCGTGTATCCGGGTTAATACGCGTTCGCTCCAGGATCTTTTGGCTTGTGGTGAGGCCGATCCCGTAGATGTACGTCAGCGAAATCTCCACGCGCTTATCGCGTGGAATGTCAACGCCGGCGATTCTAGCCATGTTTTCCTCCATAGATGTAGGGGTGCCCCTTGGGGTACCCAGGGCAACCGCAAGGGATTGCCCCTACATTTTTCGCCTAGCCCTGTCTCTGTTTATGTTTTGGATCTTTGCTACAGATAACCATCACAATACGATTGCGACGGATTACTTTGCAGCTCTCACAACGCGGTTTTACTGAGGCACGCACTTTCATGGCTTGCCCTCCTCATAGATGAAATGAAAAAGTTACGTTTAGGACAACGGCTTCAGGAAAGCTACTCGTTCTCCTTTATGCCTTTGCTTGTCCGTTTCTTAGTCGTTACGAATGGATGATAGCGCCGATAAAAAAAGGAATAATGAGGGATGTAGCACCTCACGATCTTACACGCCATGTTATGCGGCCTCGAGTTAGATCATATGGTGATAGAACTACTCTCACCTTATCGCCTGGTACAATGCGCACAAAGTTCATTCGAATGCGGCCTGAGAGGACTGCCAGGACCTGATGTTGCTCATCAATTTCAACCTTAAACATGGCATTGGGGAGGGCCTCAAGCACTTTGCCCTCTACTTCGATCTCATCCTTTTTTGGCATAGTTTCCTTTCTCTATCGGCGCGTTTAGCTTTTTTCCGCTTGCGAACCTATCAGGATGCATGGGGCGTGGCAGCCGTGACACGCTTTTGCAAAAACAGGTTCACGCTCTCGTATAATTGATGATTGCTGGCCTGTGACGATCCCAGCCACAAAAACGGGCTGGTTTGATGATTCCCAAGAGCTATAAAATGGCAGCAGTTGACACTGCTGCAGCCAACTACGAATTATAACACAAAATTTTATATATGTCGAGAGGGAAAGCACCCAAAAAGAGGAGTGAGGGGAGTTTTGTCCCCTTGAATCCCGCTTTCAGGACCTTGTTAAAATATCTGCATCTCCCTCGGTGATAGCCACGGTATGCTCAAAATGTGCGGAGTAGCTGCCATCAACTGTGACCACGGTCCAGTTGTCAGCAAGTACCCGCGTCTCCTTCGCTCCCATATTGACCATTGGCTCGATAGCGATAACCATGCCAGGCTTCAATATATAATTTGGATACCCCGGCTCAACATAGTTCAACACCTGGGGATCCTCGTGCATACTGCGTCCCACACCATGTCCCCCATATTGGCGTACTATCGAGAAGCCGGCCGCCTCAATGAACTGCTGGATCGCTCGACTGATATCATTGGTGCGGTTTCCAGCACGAGCCGCCGCAATACCCCTGTAGAGCGCATCTTCAGTTACTTTCAGCAATCGCTGAACTTCAGGCGACACCGTTCCCACAGGCACCGTGATGGCCGAATCCGCGTGCCAGCCGTTGTAGAAAGCGGCAAAGTCGATACTGACAATGTCGCCTTCCTGTAAGGTACGATCACCTGGTATGCCATGAACTATCTCATCGTTTATAGACGTACAAAGCGACTTTGGATAACCATGATAGCCCAAAGAGCTTGACCTGGCACCGCGCCGCTGCAGAGCTTCCATCCCCAGACGATCCAGTTCGTCGGTAGTCATTCCCGGATGTACGGCGGCGCGTAATTCCCCCAGTACATCCGCGACTATACGCCCTGTCTCGCGTATCTTCTCTCGTTCTGCCTGCGATTTAATAATGGCTGCCATGATCGTTTCTTTCAGTGAAGATGAAAATGGCAGGTGTATGTATTCCACCTCGTTTTACCTGCATCACCCTTCATTCTTACTCGCCATAAAAGCTTTGACCTGGTTCAGAATAGACGTTCGCACCTGGTCGATGCCCTGGTTCCCGTTCACTTCGATCACCTTTTGCTGTGCATTATAATAGTCGAGCAGGTGAACGGTCTCATTAAAAAAGATGTCCAGGCGTTTCTCTACCGCCTCTCCCGTATCATCGGAGCGCTGGTACAACTCACTCCCATCCAGGTCACATATACCTGCTACCTTCGGCGGGTGAGAATTGATGTTATAAACGTGCTGATTGGCTCGACAAATATAGCGACCCGAAAGTCTCTTCAGCAGTTCCTCTCTTGGAACCTTCAAATAGATCATCAGGTCTATTTGCTGTCCGATCTTCTGTAATCCTGCATCCAATGCCTGTGCCTGTGGAATCGTCCGAGGGAACCCATCCAATAGCACACCGTGCGCACAATCCGGCTCTTTGATGCGTTTGAGGACCATCGTCACCGTGATATCATCGGGGACCAGTTCCCCGCGATCAAGATAGGCTTTGGCTTTTATCCCCAACTCCGTTTTTTCATCAAAAGCCTGGCGGAACATATCACCACTAGCAACGTGGCGAACGCCCAAAGAACGAGTCAGTTGCTCTGACTGCGTCCCCTTCCCCGAACCCTGCGCGCCGATCAGGATAAAATTCACGTTTTTCTCTCCTCCGATGGAAGTTCGTTAAAACGCTTCATTGCTACCCTAACGATTCATAGTGATACGCAGGGTGCAATGAATGCACCCTCATCTATGATAGAAAACCCGAATAGTTACGCATGACCATTTGGGCTTCGAGCTGCCTGACGGTATCCAGCACGACACCAACTACAATCAGCAGCGCAGCTGCACTCAACAACTGATTACCCCCCACCTTGGCAAAGTACGGCAAAATCGCCACTATACCGAGGAAGAGAGCACCCGCCAGCGTGATGCGGTTGAGGATGGTCATCAGGTATTTGCTGGTCGGCTCCCCCGGCCTGTAGCCAGGAATAAAGGCTCCCTGTTTCTGCAAATTCTCTGGAATATTCTGCTGCTGCCACACGACGTACGCGTAGAAGTAGGTAAAAGCGAACACCAGCAAAAAGAACAGCGCCCAGTAGTACCAGAGCGTCGTATTGGCAATGTAGAGGCCAACCCAGTTAGCCGCACCCGCGAGCCACTTCACGTCACTCGAAACCAGGTATTGCGAGAGTACCGCGGGAAAGATCAGGATAGACTGAGCGAAGATGAGCGGAATCATACCGGCGCTGTTTACCTGCATGGGAATGTAGGTTGTTTGAGCAGAACCAACCAACATGCCGCGCCCCACCATACGCTTTGTTGGGTACTGCACCGGAATACGGCGCTGCCCCTGATAGATGTAGACGATGCCAATGATCGTCAACAAACCAATAAGCAAGAAAACGGCGATGCTGACGATGCTGCCTGCAGTCGAGGTCGCGGCCAGGTAGCCTTCGTGGACCAACTGTGG
>DMFQ01000267.1:31596-37520 GCA_003450555.1 Ktedonobacter sp.
CTCGGTGATCAACTCACCGATCCAGACAAGAATCATCGTACCAGATGTCAACGCAAGTAGAATTGACAGGGTCTCCAACCAGTTGGGGCCGAAGAGGCCAAAGGTATTTGGGTCAAGCACGCCTGCGCGAACAAAGATTGCCGTCTGACCCAGCGCCTGCAAGAAGGCCAGAGGAACGGCGATGATGCGGGTGATCTGGCTAAAGCGCAAACGACCAGCCTCGCCCTGAGCCGACAAGTTCTGTAATGCAGGGATGATAGGCTGCAGCAATTGCATCACAATCGTAGCAGTGATATATGGGTAGACTCCCAGCGCAACAACAGAGAATGTCTGCAAGGACCCACCTGAAAAGACATCCAACAGGCCCAGCAATTGACCCAGGTTTTTATCGCCACTCCCTGCAAAGAGTTTTACCAGGTTAGCTTGTTCGGTTTGTGTCAAGGGTACAGTAATATGGGCGAGGATGCGGAAAATCAGTAACATCCCCAGTGTGAAAAGAATCTTATTGCGTAGATCGGGAACCGTCCAGATACTCCGCAGTCGTTCCCACATGAAAGCCTCCTTTTATGAAGCAATGAGAACACACACGCAACCGATGAGGGCACCAGGAAGTTTATTTCCTGGTGCTCTGCGCCTGGCCAGTCGGTGCTTTTGTGTCCTGATTTTTACTCCTCTTAGTCTTTTCATAGACTTTCGTCGGAATAATCTCTACAGTACCGCCAGCCGCCTCGATCTTGGCACGTGCACCGGCGGAAACCTTGTGGACGCGTACCTTCAGAGCATGATTCACTTCACCGTTCCCAAGCACTTTCACCAGACCTCGGCCCTGGGCGGGTGTTATCAATTTCTGCTCCACCAACTGTTCAGGTGATACCTGAGTAGCGGCATCAAACCGTGCGAGATCAGTTAGATCGATGATTGCATAGTTTTTGCGGAAAGGCGTGTTGCTATTGCCCAGACCACGTACAAACGGTAAGCGTTTCACCAGACGAGTCTGACCACCTTCAAATGCACGATGGATATGACCGCCTGTACGCGCCTTCTGGCCCTTTGTACCGCGTCCCGCCGTCTTGCCACGACCGGAGCCATGTCCTCGGCCTACACGTCTTTCTACTTTGTGCGAACCAGGAGCTGGCCGCAAATCAGACAGTTTCACTGACAGTCTCCTCTACCTGCACGAGATGAATCACCTTCTGGATCATGCCACGTATCGCAGGGGTATCCTGATGTTCAACCGTCTGCTGCAGCTTGTGAAATCCAAGTGCCTGGATTGTCGCTTTTTGATCCTTGGGATAACCAATTGAACTCTTAATATATTTAACACGCAGTGTTGCCATTTTTACTTTACTCCTATTGGGCGGTTATCTGCGGCGGTCACCACCGCTGCCACCACCACGTCGGTCACCTGCGCCGCCACCACGTCGGTCGCCACCAGCCCCACCACGTCGGTCACCTGCGCCACGGCCACCACCGCTGCCACCACCACGACGATCGCCGCTACGCTGGTCACCGCCACGACGGTCACGATCGCGCGCTTCCTCTTCACGGGCAGCGCGAGCAGCAGCGGCCTGTTCAGCCGCGTAAGCATTCGCGGTAGCAATCTGTTCAGCACGTTTCTTGCCTACAACCTCGGCAACAGTCTTGCCGCGGCGTGCTGCCTCTTCTTCGGGAGAGCGTAGTTCCCGCAGGGCCTTCAAACAGGCATGGACGGTGTTCGACTTATTGGTACTGCCAAGCGTCTTAGTCAAGATATCGCGCACGCCCGCCGATTCCATAACAGCGCGTACCGCTCCACCAGCAATAACCCCTGTACCAGGGGCAGCAGGCTTGAGCATGACTTCTGAGGCGCCAAAGCGCGTCGTCACCATGAAAGGAATGGTTGTCCCGAAAAGAGGCACCTGCATCAGGTTCTTCTTGGCGTCTTCCACACCCTTACGAATAGCTTCTGTATACTCGCTGGCCTTTCCGAGGCCGCAGCCAACATAGCCGTTGTGATCGCCAACCACCACCAGTGCCCGAATACTAAAGCGTCGGCCACCTTTGACCACCTTGGAGACGCGGCTCACTTGAACGACCGTTTCTTCCAGGTTTAGTTTTGTAGCATCTATTCTTGCCATCTTACTCCTCGCGGCCCTAGAATTCCAGGCCTACTTCACGAGCGCCTTCTGCAAGTGCAGCCACTCGTCCGTGATAGGCGTAGCCTCCCCGATCAAAGACAACACGACTGACGCCCTTCTCTTTCGCGCGCTGGGCAACAAGTTTGCCCACCTCGCGAGCGGTCGCTACTTTTCGATTACGTGCAATCGGGGCGAGCGCCTCAACGGGCGTCTTCGCTGCACTTTTTTGCGCGGCAGGAAGCAGGGTCTTGACCTGTGTGAAAGACTTGCCTCCCTTACCAGAAGAACTACCCTTCTGGGGCTGTCCACCTTTGCCTGGAGCTTTCTGTGCTGGCTTCTCGGCCCTGGCTCCTTTGCCCTTCGTAGGGGCTACTTCGGCAGCCATCTCCACCTGTGCTTCGCGCGCCTCTTCCTCTTTTGATTGCTGGGTAGACGGAGGTGGAGCGGGTTTAAAGTCACGCAGGTTTTCATCGATCGATGAAGCTGCTGCCAGTGTCACACCACTCGTATCATCAATTACTTGCGCATAGATATGTTGTCCGCTGCGGAATATGCACAACCTTGGACGCTCTGCTGAGCCTTCCAAATGATTTCGCATACGCTGGTGCCGCCGCAGCCGCGCCTTATTCGCGTTGAATTTTTTAATCATATTGCTGTGTTCTTTCAATATCTGCATGAGCTGGTGCGTTTTCTGAGATACGTGGTCGGCACTACGTGTCTCTATTTACATTCAGCTTTGCGTTCCTATTTCTTTTTGCCGCCGACTTTTGCCGGCTTTACCGGCTTTACGGCGAATTGCCTCTCCGGTGTAGCGAATACCTTTGCCTTTATAAGGCTCCGGCTTGCGGATACGGCGGATGTTCGCGGCGACCTCGCCTACCAACTGCTTGTCAATGCCGCTGACACTGACCTTTGTCGCCTTGGTGGCGGGATCAACTCCATCAACGGTAAGGGAGATACCCTGCGGGGGCTGTACCTCGACAGGGTGGGAATAACCCACCTGGATAACCAGGTTCTCGCCAACTTTCGCGGCGCGGTACCCAACACCGTGAATTTCTAATTGCTTTGTATACCCATTCGTTACTCCGACCACCATATTGTTGACCAGAGTGCGATAGAGACCGTGTTTCGCCTTGTGCTCCTTGCTATCCGATGGGCGGCTAACGCTCAACGTGCCGTCCTCAAGCTTCAGAGACAGTACAGGATCAATCTGATACGATAGCTCGCCCTTTGGCCCTTTCACGGTCACGAGATTGCCATCGCTCCAGCTCACCTGCACTTTTGGCGGCACGGGAATTGGAGCTCGTCCAATACGAGACATACGAAACCTGCCTTTCTACCAAACGTAGCAGATGACTTCGCCACCCAGGCCCTGTTGATAGGCGCGATGGCCCGTCATTAAACCCTGCGGCGTCGAAAGAATGGCCACTCCCAGTCCACCGCGGACACGAGGGATGGTAGCCTTTTTTGTATAGACGCGAAGTCCTGGTTTGCTGACGCGCTTCAGTTGTGTCAAGACCGGTGTTTTATCAACGTAGCGCAGCGTCACACGGATGGTCCCCTGTGGGTTATCCTTCAGGATCTCGATATCCTTAATGTAGCCTTCTTCTTTCAGCACACGCGCAATAGCCAGCTTCATTTTCGATGCCGGTATCAGTACGCGAGTATGCCGTGCTGCGGCCGCATTACGGATGCGCGTTAGCATATCCGCAACGGGATCAGTCATATTCATGGAAATCCTCCATAATCACGAAGAACAGGAAACGTGAGTGCTCGCGATCATTCATACTACTTGACGCTTCCGTCCTTACTCCCTTACACATATTCGCGACTACCAGCTCGACTTGGTCACACCGGGTAGCTCACCGCGTAACGCACGTTCGCGGAAGCAAATGCGACACAGACCGAATTTGCGAATGTAAGCACGAGGCCGCCCGCAGATGTTGCAGCGGTTATGCTGCTGCACCTTAAAGCGGGGCTTGCGCTTCGACTTCACAATCATTGAGGTTTTTGCCATTTTCGCCCTCCAGCGTTATTTCTTAAAGGGCATGCCCATCAATTTGAGCAGCCGTCGCCCCTCTTCGTCGGTGCGAGCAGTCGTTACAATGCTCACTTCCATACCACGCACCTTATCGACCTTATCGTAGTCGATCTCGGGAAAGACCAGTTGTTCTCGCAAGCCCAACGTATAGTTGCCGCGCCCATCGAACGCTTCAGGGGAAACACCCTGGAAGTCTCGCAAGCGGGGCAGCGCTACATTGACCAGTTTGTCGAGGAACTGGTACATGTGGTCACCGCGCAGCGTTACCATGCAGCCGATCTGCATGCCTTCACGCAGCTTGAATGCGGCTACTGAACGCTTGGCGCGCGTAATCACCGGACGCTGTCCGGTAATTGCGGCCAGGTCGGAAACAGCAGCATCCATGGCCTTGGCATTCTGGATGACCTCACCCATCCCAATATTGACGACCACTTTATGGACGCCTGGAACCTGCATTGGATTTTTGTAGTTAAACTCCTTCCGCAGGGCTGGCACAACCTCTTGTTGATATTTTTCTTTCAACCTTGATGCCATAATGTCTAACTACTCCTCATCCGGTCTTCGATGACCTTTTGACACTTCTTGCACACACGAACGGGACGTATTTTTTGATCGGATCCCATTGGGCGGCGATCATATCCTACGCGTGTAGGTTCGCCGCACTCGGTGCAAATCAGCATCGTATTCGAGACCTGGATCGGCATTGCCTTCTCGATAACGCCTCCCTGACGGGTCTGGCCTTGCGGACGCACGTGCTTCTTGACAATATTGAGTCCTTCAACAATGACCTTATTGTCCTGTGGCATGGCCCGCGAAACCGTTCCTTGCTTCCCCTTATCCTTGCCTGTAATGATCAAAACGGTATCACCCTTCTTGATCTTCATCTTGGCGAGGTGAAGAGGCTTTTTCTCTTTTTGTTTTGTTGCCATCTACTTCCTCTCACTCTCCTGAGCCGAAAAGGACACTTCCTCGTTAAAGCACCTCAGGCGCAAGCGAAATGATCTTCATAAAGTTTCGTTCGCGTAATTCGCGGGCCACCGGGCCAAAGATACGTGTACCGCGCGGATTATTTCCAGCGGCAATAATCACAGCGGCGTTCTCATCGAAACGGATATGCGAGCCATCAGGGCGCACATACTCTTTCGATACGCGTACTATCACAGCATTCACAACCTCGCCCTTTTTGACCTGACCATTGGGCGCGGCCTGCTTGACGGAAGCTTTGATCACATCGCCAACCTCAGCGTAGCGCTTAGCAGAGCCGCTGAGGACGCGAATACACATAATCTCTTTTGCGCCAGTATTATCGGCGACTTTCAAGCGTGTTTGTGGCTGAATCATCCCAGCGTCTCCTTATTCTTCCGACTCGTCGGACTCTTCCGACTTCTCGGACAACAGGTCAGGATCGACCTCAGCCAGCACCTCTTCAACAGGCACAATACCGCTGCTCGGCTTGACAACCTCGATCAAACGCCAATGTTTCATCTTGCTCAGCGGGCGACTCTCTTCGATACGAACGATATCACCGATCTGACAGATATTCTCTTCATCGTGTGCTTGCAATCGCTTTGTCTGTTTATATGTGCGTTTATAGATACGATGCTTTTTTAAAGTCTCTACGACAACTACGATCGTTTTATCCATTTTGTTGCTTACCACGCGCCCAACTTTTTGTTGGCGGCGGCCCTGTTTATGGGCTACGCCCTGCTGCGTGGAGGTCACACTCTGTTGTGTCATTCTTCACCCTCCAACTGTGTCAGGCGGTG
>DMFQ01000267.1:37536-40210 GCA_003450555.1 Ktedonobacter sp.
TCACCGCGCTGCTGCTGCAAACGAAGGTTGAACAGCTTTAAGCGCAGTTCCTTCAGCTCACGTGCCGACTCGCCTGCAGTATATTCAGCGACCTGCTTTCGACGTTCACTAAGCTTCGACACTTTCCGCCTCCCCTCGTGTAATAAAACGGCTCGAGACCGGAAGCTTGTGACTCGCCAGGCGAATAGCTTCTTTAGCGACCTCTTCGGAAACGCCGCCGATCTCGAAGATGATACGCCCTGGTTTAACAACCGCGACCCAGTGATCAACCGCACCTTTACCGCTACCCATGCGGGTCTCGGCTGGTTTGGCACTGATCGGTTTATCTGGAAAGACACGGATCCACACTTTACCACCGCGCTTCATAAAGCGGGTCAAGGCGATACGTGCCGACTCGATCTGACGAGCCTCCATCCAGCATGGTTCCAGAGCCTGCAAACCGTACTCACCAAAGGCGAGCGCGTTTCCACGCTGGGCGGTACCTTTCATGCGGCCGCGATGCTGTCTGCGGTACTTTGTACGTGACGGTGCCAATAACATGGCTTAGAATCTCCTCTACTCGCTTTGAGACGTCCCGGTCTCTGGTGTTGGTGGTGTCGTCTCCACAGGATCTATTTGAGCCTGAGGCGCCTGAGGCACCTGTTTCTCCTCAGTCGGTGCAGCAGGCTGCTCAGCCTGTGGGCGTGGAGCACGTTCACCCTGTGGACGCGCTGGGCGTTCACCCTGCGGGCGTGGTTGACGTGGAGGGCGTTGCTCGCCGCCCTGTCCTGGCGGACGCCCACTACGCTCACCCTGTGAACGTACCGGACGATCACCTTGTGGACGCGGTGGCCGATCCCCAGTTTGTTGACGGGGGCCGGCATCCCGGCGGTCTCCACCTTGTGGTCGGTCTCCTTGCGGACGCTGACCACGTTCAGGGCGTTGGCCGCCTTCGCCGCCGCGACGACGGTCGCCACCGCGGCGATCACCCTCACGTGAAGCAAATGGTGGCTGTACGGGAATCTCCTGCTGCTCTTCAAATGCCTCGCGGCGTTTGCTTGGCAGTATGTCGCCCTTATAAATCCACACTTTGATGCCAATGACGCCAAAGGTGGTATGTGCCTCTGCCAATCCATAGTCAATGTCGGCGCGCAAGGTATGCAGGGGAATCTTCCCCTCGACCTCTTTCTCCGAGCGAGCGATTTCAGCTCCACCCAGGCGGCCGCCACAGATAATTTTGATGCCTTTCGCGTTGGCGCGCATCGACTTCTGTACCGCTTGCTTCATCGCCCGGCGGAACGAAACACGCTTCTCCAACTGTTCCGCGACACTGCGTCCAACCAGGTAAGCATCTAATTCAGGTTGGCGGATCTCTTTGATATTCAGGCGCACACGCTTCTTGGTTTTCGCCTCGAGCATGGCGCGCAGCCTATCTACCTTTTCGCCGCTTTTCCCAATGACGATGCCAGGCTTCGCCGTATGAATCGTCACCGAGACCTGGTTTGCCGCGGCACGCTCAATCTCAATTAGTGAAACTGATGCATTGAACAGTTCTTTATTGATGGCCTGACGAATCAGGACATCTTCCGCAAAAACATCTTTGTAATCACGCTCAGCGTACCAACGGGACTGCCATCCTTTGACGACGCCAAGCCTGAAACCTGTGGGATGCACTTTTTGTCCCAAAAGTGTCCTCCTTTTTAACGACCGGCGTCTGCCGGATTATCCGAAACGATTACCGTTACATGGCAGAAGCGCCGCAGAATGCGAGCAGCCTGACCACGAGAACGCGCTTTCACACGTTTGATCCGGAATGAATCGTCCGCTACAATATTCAGAACATAGAGATCATCTGGATTGAGGTTGTAGTTATTCTCCGCGTTCGCCGCTGCCGACGCCACGACTTTGCTCACTGGTAGCGCACCCGCGTTGGGCAGGAACTGGAGAATAGCCAGAGCCTCAATCACTGTTTTCCCTTTCACCGCGTTGGTGACTAGACGCATTTTGCGCGGCGGAATGCCGATATCTTTCGCAATAGCTCTGACTTGCATCTCGTACCTCTCGGGCGCATTGAATTGCGCCCCTACAGACGTAGGGGGTTAGGGCGCAATTCAATGCGCCCACGCCTCCCCACACTTTCCTACCGGACCGAACTGGTCTTCTCACTCTTGCCGCCAGCATGACCACGGAAGTGCCGCGTGGGGGCAAACTCACCTAATTTATGGCCTACCATGTTCTCAGTGATGTAGATAGGCACATGGGTCTTCCCGTTATGGACACCAATAGTCATCGCTACCATTTCAGGAAAGATCATTGAAGCGCGCGACCAGGTCTTTATCACACGGCGGTCGCCACTGCGCTTCATCGCCAGCACTTTCTTCCTGAGCGATTCATGAATGTAGGGCCCTTTTTTTCTGGAGCGCGACATTTACTTCCTCCTCCTACCAGCATTGCGACGCCGAACGATGAATTGATCCGTTCTCTTGTTGTTACGAGTTTTGTAACCCAGAGCAGGTTTGCCCCAGGGTGTCTGCGGCTGTCCGCCAATTGGCGCACGGCCCTCACCACCACCGTGTGGATGGTCGCGCGGGTTCATCGCAGATCCACGAACGGTCGGGCGGCGGCCCATATGCCTTGAACGCCCGGCTTTACCAATACTGCGGTTCTCGTGATCGATATTACCCACCTGGCCAAT
>DMFQ01000089.1:0-10173 GCA_003450555.1 Ktedonobacter sp.
AATACCTCACAGATCAGTACATCTGGGAGGTTTGCTTCAAGGCAGATCTTCGACTCTATCAATGACGAAGCACACTGCACAACAAATCCATTCCCTAACGCCTGCTGTATCCTATTGCGTCCATTTGGATCGCTATCCACGAAAAGAATATGTAATCTGCGTAAAGGATGTGGATCACGCACTATTGTGTGAAAACTCTGCACCGCAATCCTTACTATAGACAATGAAGTACGCGGCACTTTTAACTAAAGCCATTCGTTATCACGAAGCATAGTCCGAAGCAATGGCTGTACACAACACTATGCTTATTTGCGGCCTATCCACGGTCTGTTCTCAGCTATTCGCGGTCTGCCTGGGTCTGTACTAAGTAATCCATACGGTGCTGGCGTTCGGTTGGCGTCAGGAGTAGGACACGTTCAATGGCTGCATTTAGTGCAGCCGGTTTAAACGGTTTAGTGAGATACTCATCGACACCTGATAGCATTCCCGTCATCTGATCTTCGTCTCGCGTCATGGCGCTCAGGATAATCAAAGGGGTGTCAGAGGTACGAGCATCGCCACGAAGACAACGCACCAACTGATAACCATCCATGCGGGGCATCTTTACATCGATAATTACGCAATCTGGATGTTCAATAAGGATACGTTCCAAACCCTGTACGCCATCGTAAGCTACAACGACATCAAATGTTCCTTGCAGGTTCACAGCGTATTTTATTAATTCTACGATAGTCGGGTTGTCGTCGATAACCAATACTTTCTTCATTGGGCTCCCATCACCTTTAGCGTCCTTGCAGGATGTACTGGTTACTAGTTTCAAAAAGAATGATTCAACGTTAGCATTGTAGCACAGTTATGTGCTGCTGCCAACTAATGCAACTATGTATGGGCGCAATTCATTTGCGCCCGGGTGCAGGAATCGACTTCCCAGGCGGGCGCAAATGAATTGCGCCCATACGTCACCCTAATATGCTAGAATGTAGTGTGCATACGAGTCTATTAGATCGGGAGAAGAGAAAATGATGGCAGTTGATCGCTACTCGCGCCAAACGCTTTTTGGACCAATAGGGAAGGAAGGGCAGGAACGGCTGAAGGCCTCAACGGTTACTATTATTGGCTGCGGCGCGCTAGGTACTGTCCTGGCTAACAACCTTTGTCGCGCAGGTATTGGCCGTATGGTAATTGCTGATCGCGATTATATCGAATTTAATAACCTGCAACGGCAGATTCTCTTCGATGAAGAAGATATTGCTCGTGGTCTCCCCAAAGCTATTGCCGCGGCGGAGAAACTACGGCGCATCAACAGCGATACGAAGGTTGAGCCGCTGGTTGAAGATATCAATGCCGATGGAATAGAGACGCTCGTGCGCGATACAGATCTGGTACTTGATGCAACTGATAATTTCGAGACACGTTACCTGCTCAATGATGTGTGTATAAAATACGGACGCCCCTGGATCTATAGCGGTGTGATTGCCTCCTATGGCGTGACTATGAATATTATCCCCGGTGATACTGCGTGTCTTCGCTGCGTCTTCCCGGATATGCCTCTGCCTGGTACCACACCAACCTGTGATACGGCCGGTGTGCTCAATGGGATAGTAGGGACGATCTCGGGCGTAGCCTCCACCGAGGCGCTCAAGATTCTGCTGAAAAGCGAGATGATGAGCCGAGCGATGTTCTGGATGGATCTTTGGGAAAACACCAGTGAGCGTATCGAGCTGCCGCGCCAGGCGGATTGTCCCGCGTGCGGACATCATCAATACGAGTTTCTTGATGAGTTGAGTGGAGGCAGTAGCACGAGTCTCTGTGGGCGAAATGCGGTGCAGGTTCGCAACGGAAGGCGAGGGATAGTGCTCAATCTAGCAGAATTGGCGGAACGGTTGCGGCCGGTTGGAGAGGTACGCTATAATGATTTCCTACTCCGCTTCAACGTGGATTCTTATGAATTAACAGTTTTTCCAGATGCTCGTGCGATCATTAAAGGAACAGATGATGAGCAGGTCGCACGCTCTGTTTATGCGCGCTATATTGGGAACTGAGGAAAATGCATGAATGAACATATTCTGGTCTGCGTAGCCTGGCCATATGCAAAAAGCTCCACGCATGTTGGGCAAATAGTGGGGGCGTACCTGCCAGCAGACACTTTCGCTCGCTACCACCGGTTGGCCGGGAACAAGGTTTTGATGGTTTCAGGTAGTGATGAACATGGCACGCCGATTCTCGTGGATGCTGAGCGTGAAGGTATTAGCCCGCGCGAATTCGTAGCGCGGTATCATAGGCAGATTTGCGAAATTTGGGATAGATTAGGTATATCCTGGGATTTATATACTGAGACAGGCACAGAAAATCACTATCGTATTACGCAAGATTTCTTTCTTACGCTCTACGACAAGGGTTACATCTTCAAAAATACGATGCAATCTCCCTATTGCCCAACGGATGGTCGTTTCTTGCCTGACCGTTACATCGAAGGAACTTGCCCAAACTGTGGTTATTCGGCTGCCCGTGGTGATCAGTGCGATAATTGCGGTCATACATTGGACCCGATTGATCTGATCAATCCACGCTGTCGCCTATGCGGCAGCAAAGACAGCGCCCTGGAGATTCGACCAACAGATCACTTTTTCCTGGATTTACCCAAGCTACAAGAGTCGTTACTGGCATGGTTGTCGGAGGGTAAGCAGCACTGGCGAGCAAATACGCTCGATTTTGCGATGAGCTGGCTCAAAGAGGGCTTGCGTGCCAGAGCAATTACGCGTGACCTGGACTGGGGCGTACCAATACCCCTGGAAGGATACGAGGATAAGCGAATCTACGTGTGGTTTGACGCGGTGATCGGCTACTTTTCGGCTTCAGTTGAATGGGCGGAGCGACAGGGAACCCCTGAAGCATGGAAAACCTGGTGGGTCCCTGGCCAGAGTGATCCCGCGGTTAAGTCCTACTATTTTATTGGGAAGGACAATATTCCATTTCATGCGATCATCTGGCCCGCGATGCTGCAAGGGTATGGTAACAGGAACTTGCCTTATGATGTGCCTGCAAACGAGTTTATGACGATGAGTGGCGCTAAAGCATCCAGCAGCCGGGGTAATGTTATCTGGACACGCGACGTTCTAGATCAATACAGTGCGGACGCGCTGCGTTATTATCTTTCAGCCACCGCACCTGAGGGGCGCGATACTGACTTTACATTCGATGAGCTGATTCGCCGCAACAACGACGAACTGGTGGCCGCCTATGGAAATGCAGTCCATCGCACATTGACCTTCTTGCAAAGCAAATTTGGGGGGGTTGTGCCGCAGCCTCAAGCGCTACGAGAGGCAGACCGAGAGATTCTGGCGGAAATAGATAGAGGGTTCTCTATGGTTGGACACAACATCGCCAATTGTCACTTCAAGGATGGATTAAATGCGGCTATGGGAGTAGCTCGAGCTGCGAACCGCTACCTGGATGAACAGGCACCGTGGAAACAGATCAAAGTCGACCGCGAAGCAGCGGGAACGACCCTCTATGTGATGCTGCAAGTGATCAGTGGCTTACGAGTGATGTTCTGCCCATACCTGCCCTTCTCCTCACAGAAGCTACATCATCTATTGGGTTTCGAGGGTGATGTAAGCGCCGGTAGCTGGAGGTCTTCTGAAGTGCCCGCGGGCAAAACGCTGCCCATTCCGACTCCGCTGTTTCCCAAGCTGGAAGAGTTGGCAAGGGTGTAACAAAAAGGTTCTGACAGCATGAAGCTCTAAGGCACCTCATGCTGTCAGAACCTTTTTAACGACCATTTTTAGGGAGATGAATAGAGCTTCTTTCCCATAAAAATAGCTATTTCGTGTTCGACGGGTCCAGGAGGATAAAACTGCTGGTTGATGCCCCAGACTTCCAATCCATTGCGTAAATAAAATTGAATGGCAGGGTAATTTACATTCTGCGCTTCCAGCAGAATAGCCCAGCAACCATGATTACGCGCCCAATCCGCTGCACAGCTGAGCAGCAATGAACCGATCCCATAGCGGCGAAAATGGCGGCCAACGATGATATGCTCGATGCGAGTAAGGGAGCGCCATTCCTCCACATTCAGGAGGATCACGCCTGCCACCTGTTCATTGGCCAGAGCGACATAACCACCTCCAACATTACGAAGCCAGGCTTCAACATCGGCTAGCGTTCTTTTAAATTCACGGAAGCTCTTATAGAGGGGCGGATCAACCGACGTTTCCAGCAACTCAAATGAGAGTGTTTGCCTCGGTAGAGAAAGGGAGTCGACATCTGTGGTTGGCGTTAATCGTCCCCTTACGTTCAGCGTGTAAATTCGATCGGTTTCAAAACTGTAGTCGAGTTCATGCAGAGCTTTTGCATCCTCTGGAAGTACAGTGCGTACATCTATACGGGGTGATTCTGCTTCCATACAATACATCCACCATGATCTGGCACTACAAGGGAGTGCCACTACGCTGCTATGCTAGTTCACCTTACGAAAGGGGGAAGTGATATCCTGCTGCCTCCGCCCCTAAACAGGCAGCGCCAACCACACCAGAGAAGTCACCCAGCTTGGCGCGAATAATTTTTGTTTGCACCGCCGGTGCAGACAAAGCGGTAATACGTGCGCGATTCACGGCTCGTTCAAAAAGCAGGTCGATAGCCTCGATGACACCACCGCCGAGAAGAATGGCCTCTGGATTATAAAAGTTCATGACTGATCCCAGTCCATAGCCGAGATAGTCAGCAGCCTCGGTAACGATCTCTATGACAAGGCTATCTCCTTGAGCAATTGCGTTCGCGAGTAGTCCAGAACGAATGATAGTCTCATCCTCTTTCATCTGGAGTGCCGCGTCATTGGCCAGTATCGAGGAGCGCCCGTGGTGGATTTCCGCCATAATGGCTTTGGTGATGGCGGTACGCGAAGCATATGCCTCGAGGCAACCACGGCAGCCACAACCACAGATACGTCCACCTGCCTGGATGACCATGTGACCAACCTCGCCAGCCGTACCGGTCAAGCCCGTATACAAGCGACCGTTCTGTACAATGCCCGAACCTATGCCGGTGCCGACGAAGAGGCAGACGAAGTTGTTGAATCCTCGCCCTGAACCGTATATATATTCTCCCAGCGCAGCTACCTCAACATCGTTCCCAACACGCACTGGTTTAGCGAATTGGTTGCCGAGAATGTCTGCCAGGTGCATATCTTTGACACCCAGGTTGGGAGCGTCGACGACGACACCGGCTTTGCGGTCGATCTGCCCTGCTGCTCCAACCCCAATTGCAACTATAGGCGCGTCTTGAGGAAGATTTGCGGCACTGAGGGCTGCCTGCGCCAGTTCAATAGTTCGCTGTGCTACAAAGTCCTGTCCCTTTTCAGCGCGAGTGCGCTTACGGGCTGAAGCAATCACTTCACCGGTTGTTATGTCAACAACAGCAGCAAGGGTTTTGGTCCCTCCCAGGTCAATACCAACAGCATAGGTTTTTTGTTTCAGCATACTACTACTCACTTTTTTATGATACTATTCACTTTTACGAAAGGGTAGACTCAATCCGGGCTGGACATCGAGATCAAGCCCGCTCTGCTCTTCCTGGCAAAGATGAAAGTAAGCGGCGCTCGCGATCATCGCGGCATTATCGGTACAAAACTCGATGGGTGGATAACTGAGACGTATTCTGAGAGGGAGCAGTTCCTGCTCAAGCCTTGTACGAAGGCTGAGATTAGCTGCCACACCGCCAGCTAAGACGACTTGTTTTACATGATACTCCTGCGCAGCAAGGCGCGTCTTAACTGCCAACACATCGACAATAGCTTCTTGAAAACTAGCGGCTAACATAGGTACATTGGTCGGTCCCTTCTGTGCCGCGTGCATACCCATGCGTGTATACTGGCTCCGTTGTTTGCTCTCGCCGACCGGGTTCTTCCTGCTGGCAGGGGTTTGAGGAAGAGATTGACTGCCTGTTGCGCCTTCTGCGAGTTGAAGCATAGCAGTTTTTAGGCCACTAAAGCTAAAATCATACGTGCCGCGCAGCCAGGCACGAGGTAGTCGATAGGCGGAGCGAGCCAGCGCGACTGGCTTCTTTTGCTGAAGCAATTCCTCCTCGGCACGCTGCGCGGCATTCTGAATGGAGGGGCCGCCGGGATACTCAAGCCCCAGGACACGTGCCACCTTATCAAAGGCTTCTCCTGCGGCATCATCGCGTGTCCGCCCAAGCAATTCGTACTGACCGTGGCCGCGCACGAGCACAAGCTCACTGTGAGCTCCAGAAATAATGAGGCAGATTAAAGGAAACGTGGGATCGCCTTTTCTCAAGTCCCAGGAAGCACTGGCTGAATCTTCTCCAGGTGGGCTTTCCCCTTTGCGCAACCAATTCGCATAGATATGTGCTTCCAGGTGATTAACACCAAGGAAAGGCAGGTTTCGCGCCAGGGCAAGGGCCTTCCCTACGGTTAAACCAACCAACAACGAACCCGCAAGCCCGGGGCCGTAGGTAGCGCCAATGGCGTCAATTTCCTGCCATGAGCAAGCTGCCTGGTCCAGAGCTGTTTCGATAACAGGGATAATGGAGGAGAGCTGCTGGCGCGAGGCAACCTCAGGTACTACTCCACCATACCGGTTATGAATCTCAATCTGGGAGGCTACAACATTCGAGAGTAGGTAGCGACCATCTTTGACTATGGCTGCTCCCGTTTCATCACACGAGCTTTCGATTCCAAGTATTAGCATACTGTACTTCCACGTTGCTTGCCTATATGATAAGGTTCAAAACGGTCATTACTGCGCTTCAAGCTTCCTCGTCAGGTTTGCCTTCATCTCTTGAAAGCGCTGTTTATAGCTGGTTGAGTTAATTTCATCGGTCCACATAATCAAGGCATCTTCTTGATTGTCACTATAATAGCGATGGCGCAGTCCGGCCTCGCGAAAGCCATATTTGCGATAGAGATTTTGCGCGCTATAGTTTGAGACGCGTACTTCTAGTGTTACCCATTTGGCGCCGATGGAATAGGCTATATCGATAAGACTGGCCAGCATAAATTCGCCTAAACCCAAACGCCGAAAATTGGGATGCATAGCGATGGTAGTAATGTGGGCTTCATCCACCATCAGCCATAATCCCGAGAAGCCGATGATTGAAGCCAGGTCTGGCGCCGGTACAGTTGCATAAGAACGGCTGGGCAAGAGTGATAGAGGGAAAATGCGACGAGGTTTCTCGAGTTCCTGGGCGGGTACTGTCGCACGCTCTTCAACAATCTTTCTATCGCGCAGCACAATATAATGTGCCCATCGATTATCCTGTAACTCCTTACGATAGGCGCTAGGAGGCCAGGTCGATGGATAGGCTAAGCGCTCGATTTCGATGACGCGAGGCACGTCTGACATCGTCATACGTTCAATGACGTAACGCACCCTCTTCCCTTTCTGTCTCACATGGTCCTGCCGGACTGTGATCTGCTGGTCGATTCGATGTACCGCCAAGAAGCGGCTGTTTACGGGTACTTGTTGTTATCGAAGGACGCCGCAGATACAGCGGTTCGAGTAACATCAGGTTATCTTCTTTGCCGTCACGCACTTGTTGCAGGGCCAACATCGCTAACACAGAAGCACGCCTGGCTGCCTGAACACTATTGACGAAGACACATTTCTCTTGCATATGTGCATACAAGGCCTGACGCGATGCAGGATTTATTTCACCACACAAGAGAAACAATGGCAATTCCCGCTTGCCAGGCAAACCAAACCAGGTATCGGCCTGCTCCCAAAGATAGTTTGCTAGTAGTTGTGGTGACCGCAGCAGGTAATCGCTGAGTTGGCGCATACGATAGATTATGCCACCGTTGGTGTCGTGGGTTTTATCGAATGTATAACAAGCGGCATAGAGTTCGGAGCGCCCTGCTTCCAATATGGAACAGATGGGGCCAGGCCAATGCTGTTGCTGAGCGGCAATGATATCCAGGGTACTAACGCCCACGATAGGTTTTTGCAGGGCGAAAGCGAGGGCCTTCGCGGTTGATAGCGCTACACGGACTCCATTAAACGAGCCAGGTCCAGTAGCAACTGCTACAACATCGATATCTTTCATGGTGCTATTGCACTCAGCAGTGATGCGCTGAATGCGTTTCAACAACTCGACACTATGGTTATTCCCCACATGCCAGGTATATTCGCCAAGCAGTTCGTCCTCTGTGCAGAGAGCAAGACTCGCCTGGCGGGTTGAAGTGTCAAGAGCTAGTAGTAGCATATGTATTTTTCTGGAATTGCTGCAACAGTTCACAGTAACGAAGGCCTGTCGCAGTTAACAATAATCCACGCTTGGTTTCACTCATCATTTTCAGACGGATACGCAGTTGCTCATTTGGCCAAAGAAGGTCGGCTTTATCTGCCCATTCGACAACGCAGGTCCCCGAACCAAAGAAATAGTCCTCAAAACCGAGATCTACTACCTCTTCCGGGTCTTCCAGCCGGTACAGGTCAAAGTGATACAGAATCGGACCTACCCGTTGCGTCAATGAAGCTTGATCGGGGAACTTATCATGGTCGAGTCGCGTGGTAGTGGCTGATTGTCCCTGGTATTCTTTGAGTAAGGTAAAGGTCGGGCTGCTGACAATTTCAGTGATACCCATTCCTTTTGCCAGTCCCTGCGTAAAGGTAGTCTTTCCTGTTCCCAATTGTCCATCGAGCAAGATTAGCTCCCCACCACGCAATAAATCGCCCAGGCGCATACCCAGGCGCTGCGTTTGCGCAGAACTATGGCTAATAATGTCGAGTGTACTTGTTGCTTCTTTCTGAGACCTGGTCACTATGGCACCTTCACACAAGTTTTTCGTCGCATGGTTGTCACTAAACTGTGCTCTCATCAACTTCCTTGCAGTGGAAAAGTAATCTTTCACTCTTTAGAAGATTTGACGCTTCCCATTATACCATGTTCTGTCTACGCGATTAACGCAGCCTGGCGCCGCAACTGCGACAATAGAGCGAGTTGGCGCGAACCGAGTTCCCACATGTGGGGCAGATAATCTGGCCCTGGTAACCAGGGCCTGCTGGTGGCTTTGACGCTGCAGACGAAGATGGCGGTGTAAAAGGTGGGGGAGAATAATCGGTGACAGGGACAGGTTGTTCCGGCGTAAACGCTTCCTTCTTGATATCCTGTAGCTGTACCTCCCTGTTCTTGACATCGTGATCTAGCTCCATGATGCCTGCACATACTCGTGAAAGTTGCGGATCAGAAAGGGTTCCTTGTTGATATTGGGTCATGGCAATCTGTGCAAGTTCGTCG
The DNA here is from genome assembly GCA_003450555.1 of Ktedonobacter sp. Taxonomy (GTDB): domain Bacteria; phylum Chloroflexota; class Ktedonobacteria; order Ktedonobacterales; family Ktedonobacteraceae; genus UBA11361. The sequence continues at coordinate 9,256 of DMFQ01000089.1, forward strand.
AGCAGTTGATGGCGCTGATCCATTAATTTATCGATTTCACCCTGTTTACCGCGAACACGTAGTTGTTTCTGGGCTTCCCAACTCGTGCGGCTGACCGCCGAGTTAACAAAATTCTTGGCTGATTCTACAAAGTCGGCCATTGTTCTTTACCTCCCTCTTCACTCTATGGTAGTAGCTTTTCTATTGTTATGTAAAGTTTATTCGGAGACGGCGTGTTGATAGATACGTATCTCTTCCGGCTTGCCATTTTTACTTAATTGTACAGCGACGACATCTATTCTCCACGAGCGGTCCGAGCACGCGTGAAGATCGAGATAGTAAGAGGCTACCTGCACAATTTTCTGTTGTTTACGGTGGGTGACTGCTTCTTCTGGCAGACCAAACGCAGTTCCTCTACGCGTTTTCACTTCCACAAAGATCAAGTCGTGTTCATCTTCAGCTACCAGATCTATCTCTCCGTAGGAACAACGGAAGTTTTGTTCCAGGATACGGTATCCCTGGCGGAAGAGTTCTTCGGCGGCAAGACGCTCGCCGGTTCTACCCAGACCCTGCCGTGCCGCTGTTTTCTTCTGGCTGTTCGTCGTCGCTTGAGCGACTTGTTTCTTCATTAGATATTACGATATTTCGTTGGTTTCTGTTGTAATCTGCAAGTTAACAGTTGTGTTCAAATGCGCACAATGTAGATGTAGTATAGCACAGGCGCAGGAGAGAAAACATAACAGGATAGTACGGCAAACGAGCGTGGAAAAATAAGATACTCTCGTTGACTCTTAAGTGATACTATGTCATTGATTACGGTTCTCTGTACATGCAAGAGGTTCCAGAGAGCATCTAACATATTTTCACCTTAAAGGCAGGTCATGATGAATTATCCTATTGTTTTCATTCATGGTTCGGGTGATTGCGCACGAATATGGC
>DMFQ01000089.1:10207-37209 GCA_003450555.1 Ktedonobacter sp.
CTAACATATTTTCACCTTAAAGGCAGGTCATGATGAATTATCCTATTGTTTTCATTCATGGTTCGGGTGATTGCCGCACGAATATGGCGTCTCCAACTGGAAGATTTCGGGGGGACTCGGCAGGTATTTGCCATTGATTTGCCAGGGCATGGAGAGAGACCAGATACCATGCCAGATACAGTCACCGTGCTCGATTATGCAAGGGCTGCTCATCAGATTATCCAGGATGAGTTACAACTCGACCACCCTATCATCGCAGGACATTCATTAGGAGGAGCTATCGCCCTAACAATAGCGCTGGAATACGGCTCTGCATTGGGGGGACTTATTCTGGTAGGGACTGGAGCGCGGTTACGCGTACTGCCTGAGGTACTTGAGGCGACGCGGTCGACTCCGCAACAGGCACGAGATCGCTTACTAAAGATGAATGTTATCGAGGCGCATAGAACAACTATCGCGCCAATGATTAAACAGGAGCAGGTAGAACCGGGTCCAACGATCTTGCATCGCGATTTAATGGCGTGCAATATTTTTGATTGTATGGATCGGTTGGCTGAAATCTCTCTGCCAACGTTGATTATTTGTGGGATTGACGATAGCGCGACGCCAGTGAAGTACAGCAAATTTCTACATAGCCACTTGAAAGGATCGACGCTGCGGGTCTTTCCCAACGCGGCACATTATGTCATGCGTGAACAGCCGGAAGAGGTGAACGAGGCAATCAGGGAGTGGTTGGAAACGTTTTGAAGAAGTCATTCCCCCCTCGACGCTTAGTACTTCCTCATGTTACAATACTTCCAACAGATTTACCATAAAGCACTACCTGGCGTAGGCCGATGTATATTTTCTATAACTACGATTTATTTTAAATAGAGTAGGGGGCATTGATATGTCAGGACATTCAAAATGGGCGCAGATTCGCCGCTCTAAAGGAGTTAACGACGCTAGAAGAGGACAGCTTTTTACTCGCCTGGGACGAGAAATTGTTGTAGCAGTACGCGAGGGTGGGGGTGGTGACACCAACGCAAATTTTCGCCTGCGCATGGCCGTACAGCGTGCGCGCGATGCCAACATGCCAATGGACAATATTGAGCGTACCATTAAACGTGCCCTTGGTGGATCGGATGGATCCTCGCTTTCGGAGAACACGTACGAAGGGTATGGACCTGGCGGAACGGCAATGTTGGTATCTACCTTAACAGAGAATCGTAATCGCACCGTTGCCGAAGTACGCAACGCCTTCAATCGCAACGGGGGAAATATGGGTGAAAATGGGTGTGTGGACTGGTTATTTGAAGCAAAGGGTATTCTTGAGGTAGAACTACAGGGACATGATGCCGATGAACTCACCCTGGAGGCAATCGATCTTGGGGCGGACGATGTTGATCCTGTTGGAGCCGATGACGAGGTGATTACGATTTACACCGATCCAGGAGATCTTGAAAAGATTCGCCAGGAACTGGATGCAAAAAAGTATAACGTGTTGAAGGCGGAGAGTTCAATGCTGCCAAAGACCAGAATGGAAATAAACGATGAGAAGGTCGCACACCAGGTAATGCGCCTGGTAGAGAAGCTCGAAGACCTGGATGATGTGCAGAATGTATATACAAACGCAGATTTCCCCGAAGAGTTCGCGGCTTCCTACGAGGGGTAATGATGAGCACGATTTGTGCTCATTACACCGGGCAATGGCGAAAGGATAGAGCAATGGGTGGGGTATCACCGGCGCCTACCGGTCCGCGTATCGCACTGGGAATAGATCCAGGCACGGCTATTGTGGGCTACGCGGTTGTAGCTGCCAGGGGGGATAATCTGAGTATGATCGCGTGTGATGTGATCACAACCCCTGCACATATGCCGTTAGCTGAAAGATTTCAGCATATTTATCAGAGCCTGATCGAGATTATTGGTATCTACCATCCCAATGAAGCCGCGATGGAGGAACTATTCTTCGCGAAAAATGCCCGTACAGCCATGACTGTGGGACAGGCGCGTGGTGTAGCGATGCTAGCACTGGCAAACGGGGGCCTTCCGATCTCTGAATATACCCCCAAACAGGTTAAGCAGGCTGTGACAGGTTATGGGGGCGCGGCGAAAGACCAGGTTGGAGAGATGGTACGTATTCTTCTCAAGCTTTCAGCTATTCCCCGGCCAGATGATGCAGCTGACGCGGCAGCTGTTGCCATCTGTCATCTGCACACTGCTAGCGTACTCACGGACAACTATCTCAAACTGAGATAACATGGCGTCAGGGACCCGTCCCATTGAATGGGACGGGCTTGTGAAGAGCAAGCCCGAACTTGACCAGACTCAGGGAAACCTACGCTAGGGAAGAATGGTATAGGTACACGAAAGGAGCGGTGGCACTTCCTCCCCTCGCCTGAAGGCAGACGGGTATCCGTGCCGCATTTTCTATGATCGAGAGCATCCATGGCACTCTAGAAGCCTGTCGAACAGATCAGGCGATAATTCGCGTTGGAGGCTTTAGCATACGGGTTTTCGCGCCATCCTCAACGCTACAGCGTTTGAATGAAACCGGTGCGGAGGTTACGCTCCACACCCATTTTCATGTACGAGAAGATGGAATGACACTCTATGGCTTTTCTGCCCAGGAGGATCGAGGCGCTTTTGAGCAGCTTATCTCCATAAGTGGCGTTGGGCCAAAGGTTGCGCTGGCATTGCTGTCGGTTATGGATGCTCGAACGCTCTATAAGGCTATTGCTGACGAGGATCAGCAAAAATTGGCATTAGCGCCTGGCGTGGGGAAACGTCTCGCAGCCAGGCTGGTGCTCGAACTAAAGGGAAAACTTCCTTCGTTAACAGCGTTGGGAGGAGGCCCGGGTACCTATACATCTGGCAAGACGCAGTCCGAAGTACTGGAGGCGTTGATAGGGCTAGGGTATACCACGGCAGAAGCACAGGCGGCATTAGGGAAGATTCCGCAGGATCAGGGGTTGACGCTGGAGCAGCAAATCACCTTTGCCTTACGATCTTTTGCGAACAGATAAGCGCGCTTCATCTCATGCAAGCGGTATAGTATACTGTTCAGGATCTCCATACTTTAAGAAAACGGAGGGGTACGGATCAGGCAACTTTCACGAGAGATGCCTGATCCGTGCTTCAACCCTCCACTTGCGCAAAGCATTAAAGCAGTTTAAATAATGAGTTTCCGTTCGGCTTCGATATAGGTCGGGCCAGCCTCGATAAAGCCCAGACGGTGATACAGGTTGAAGGCTGGAATACCGAGCGTTACATAGAGGATAACGGTATAGTGCCCAAGTTCGTGCAAGCGCTGCATAGTTTTCTGCGCTAGATATTGGCCAAGGCCAACGTGCCGGAAGGATGGTACCACAGCAAGGTGGTGTATTCGAGCGACATTGCGCTCTAAATGGACCATTATCGAACCTGCCATATTAAAGCGATCCAGGGAATGTTCCACGGCAAAACTACATTCGGGGATAAACGGGCCAAAGCGACCCTCCTGGATAGCACGTGCTTCCGCGCGCCAGCCAGCGAGGTCGGGGTGAAGGTTGTCGGGGCCTCCGCTGTAGGCTCGTTGCAGGAGAGTGCCTATTTGATCTACGTCAGCGGATGCCATTCCGCGAACGCGGAGCGAGGAAGGCAATGGTGACAAGGGCAATGATACCTGGGTAGATGCTATCATACCGGTGCGACGGCGGAGTTCTTGAAAGCCCGCGGCAGCAAATGAGGCAATGTATGCGGCAGGGTAAGTTGCATTGAGATGGCGCACATTCAAGGCTGCTGAACGCACCAGCGCTTCTGAGGCGACCTGAGCAGCGACAATGCCCCCTGCCTCTGGCAAGAGCACCAGTCCATCCATTACGGCGGTATCGCCATTGACGTAGAAGCGTAGACGCCCAACGGGTGTGTCATCACGCCAGAGTAGATAGCGCTGTGCTTGTTGTTCCTCATCTTCTTCTTTGTAGCGAGCGAGCTGGAAATCTTCGCTTTCAAAGGACATCTGGTCAGCACTGCGCCGGGTCACCGAGACCCAGATGGCGGCATCTTCAAGTCGGCCTTGTTTCCACTCAACAGTATTGCGATTCATCTCTGGGTCAAACATTATAAAATAGCTCCTTTTCATAGTCTCTGAATGAAGGAAAAGCGATTAACCGATAGACCGCCCAAGCAAGTGTAGATGAAAAAGTTTGATCGTTAGAACCTGATACGAAGGCCGAGATTTTTCTCGTGCTAGAAGTATACTCGATAGAAAATGTATACTCAAGAGGCCAGTGAAACCCGTTTCAGTCGGCAGGTTGATGCACAACGCACAGTGCAGACAGAGGATGATAAGATAGAGGTAGGCATTGGAGAGGAGTAAGAAGGTATGGAGCTACTGGTTGTGACGTTGGCGCATATAATGCCGGGGAGGGATGCGGATGCCTTGGCGCGGATACGCTTAATTTCTGATACGATACGTAACGCGCCAGGATTAGTCAGCGCTAGTTTTTATCGCAGCAGGGGAAAAGAATGCTATTATTTTATGCTCACGACATGGGAAGACGAAGAATGTTGGCAGAAAGCCCAGGAGCGATACAATCCAAAGCAACTACTCCTGGGATCGGCAACCGAGCTATTGATAGATCCTCCTGAGCAATGGTTGATGCACTATCTTTGGGGCTATAGTCGTCCTGCAGCCGGATCGATCCTGGCGGCAGCACACCTGGGGACTATTTATCCCGCTTACGCAGATCGAACGCAACGAGGTTGGATTGAGAGCCTACGCAGGCAGGCAGTCAACCCGATGTTGTCGTTCGCATTTTTAGCGCGTGGCCTAAACGAAGAGACAATGACCTCTCCAGTCTTCTCATCAACAAGCACTTCTGAAGGTGGTGATACTCCTTATAAACACGGTTCTATTTTCCTCAATTTCCTGAGCTGGGCGAGCCAGACGGACAGAGAAGATTTCTATGCCGATCCAAATTATCAGGCAATTAGCCGTTTTCTCAGTGGAGAGGGCGTTGTGCAGATTTTGACACTAGACCCTCTGTAGTTGAGGGAAGCTCCGGCGGTATTTAGATGGGTTAATCGTCTGAACTTTCCGCGACCGGTTTCCTGTAATATTTATACAGTTCTAAGCGCAGCAGATCGCTATTAGCCCACATTTGACCGGTAAACGTGTGATATTCACCATCACAAACAGGGGCTGAGCTGGAGCATTTACGGTGGGGAGAGAGTCTAAAGCGAATGGTATTTCCTTTGACCTCAATCCAGATATGACGACGGGTGTAGCCTGTACCCCACTTGAGCAGCAGAAGGGAGTCGTACTCTTCAAAGCTTCCTCTTCTTCTCAGCTCATTCTTGTTGATTTCCTGGAGCATTTGCGCGAGGCCGCTGTCTCGCAAAACTCGTTTAGCATTTTCGCGCAGAGCGAGACGCCCGGCTTCGATTTCCTGGTCACTGAGCGCCTGCTCTCCAGATTCGTTCTCTTCTGCTACCTGTTTTTCTTCCGTACTACTCACCTCCATTCAGGTATATGCCAAAACATTACCACAGTATGTCAGGCGCGGCAAGGCACTTGCCGAAAGATGCAGCGAGAAGTGGATGAAATACAGTGTTTTATGGTTTGCGCGATGATCAGTAGACCTGTTGTTCGTATTCGGCGATAGCACCTTCTTCGGCAAAATGCAGCAGGTCGTTCATAGTGAGGCCACTTAACGAGAAAGATTGCGGAGAGAGTGCGGATGACGAAGCAAAGGAATGAGAGCGGTCAGAATACACTTTATCACGCTGTGATGAAATATAGCTGATGTTACTGGTAGATTGTTTGGCATTGCGCTTGGCTTCGGCAGCAAGACCACTTACTTCCTGTATACTGTGTGGTCTGCACGTTTGATTATTGACAACGCCAATAGATAAAGAAACCAATGGGAATTGATATGGGCGTCCTTTACGGTCTACGCCACTGATAGAGCCACGTCTCAGGTCTTCTGAATGATATAACAAGGCGCTTTCTTCTTTGTATCTTTCGGAAATATATCTGCAGAGGGGTGTAGCACGTTCAGGGGTAGTGAGGACTACGAAGTCATCACCTCCGATATGGCCAACAAAGTCATCGGTGTTGCCATACTCATAAACGGCACGCTGGCAGATACGTCCCACAAGAAGGATCATTTCATTGCCTGTTAAGAAGCCATAGACATCATTAAAGGCCTTGAAGTTATCCAGGTCGAGGTAGAGAATACTCCAGGGGTCCACATTGCCAAGCTTGTAGTTAATGGCGCGTACTACTTGTAAACCACCAGGCAGGCTAGTAAGGGGAGAGAGACAGCTTTGTTGTACACGCCGCAACTGCCTGCGCACACGAGCAAGTAATTCTGCTATATCGAAGGGTTTTGTGATGTAGCCATCAACATCTCCCTCGTATGCACGAATTTTGTCTGCTGGTTCGCCTAAAGCGCTCAAAGCGATAATGGGGATATGCATGGTTTTCGGGTGGCTGCGCAAGCGCAGTATCACATCATAACCGTCCATACTCGATACGCCATACATAGCTGGTAACATAACGTTCAAAATAATGAGGTGCGGCATTTCTCGTAGCGTAAATTGTACAGCATCTTCGCCGTTAAGGACCACCTTTACCCAATATCCCTCGATCTCTAACGTTTCTTTCAGTATCTTAGCGATCGACTGCTCGTCCTCGACGACTAAAATGTTGACCATAAGTTCTCCTACCTCGACACTTCACAAGTACTACGATAAAGTATACGCCACAATAGCCAGGTTCGTCATAGTAGAAATGAAATCCCATCCACACTCTTTGTTGACTGCGTGGCTGGAACTCATACATGCCCCTGCATCATGGGAATACATCATAGCTTGCTTTCAGGATTGTCAGCTACGCTCTCTGCCGAGCACAAAAACATAGACAGTTTCTGTCATGTCATAGAACTGCATATCTTGTTATGCTGGTATTGGCGCAGCGTCTTTGCTGCAAGCAATAATAACTGTTACCTGCCGAAATCCATCCCCCAGAGGATGCTCAAACAGGTGGAGCTTAACAGGAGAGAAGGAGATAATGAAATAGCGCTTTCCCCTGAATTATCCCATCTCTCTTTGCTTGTGATAAGTTCACCATCGCCAAATCGATAAAACGAGTTAGCGAAAAATAGGATTTGTGCTACCTGATCAGACACATGAGATAAAACCACGAAAATAAACACTCATATGTTTTACTTAGTATAACATCATTTTACGCATATGCAAAGTGTTGTGCAAGCAAATTACCCGTGAATTACGTTAATCCATTAAAATTGCATGTTTCCTGATAATTCTTTTAGCGTGCTTGACGCAAGGACAGTGGTGCGATAAGATGTGGTACACATGGAAGTTGCAGGAATATATGAAGGGATGAAGATGACCTTATCATCGGCACAGACTGAGCGGGCGATTTCGTTTTATAGCAAGGGACAGCCATCGTTTCTCCTGGAGGGAGTATTACACGAACCGGCTAACGTAGAGAAAGCCCCTATCGCTATACTCTGTCATCCCCAACCAGCCAGTAGCAATATGAATGATACATTGACAGTGGCATTGGCCCGGAGCCTGGCAATAGAAGCAGGCATGATTGCACTACGATTCAACTTCCGTGGAGTAGGCAATAGCCAGGGACAGCAGACCGATGGCCGGATGGAACCGCTTGATCTAGCAGGGGCCATTGATGTAGCGATGGCACAGACAAGAGCAAATACAGCCAAAGTTTGTGTAATTGGACATGGTTTTGGAGCAAATATCGCGCTGATGTATGCACCATATGATCCTCGAATACGAACTGTCGTGGCGATTAGTCTTCTTCTTTACCGCGTGCCGAATGGGTTTCCAAAGTCCTTTGAACGCCCCAAGTTGTTTGTCACCGGTGAGTTTGATGAAATTTGCCCTCGTCATAAGCTTGAACCATTTGTGGAACAGCAAAGTGGTCCCAAAGGGATCAACGTGATTACAGGGGCGCGACACTTGATGCGAGGATATGAAGAACCAACCATCAATGCTATTATGAAATATCTGAAGAAATGGGCGGCTATGCCAGGAGTGTAACGGGAAATGAATCCGACTAACCCAATGATTGTACAAAGTGATAAATCTATATTATTAGAGGTAGATCATCCACAACATGCCGAGGCGAGAGACGCATTGGCGCAATTCGCAGAGTTAGAGAAGTCACCTGAACACATACATACCTATCGACTCTCACCACTTTCGCTCTGGAATGCAGCTGCGGGTGGCATGACTGCAGAGCAGGTCATGAACTTACTGACAGAGTATAGTAAATATGCTATCCCTATGAACATTGCTGTCGATATACGCGAGTATATGAACCGCTATGGCCGTATCAAGTTGATTCGCGAGGGCGATGCATTGCTGCTTATATCAGATGATACGGCACTGATGGCTGAAATTTACCATCATAAACGCACGCAGCCCTATATACTACAGCAGTTGAACAGCCATACCATCCAGGTGGATGCATCGAGACGCGGGCATATTAAGCAGGCTTTGATCCATATTGGCTTCCCCGCTGAAGACCTGGCGGGCTATACCGACGGTTCTCCATTACCCATGAAACTGCGTGACACGACACTACATGGGGATGCGTTCGCGCCACGCGCTTATCAATATGCCGCCGCGGCAGCTTTCTATGCAGGAGGTGCTCCCAGCGGAGGGAGTGGGGTGGTGGTGTTGCCATGCGGTGCTGGTAAAACTATTGTTGGTTTAGCGGCAATGGCTGATATTCAACGCGCTACCTTGATTCTTTCACCCAATACTATCGCGGTACGACAGTGGATCAATGAAATTATTGAAAGGACCGATATCCCACCTGAAATGGTAGGAGAGTATACCGGAGAGCGCAAAGAAATCTGCCCCATCACGGTCAGTACCTATCAAATATTGACGTACCGCCCCTCCGAAGAAGCGGATTTTCCGCACTTCTCCCTTTTCACTAGCTTCGACTGGGGACTTATTATCTATGACGAGGTGCATTTGCTCCCGGCGCCAGTCTTCCGTATTACCGCGGAGATCCAGGCACGCAGACGCCTGGGCCTGACGGCGACGCTGGTACGCGAGGATGGACGAGAAGCAGATGTGTTCAGCCTGATCGGTCCTAAGAAATATGATGTTCCCTGGCGAGAATTAGAGCGACAGGGGTGGATTGCAACTGCTGAGTGCCACGAGATTCGTGTCAGTATGACCGAGGATGAACAATTAAATTATGCCGTCGCTGAGGAGCGGGAAAAGTACCGGCTCGCCGCGGAAAGCCCCGCGAAATTGACCGTGACGCGCTACCTGGCAGAGCGACATCGCGATGACCAGGTGTTGATTATCGGTCAGTATATCGACCAGCTCAAACTGCTTGCTGAAGAGTTGGAGGCACCGCTACTCACCGGAAAAACCGCCAACAAGCAGCGAGAAAAGTTGTACGATCAGTTTCGACGAGGCGAACTTAAGCGGCTGGTAGTAAGCAAGGTAGCGAATTTTGCGATTGATCTGCCAGATGCCAATGTTGCCATTCAAGTATCGGGTACATTCGGGTCGCGGCAAGAGGAGGCGCAGCGCTTGGGCCGTATCCTACGCCCCAAAAGCGATGGGAGCCTGGCCTACTTCTATTCAATCGTCACACGTGATACACGCGACCAGGAGTTTTCCGCGAATCGCCAGCTTTTCCTGACTGAGCAGGGGTACCGCTACGTGATAGAAGATGCAGAGATGCTCCTCGCCTCATAAGAGGCGAGGCTGCGCTCTTTTTACCTGATCCTCACATCACACCTTTTCCTTGACATCCTTTCAAATGAGGTGATACCCTTTTGGCACAACACATATTTCGCAGAGATGAAGAGGAATATCATGGCAGACAGCTTTATTGATGTATCAGATCAGGATTTTACTGAAAAGGTACTTGAGGCACAACTGATGGTTCTAGTGAACTTTTCAACAGATAATAGTCCAGCGTGTAAAATACAGGACCCAGAGTTTGAGGCGATCAGCAAAGAATATCAAGATCGTGTGACGTTTGCCAGGCTCAACGCAGATAAGTACGGGGAAATTACCAGTCAATGGAAAATAGATGGAATTCCTACGATTATCTTTTTTAAGGGGGGACGCGAGATACATCGTATTAAGGGTATTATGATGCGTGAAAGGCTGCGCCGCCAGATCGAAGGGGCGCTGCTGGCAAACTGAAAGGTGACATTGCTTAAGGATCTTCAGATCGCGTTAGACGTTCAGGGTTGATTTTATTTCATTGGTGTTAGTCGTTCAAGTAGGAGTATGTTGTGCAGCGTTTACATCCCATCAGGTTGGAAGGGTCATTGCACGAAACGATTTGGGGAGGACAGAGGTTAGAGCTTTACGGATGGAAACGGCTGCCTTCTCGCGACGCTGCCATTGGTGAGTCGTGGGAGACAGAGATAAATACAGTGGCCCAGAATGAGCCATACCGCGGCAAAACATTGGGCAAGCTGGTCGAGGACATGGGAGTAGCACTGCTTGGTGAGCAGGCAATCGCACTATTTGGCAATCGTTTCCCCCTGTTGGCAAAATTTATCGATGCTAACGCCCAACTCTCAGTGCAAGTACATCCAGATGATAGCTACGCAGCTATACATGAAGGCGGCAAGCCAGGAAAGACAGAATTTTGGTATGTTCTTGCAGCCGAACCTGGCGCCACTATTGTACACGGTTTTAAGGCCCCCACTTCGTTCGCACAGGTACGCAAAGCAATTGAAGATGTCACGCTGGAGCATCTGCTGCAAGAGCTAGTTGTCACAGCCGGTGATATCATCTTCGTGCCAGCTGGAACCGTCCACGCTATAGGCAGCGGCGTAATGCTCTACGAACTACAGCAGTATTCGGATATCACGTATAGAATGTACGATTACGGTCGTATCACATCCGATGGTACGCCTCGTTTGCTACATATCAATAAATCGTTGGAAGTTTCACACTTTGACGTATCACCCATTAGTAAGGTTAAAGCTGTACAATTGGTGGGGGAAGACGATTACGAGGATCGCTGCCTGGTCGCTTGTCAATATTTTGTGTCTCGTGAAATCATTCTAAAGCAAAAAGGCTATATGAAAGGCCGGACCGAAGGAAGTTGCGTTATCCTTTCATTGCTTGCTGGTGAGGTCGAGGTACGCTATGGCAGTAAGCTAGAGTACAGTGAGAAGCTTGCCCGTGGTCAAACAATGGTGTTGCCAGCGGCATTAGATGACTATTGTATCGAGGGTGAAGGCAAATTGATGCTCTCCTATGTACCGAGACCAGGAGATGAGACATGGCAGGCATGGGAGAAGAAGAATAGGATCACCGTGCCTGCTAGATAAGGTGTTTACTCTCTTCTACGCTTCTTACGCTCCTCTTCCAGGTCGGTGACAGTGCCTTCAACTATTTTACTGTTATTGATACCTGGTTCCGAAAATTGGGAGAAGGGACGACGGGCAGTGAAGCCCTGTTGCATCCGGCTTACATCAGCTACTGTGCGAGAGACATTTGTGCCGATGTTGAAAAGGAAAAGCGCAACGGCTATGCCTAACCAGACGCCTAAGCCAACAAGCAGCGTGACGGCTCCTCCAACGAAACCATTGACGAAGCTCTCGTAAATGACTCCCGCGAGTATCAGAATCCAGAAAAAACGCACGAGTACTTTTAATGCCCAATGAAAAAACCAGAATACCGCTTTCACAGGATCAGAGGGCATGTTCCATTCTGGAAGCAGCTTGCCCTTACTCCTACGTTTTATATTACTCACTTCGTTCTTCCCTTCTTGCGGTAATGCTAGTGCTAAGCTAAGCATATTGTAGCAGTCTAGGGAAGCTTTCGCTAGTGTTTTCAGGTAGCATCAGATTCGTTATCCCAGGGCCTTTCTAACTGCCTCTATGTGAGCTGGGACTACTACGCCCTCTCCAGGTTGAGGAATGCCTGTAAGAGTATCTTTGAGCAGGTTCCCTGTCAGCACGCCTACTACACGCTCGTGGCGTTTCATGACACCACGCTCGACCAGTTTGTGTATACCTGCCAGGGTAGCAGCCGAAGCAGGTTCACAGCCAAGGCCCGAGCGATCTATGATGGTTTTTGCCGCCAGGATTTCTGCATCGGTCACTTCTTCGACCAATCCATTGCTTTCTTCAATGACGCGCCTGGCGCGTGTGAAACTTACAGGATCACCAATCTTAATAGCGGTAGCAATGGTTCGTGCCTGTACCATTTCTCGCGTAGCAAATCCCTGCTGAAAACTGCGATAGAAGGGATTGGCTCCAGCGGCCTGAATCGAGGCAAAACGTGGCATATGGCTGATCAGCGCGAGCTGATAGGCCTGTCGAAAGGCTTTCCCGATGGCTGAAGTGTTTCCAAGATTGCCTGCTGGAAGGACGAGCCAGTCGGGAGCCTGCCAGTTCAGTTGCTGCAATATTTCAAAACCAATGGATTTTTGGCCCTCGACACGATAGGGATTGAGCGAATTGAGCAGGTAGATGCCCTGTTCGTCACAGACCTGTTCGACCAGGTGCATTGCATCGTCGAAATCACCGTCAATCTGGATGGTTGTCGCGCCATAAGCCAGCGACTGGGCTAATTTTCCGGCTGAGACATTGCCAGCGGGCAAGAAGACGACACCTTGCATTCCTGCCTGTGCCGCATAAGATGCCAGTGAAGCGGAGGTGTTTCCAGTTGAGGCGCATGCGACAGCACGCGCCCCCAACAGTGATGCCATGGTAACGCCTACCGTCATGCCGCGATCCTTGAAACTGCCTGTAGGATTCTCGCCTTCATGTTTCAGGAAGAGTTGCTCTAGCCCGGCATAAGAACCGATCTGCCTATGCCCAATGCAACCAGCACCACAATGTTCCATTCCCACGGGGTAAAGGCCTGTATTGCCCTCCGGTCGACTGACAATGTATTGTGCAGGGACTGGCAAAATTAACTCACGATAGCGCCAGACACCACTATGATCATGCAGCATATTTCCAGCATGTACCGGCCATGTGAAGGAAGTCGCTGCCCGCTCATCAAAAAGCTGGCGCAGGCTTGTTGCATCAGCAACAGGCGCTTGCTCGACATCGAGAACACCGCCACAATCGCAGCGGTAGCGCGGCTTCCCGCCTGCTTCTACTCCTGGATACAGGGTTGAACATTCCAGGCATCGCAACGAAATTGTACGCAACGTCTCAAGTGCTGACGGCATAAGAGTATCTTTCATGAGAGCGAAATTTCCTTACCAGACCTGGCCGGTGACCAGTAGTAGTGATCTTCAAAGCGTGCACTGGCCTCCTTGCGAACGCGACTACGCGGAGTATTGATAACGCGCGCTCCTTGCTGGTCGGCACGTAGTATCTTACCTGTCCCTTTGATACCAGAGACGCGCGCAGTTTCCTGCATCGCATGGAGCACGTCCTGAAAACGTGAACCGGCTAGCGCAATTAACGACGATCCCCCACCAGAAAGGCAGGCGCCATAAGCCCCGGCGGCAATGGCGGCGTCGATAATATCCGGCATAGCGGGAAAGAGGACCTGGCGATACGGCTGGTGCAAGCGATCCTGCATAGCCTCCCCGATCAGCTCATAGCGGCCAGTTTGTAAAGCCGTCAACAGCAAGGCAACGCGCCCAGTATTAAAGGTCACATCGGCCTTTGAATAGCTGGAAGGCAATAATTTTCTGCCCGCCACCGTATCCATTGGGAACGAAGGTGTAAAAATGACGGCTTTAAGCGCGTCCGGGAAAGGCGTTTTTATCGCATGTATCTTCCCATCTACGCTGGTTGTAGCAACCAGGCCGCCCAGCAGAGCCGGGGCCACATTGTCGGGATGGTTACCCGCTTCGGCCTCCACAGCTAATGCTAATAGTTCCTCTCTGGATACTGCCATATCTTGTAAGCGCAACAATTCATTTGCCGCCACCAGCCCTCCAACGACGGCAGTCGCACTGCTGCCCAATCCACATCCCGGTGGAACATTGATTGTCATGCGAATACGAACAGAAGGGAGGTCAACCTGTTGCTGCTTGAAGAGTAAGGCGAAGGCGCGGAAAAACAAATTATCCGGCCCCGTAGAGAGGTCTGCACCCAGGGGACCCTTGACTTCGATAGTTGGAAGATCAGGATCATCTCCACTTTCGGTTACTTCGAAGCGATTGTACAGTTGTAGTGCCAGTCCCAGGCTATCAAAGCCTGGTCCGAGATTAGCCGAGGTGGCTGGTGTCGAGACTGTTGTTGAGGCAGGTAATACCAGTGCCATCGCCAGCATCCTGCCTTTCTGATAAAACACGCATTGTTTTTTCCTTTTTTGTAGTGTGATTATTCTATCATAATTACGGTTTTTNNGCTATCTGTCATGATGCAAGCCATCCTAAAGCCTTTATGCCCTGGCCCCCCACGCCGCTCCAGTAACATCCTAGATGTCGGCCAGGACTGCACCGGTATTGGCCGATGTTACCAGGGATGCGTAGCGGCGCAGCCACCTACTTTTGTTACGCACTTTGGGCGATTGAACCGTACTGAGGCGCTGCTGTATCTCCTCAGGAGTCAGATCGACCTCGAGACGACGCTCGACCAGGTCTATGTTTATCAAATCCCCATTGATCAGGGCTGCGATAGGCCCACCTGCTGCAGCCTCAGGGGAGACGTGACCGATGCAGGCTCCGCGCGTACCGCCAGAGAAACGTCCATCGGTTATCAAAGCAACTTTATCCCCAAGGCCCATACCCATAATATTGGCGGTTGGCGCCAGCATTTCTTGCATACCTGGTCCACCACGCGGACCTTCGTAGCGAATGACGACGACATCACCCTCCTTTACCTGTCCGTTCAGGATACCTGCACAGGCCTCCTCTTGCGAATTATAGATACGAGCTGGGCCGCAATGCTTTATCATTGCAGGGCCTACCGCGCCAATTTTCACGACGGCGCCATCAGGCGCAAGATTGCCAAAGAGAATGGCAAGCCCTCCGCGCTCACTATGTGGATGTTCAACGGAGTGAATAACCTCGGGATCAGCGATCTGTGCATGAGCGATATTTTCACCAAGTGTTTTGAGCGTGACGGTGGGGCGATCAAGGTCAAGCACACCGGGTTTCCTGGAAAGTTCTTTCAGGATGGCGCTGATACCACCGGCCCGGTCAACATCTTCCATATGCCAGTTGCCAGATGGGCTGACCTTACAGAGGTGGGGAGTACGCGCCGCGACCTCGTTGATACGTTCCAGGGAATACTCCACGCCTGCCTCCCGTGCCAGAGCCAGCGTATGCAGGACTGTGTTCGTAGATCCGCCCATCGCCATATCAAGAGCGAAAGCATTATCGATGCTCTCCCTGTTGACGATCTGCCTGGGGGTGAGATTGGCTTCAAGCAGGCGCATGATTGTACGACCGGCTTCACGGGCAAGCTCTTTGCGAGCCTCGGTCGTTGCAAGGTACGAGCCGTTGCCAGGGAGAGCGAGACCGAGCGCCTCCATCAGGCAGTTCATGGAATTAGCGGTGAACATACCTGAGCAGGAACCGCAGGTAGGGCAGGCCTGCTGTTCCAATTCCAGCAGTTCTTGATCATTGATTTTTCCTGCCTGATAGGCGCCTACGCCCTCGAAGACACTAATTAAGTCGATGGTACGCCCGTCGGCCAGTTTGCCCGCGGCCATTGGACCACCGCTGACGAAGATGGTCGGAATATCGATGCGCATAGCAGCCATGAGCATACCGGGCACAATTTTGTCGCAGTTGGGGATACAGACCATTGCATCGAAGCGATGCGCCTCGACCATTGTCTCCACGCAGTCGGCAATCAATTCACGGCTGGGCAACGAATATTTCATGCCGATATGGCCCATGGCGATACCATCATCCACGCCAATAGTGTTAAATTCAAAGGGGACGCCCCCTGCCGCTCGAATGGCTTCTTTGACGAATTTGCCGAAGGCTTGCAAATGGACATGACCGGGCACGACATCCACATAGGAGTTACAGACGGCTATAAACGGTTTATTGAAGTCATTTTCTCCCACCACACCGGTTGCTCGCAATAGTCCCCGGTGTGGTGCTCGTTCAAAACCGAGCTTGATCTGATCAGAACGCATACAATAGGATCTCCTTAATAGACTGGAGTCACCCAGTCTCGATATTTATCGTTTTCGCCACGGCAGGCGGCAAGATAGAGTTCTTGTAGTTTCATAGTAAAGAGGCCGGGATTGCCGGTGCCAACCGAGCGACGGTCAACGCTGCTGACAGGCGAAACCTGTACGCCTGTCCCACACAAGAATATCTCATCAGAGGCATACAGTTCTGTGCGGTCGATGCGCCTTTCCTCGACCACCATACCTAATTCGTCACGAATGAGATCGATCAAGGCATTGCGTGTCACGCCTTCAAGGATATCCTCAGAGAGTGCGGGCGTGGCGAATTTGCCATTACGCAGGATGAACAGATTACATGAACTGCCTTCAGAAACACTACCGTCGTGGGTCAGCAGGATCGCTTCGTCGAAACCAGCAGCGTTCGCGTCATCCACGGCTAGAGAGCTATTGATATAAGCTCCTGTAACCTTGGCGCGAATGGGCATGGCGTTACTGTTGGCACGTCTCCAGGAGGAAGTACACACGTTGAGACCAGCATTGATATCGACGTAATTGCCCATGGCGAAAGTATAGATGGCAACGGCATCCTCGAGGGAAGTAAGCGTGAGTTTAATGGTGCGCGAAGCTTTGTAGGTCAGGGGGCGAACGTAAACATCCTGGTGGTAGCCGTGTTTGCGCACAAGCTCGACAGTAATACGACACAAATCATCCACGGTTTCCGCGGGTTTCATACGCAGGACGTTCCAGGAATCAGCCATCCGTTCATAATGTTCGCGCAGTTTGAGCAGGTAGAGTTGGTGGTGATCGGCATTCCAGTAGCCGCGTATACCTTCAAAGCAGGCTGTGCCATATTGAAGGGCATGGGTTGCCACGCTCACCTTCGCCTCGCTCATGGGTACTATGTGTCCTTCAAAGTAAGCAAAGCCCTCTTCAAGGCTGAGCACCGGTATTTTAGGCGACTCTGCTTTAGATACATTACCATCTTGTTGCGGTATTGAAGTGTTCGTCTGGGTCAAGAGTTTGCTCCTCATTTAGGAAAACATGCAGTGTTTTTACAATGGTGCGAATAGTGTGCATGGTGCGCCAGATTGTAGCGGCGCACTATGCACATCGGATAAGAAACTAAATGGCGGCAGGAGTTTCCATGCCACTTTCTACAATGTAGAGCAGGTCTGAATCGCTGACGTGTTTCTTTTGATCGGCCATGGCAACAAAGCGGCGATAAGCTTGTTTCAGTTCTTCGGCGCTGAGTTTGTGGCCCAGTTGCCGTAAACGGGCATCGAGGCCGTGACGTCCAGAGTGTTTACCAAGCACCAGTTTGGTGTCGCCCCATCCGACCGATTGCGGCGTCATTATTTCATAGGTCAGGCGGTTTTTGAGCATACCATCCTGGTGAATACCTGCTTCATGAGCGAAGGCGTTTGCCCCTACCACAGCTTTATTAGGCTGTACAGGAATACCCGTCAGTTGGCTGACCAGTTGACTGGTGGGTAGAAACTCGCGTGTGTTTATACGAGTGCTGACGTTACCAAAGGCTTCTGGTCGGGTACAGAGCGCCATAACAACTTCTTCCATGGCAGTATTGCCAGCGCGCTCACCAAGACCATTGACGGTCACCTCAACCTGTCGCGCCCCGGCATTGATAGCAGCGAGTGTGTTGGCAGTGCCCATACCCAGATCGTTGTGACAGTGGGCGCTCATAACGACCTCGTCGATACCAGGAACACGTTCGCGCAGATAGCGGAAAAGGCCTTCATATTCATGAGGCAAGGTATAGCCAACGGTGTCAGGAATATTGAGAGTTGTCGCGCCAGCCTTGATCGCCGCTTCACAGACGCGGCAGAGATAATCCCATTCGCTACGAGTGGCATCCTCCGCTGAAAATTCGACGGTGGGGGAGAGGTTGCGCGCGTAGGCAACCATTCGTTTGACCTGTTGCAAGGCCTCTTCTTTGTCGAGTTTAAGTTTATGTTTAAGATGAATTTCAGAGGTAGCAATAAACACATGGAGCACAGGTCGATCAGCTTCTCTAATAGCTTCCCAGGCAGCGTCAATATCGCTGGCGTTAGCGCGGGCAAGCCCAGCGATAGCTACGTCACGTGTGCGGCGCGCAATTTCTTTGACCGCCATGAGATCGCCGGGTGAGGCAGCCGGGAATCCCGCCTCAATGATGTCCACATTGAGTCGCGCAAGCTGCTCGGCAATCTGAATCTTTTCCTCAGTGGTCATGGTGGCGCCGGGCGACTGTTCGCCATCGCGCAATGTCGTGTCAAAAATTCGAATTACATCAGGGTCTTTCACGTTCTTTTTCCTCCATGAGATGTTAATGATACCCAAAAAAGGTTAATTTTTCGTTTCAGCAATTTCCGTTTTCTTATTTGGCGCGTTCAACCATGGCATCATCGCGCGCAATTCGCTGCCAACATGTTCAATCTGATGCTGGGCATTACTGCGGCGCATGGCCTGGAAGCTAGGACGACCGGCCTGGTTTTCGAGAATCCAGCGTGAGGCAAACGTTCCATCCTGGATTTCGCGTAGAATCTTGCGCATTTCGTCACGAGTGTGTTCGTCGATGATGCGCGGTCCGGAGACATAATCGCCATATTCGGCGGTATCACTTATGGAGTAGCGCATATAGCTCATGCCACCCTGGTACATGAGGTCAACGATGAGCTTCATTTCGTGCATACATTCAAAGTAGGCAACTTCTGGCTGATAACCAGCCTCCACCAGTGTCTCGAAGCCAGCGCGAATAAGGGACGTAATACCACCGCAGAGGACTGCCTGTTCTCCGAAAAGATCGGTCTCGGTCTCTTCCGCGATAGTCGTGTGCAGCACTCCCGCGCGGGTACAGCCGATGGCACGGGCATAAGCCAGGGTCAAAGCTTCAGCGTTGCCAGTGGCGTCCTGATGAACAGCCCAGAGAGCAGGGACTCCAATGCCCTCGCTGAAGAGGCGACGCAGCATGTGACCAGGGCTTTTAGGAGCCACCATGGCTACATCAATATCGTCAGGCGGGACAATTTGCGAATAGTGCAGGCTAAAACCATGGGCTGTCATGAGCAATTTGCCAGGAGCCAGTGCAGGGCGAATATCACGTTCAAATACTTCGCGGTGATGCTGGTCGGGAATCAAGATCATGATGACATCAGCCTGCTCAGCCGCGTCAGCTGGCGACATGACCTGTAGGCCTTCGGCCTCCGCTTTGGCTCGACTCTTGCTGCTGGTCGGCAACCCGACGACGACATTACAGCCGTTATCGTGCATGTTGAGAGCATGGGCGTGGCCCTGACTGCCGTAGCCGATGACGGCGATACGTTTTCCTTGCATAAGTTCCAGATTGGCGTCTGCATCGTAGTAGATGTTTGGCATGGGTAAGACTACTCCTTTGTTTGCTTTATCGTTTTACTACTATCGGGTCCTATGTGTTGGCGGTTCCACGGGTCATAGCCACACAGCCGGTGCGAGCGACTTCGCGAATGCCGTGTGCTTGTAACAGGGTAACCAGCTTATCTATTTTATCGGCGCTGCCCGTCACTTCAAGCGTGACCGTTTCGTGATCTACATCCGCAGCATGGGCCCCGAAAAGATGACCAAGTTCAATAATTTCATTTTGATGCGCCGCTGTGCTGTTGACTTTAATAAGCGCCAGCTCTCGCGCAACGGCCTGTTCAAATGAAAGGTTGACGATATGTCGGACATCGACAATTTTGCGTAGCTGCTCCACCAGCTGTTCGACTCCCACTTCGGAGTCATTCACAACAACCGTGATGCGCACCACGTTTGGCATTTCACTTCGTCCGATAGCGAACGTTTGCATGTTCGAGCGCCGACGGCGAAGAAGACCGATAATACGATCAAGCGCACCATGGCTGTCATCCACGAACAGAACCAGGATGTGTGTATGCCCACCATCCTGGGGGGCGTTTTCCTGGCCTGCTCGCTTTGGGGGAGCAACATGTTTAGTCATGATTAGAATCTTCCTCCACACTTTCTTCAATCATACTGGTAATGCCGGAGCCAGGGGCCACCATGGGATAGACATTGGACTCTGACTCAATCACAAAATCAATGATGACAGTGCCCTCCGTGATCATCGCCTTATGAATCGCAGCAGGCACATCTTCGCGGCGCGTAATACGCATGCCTGTCAGGCCGTAGGCGTCTGCCAACTTCACGTAGTCAGGGCCAGTGATGGGTGTCTCAGAGTAGTTGCGCGCGTGAAAGAACTGCTGCCATTGCCGTACCATACCAAGATAGCCATTGTTCATGATAGCGACCTTGACGGAGACGCCCTGCTGACGCAAGGTGGCCAGCTCCTGTATGTTCATCTGGATGCCACCATCACCCGCTACTGCCCAGACTGGCACATCTGGCATACCCATTTTGACGCCCATAGCGGCAGGAAGGGCAAAGCCCATGGTACCAAGCCCGCCTGAGGTGATATGGCTATTGGGGCGCGTCCATGTATAGTGACGCGCGGTCCACATCTGGTGTTGTCCAACGTCTGTGACAATGATCGCCTCTCCACCAGTCTCTGCGCGAATAGCTTCCAGGATGGAGGTTGGATCGGGATACTGCTCATCGCGCTTAACTCTCCTAGTGCGCTCGGCATTCTCAGTTTCCCAGGAACGTATTTCGCTGATCCACGCCCGGTGATCTCCAGGCTTAACCGCTGTAGTCAGAGCCGCAAGAGCAGCTTTCGCATCGGCGATAATCGGCACTGTAGCGACTTTGACTTTATGTATCTCCGAAGCGTCAATGTCTATATGAATAATGCGCGCCTTGGGAGCAAATTCACTGACTTTGCCTGTGACGCGATCATCGAAACGCAGGCCAACGGCGAATAGCACATCTGTTTCTCCTATAGCCTGGTTAACATGAGCAGGGCCATGCATTCCAGGCATGCCAAGGCTAAGCGGATGTGTAACAGGAAAGGCACTAATACCGAGCAATGTAGTAATCACAGGAATATTCGTTTTCTCAGCAAAGGCGCGTAATTCATTGTAGGCTTCAGATAGAATGACTCCATGCCCAGACATAATTATCGGACGTTGAGCCTTATTGATGATGTCTGCTGCCTGTTCTATTGCTGACGATGAGAGTTCTGGCTGGCGTGTCGCACGGAAATATTCAAGCGAGTTGACCGAGGCTAATGGGCGGTACAGCGTTTTATTTTGTAGGATGTCTTTGGGTACGTCAATTAATACGGGACCCGGCCTCCCGCCTTGAGCAAGCTTAAAGGCTTCGTGGACCGTATCCGCCAGATCCTCGATATTTCGCACCAGGAAATTGTGCTTGGTAATGGGTTGTGTCACTCCAATAATATCCGTCTCCTGGAACGCGTCACGCCCCAATAAAAGATCGCGCTACCTGGCCAGTGATGGCAACGATGGGGGTTGAGTCCATGAAAGCGGTGGCAAGTCCGGTGACCAGGTTAGTGGCTCCAGGACCACTGGTAGCAACACAGACACCAGCCTTGCCAGTAGCTCGAGCATAGCCATCGGCGGCATGAGCTGCAGCCTGCTCATGTCGTACCAGTATATGGCGCAAAGATGGATAGGAGGTGAGCGCATCATAGAATGGCATGATTGCCCCACCTGGATACCCATAAAGCAATTCCACGCCTTCACGAACCAGTGCCTCACAGAGAATCTGGCTTCCGCTTAGCTTACGTAGGTCTTCCACGCCTTGCTGATGCGTCACTTCAATTTGAGCTGATTGAGCACTTTGCTGTTGTTTTTGTGTCGCTGTTGCAGCAATAACCATGAACGATGACTCCTTTAGGATGATAAAAAGACAATAAAAAAACGAGAACCACCCGAACCGGGAGGTCCTCGTTAGGTTACCTTCTTTGGATTGGTCGCTTCGTTGCTTCCTTTAATCTCCCTGTGAAATGCTTTGGGTTAACCCTGTGATAAGCCCTACCAGACCTCCAAGTCCAGTAAGGCCGCTAAGGTTAAGGATTCCAAGCACCACGAGGAGAAGGGTGAGCATACGAGCAACTAAAGAAACCGACGTGAATACGCCGGTTCCAATAATGATGATAGATGCAGCAGCCATACACATTCCGTGCATGGTAGAAGACATACGTTTCGCGCGGTCCTGGCCAGCGACCATTGCTGGCTGTGCTACTGCGCTCGACATTGCCGACATGAAATTACTCCGTCCAAAACAATACTACTGCTTTATCAAGTTTGATTTTGCTATAAGGAAAGGTCTCAAGCGAGGAATTCGACAGCAACCTTGCTGGAGTTCACACTCAGATGAGAGGTCTTAACTGTTACAAGAAAGCATACACGACTTATCGCCCTTTTGTCAAGCCCAAAAATGGGTCAAATGACACTCTACCATTGAGAAATTTTAGCGGTATACTACTGTTGTTCAGTAGAACATAATCGTTTATAGCACTTATTGTGAGTGTTTATTCTTTGTTGATAACTCATCAACGCACCCCTAAAAGTGATGGGGGTGACGAGGAGGCACTGGTATGTTACGCGGCCTGTATCGTTTTTATCTCTACGTGGTTTTCATGGCTATGTTACTATTCGCAACATTCGGAGTAATACAGCTTCTGACAGTACTGCTCCAAAGCCTATTCAAAGATCAATACAATACACCCAGCAGCGCGAGCCTGGTACAGGCGCTGGTGTTCGGGATAGTGTCATTGATTACTGCAGCCCTGTTTGGCGGATTGCACTACTGGCTCATACGACGCGATATGAGGGATGATCCCGAGGCAGGAAATAGTGCTGTGCGCGCTTTTTTTCTGAATGCTGTAGAAATGATCAGTCTCCCATTGGCCGTTGGCTCAGGAGCATTTACGATCTCTAACTTTGGGCAGCAAAATGTAGGAGGAATAAGCAGCGGGGCAGCTTTCACCATTGCCTTCCTGGGATTGTGGGCATTGCTCGAATGGGAACGACGACGCGTCCAGGCAAGTTCAGGAGCGGCACTCGTATTCCAGAGGTTACATCTCTATGGTACGCAACTCATACTACTTTTCATCCTCACTTTTAGCTGGCTCCAGACAGTAGGGCAGTTAGTAGACAGCGTCTTCTTTGGAGGAGCTGGTATAACGGCTGCCTGCGGTGGAGGAGCTGGATGCCATGGACCGGCCCTTGCCAGTGTCATTGCGAACGTGGCAAGTACGCTCTGGGTTGTGCTGTTCTGGTCTGGCTACAGCTGGCTGGGCCGTGCCGATACAGCCTCCGTTTTACGCAGTGTGTTTCACTTCATCGGCTATGGCTATGGGACAATTGTGGTGCTAGTTGGCATGTATCGAGGGGTAACACTCCTCTTTTCTCTGCTGATCTTCAAAGATACTTTACCAGCTAATAGCATTTCGGGACCATTCGCTGAGTATGATGTAGTATCGCCACTTAGCCTGGGCATCTTTGTGGCAGCAACCTATGTTTTCTGGCTGCGCAATGCAGCAGCGAAACAATCTGAGCAGAGAGTTTCGGTGTTCCTGACAGAGCTGTCAGTAGCTGCGGCGCTGTTTGGTGTAACATTTTGGTCTGGCTGCGGGCTGATATTGCTGTATATATTAGAGCATACTTTCCCTTCAACCACGCCGGTAACGTCGGAAAACTGGGCAACATCAATCGCCTTTGTCATCGCAGGCGTAGCCTATATTCCGTTGGGTCTCTTGTTGCGCCTCCGCAGTACGCAGGCAGCATTCCTCGCACCTCTGCGTGGATTCACCTTTGTACTGTTAGGTGGTGGGATTCTGGCAGCGGCCATTGGTGGAGCGACCGCGCTTTACGCATATGGTACAGCAGCGCTTGGTTCTCCATTAGATAACTGGCTAAATGTAGCGCATACAGGTATCGCCGCGCTGACAATAGGTGTACTGATCGTGGGCATTTACCTGTGGACAAGCATCCGCGAAGGCTTCTTAGGCAGTCGCGTAAAGCAGCAAGCAACAGAGGTGACATCATCGACAACTGCAACAAAAGAAGAGGAAATACATTCGGCGGCCCTTGCAACGATAGATGCAGATACCACTGCTAACTCGCCAACTCAGGAGGCACGTGTGACGCAAATGAGACAAGCGGCGACAGCAGTTTCTGGCGCTCCGTCAGTTGAGAAGATTGTGGACGAATTATTAGCGGGGAAGATTAGTCGTGATGAGGCAGTTAGTCGGATTGAAAGGTTGGTTAGGTGATGTCCATACTCAAGCCAACTCCAGTTCTTTTGCTTTAAGGACCGCAGTTGTTGCTTCGCTGCTGGTTACCTGCCAAGAGCACTACTCTGTAAACAAGTATAGTTTGCCCTCGTTTGAGAAAGCTCGCTTTTCATAACACATATCTGGGAGACATGTATTGTGGGAGAAAGTCGCTGGCGGTCCTCAACGGTGAGCAATCGTTGCAAACGCTGCTGTTCTTCCTGTCTGAGAGGCCCTTTGATCCGCGCGAGCGTCAGATGTGGCGAGAAGGGACGTGCATCAACCTCAAAGCCGTGTTGAACAAGTTCCAGGTTCAGTTGCCTATGGAGAAGTTGAAGATTACCAGAAGGCTCATCAACGCCGATCCAGATGACACGGGGCTGTCTTGGCGACCCGAAGAGACCTGGGCGCGAGAGGCAGTACTCAAAGGGGGAAACTTTTCGTGCCGCACGCTCGGTTGCACGCATCGCTTCAGCCAATTGCTCATCGTTCAAATCGCCCAGAAAGGCGAGTGTAAGATGAATCCCTGCCGGATCAACCCAGCGAAGAGCAGGACCATGTAACTCCTGCGCCAACTGGCGAATAGTTTCGCCCAGGTAGCGCTGCAGGGATTCATCTAGCTCAAGAGCGATAAATGTGCGCGTCATGCAGCAAATAACATCGCGTCGAGTTCCACACCATCAATTGTTTCAACCTGGATCAGATGCTCGGAGATGACAATAAGTTTGTCTTTGCGCTCACTAAGGATCTTGATCGCGGTATCATATGCCTGTTCGACCAGGAAGGAGATCTCCTTGTCGATTTTAGCCGCCGTCTCCGGGCTGATGGGATTACTGCCATCCGGTTCCAATTTGAGCGCCACGTTCCCGAGGGGACTCATACCAAATTCACAGACCATACGACGAGCTACAGTCGTGACATACTCGATGTCCTGACTAGCGCCTGTGGTGATATCGCCAAAAACAAGCTCTTCAGCGGCGCGTCCACCCATTGCACCCGCCATCTTTGCCAACAGTTCTGAGCGCCGCATGAGATAGCGATCCTCAGATGGAGCCTGCACGGTAATACCGAGGGCCATTCCCCTGGCAATCGCCTGCACCTTGCGCACAGGGTCAGCACCTGGCATCGAACGCATGACAATGGCATGCCCCACTTCATGATAGGCGATAATGGATTTCTCTGCCTCTGTGATGAGGCGACTCTTACGTTCAGGACCTGCCATAACGCGCAAAATTGACTCTTCGAGTTCAGGCATAGCGATAAGCTTTTTGCCGCGCCGGGCCGTCAGGAGCGCAGCCTCATTCAACAAGTTAGCGAGGTCAGCACCGGAGAAGCCAGCTGTTTGACGAGCCAGTTCATTCAACGCCACATCGCTTTCAATTGGCTTGCCCCTGGCATGAACCTCAAGAATGGCAAGGCGGCCACGAATATCCGGTTTGTCGAGCACGACCTGGCGGTCAAAGCGGCCAGGGCGGAGCAGAGCAGAGTCAAGTACATCGGGACGATTCGTCGCCGCGATAACGACAATATTGGTCTGCTTGTCAAAGCCATCCATCTCCACCAACAACTGATTGAGCGTCTGTTCGCGCTCGTCATTGCCTCCAGCATTGGCATTGTTCCTGTGACGGCCTACGGCATCAATCTCATCGATGAAGACGATGCAGGGCGCGTGCTCCCTGGCATCTTTGAAGAGGTCGCGTACTCGGGCCGCACCCACGCCGACGAACATCTCCACGAATTCAGAGCCGCTCACGCTGAAGAATGATACTCCGGCCTCGCCCGCCACGGCACGCGAAATAAGTGTCTTGCCTGTTCCTGGAGCGCCAACGAGAAGAACGCCCTTGGGGATACGCGCGCCTATATCGATAAAGCGGGTGGG
Source organism: Ktedonobacter sp. (assembly GCA_003450555.1). GTDB lineage: Bacteria > Chloroflexota > Ktedonobacteria > Ktedonobacterales > Ktedonobacteraceae > UBA11361. The sequence goes on from DMFQ01000089.1 coordinate 36,331, forward strand.
ATGTTTGAGAAAATCGACAATCTCCTCAAGCTCAATTTTTGCCTCTTCAACGCCAGCCACGTCCTTGAAGAGAATGGAAGGGCGAGATTCATTAAAGCGCTTGGCTTTCGAACGTGCAAAAGGGGAAGCGCGACCCCCCATACTTGTGCGACGAAGCAGGAAGTAGATGCTTCCAACGATGAGCGCTATCAAGACCAGGTCTATTAAACCCTGCGTCCATTGATCGGTCTGTCCGCTGTCAATGGTAACAGTTACACCATCGTGTCGCAATGAATCTGTAACTGTCTGTCCATCTTCCTTGTAAGTCTGATATTTTTGACCATTCGTACCTGTGGCGAGTATCACATTGCCGCTAATCAACGCTGTTTTTATTTTGTGCTGATCCGCCATATTGAGCACGTCGGTAATTGGTTTATCCACCGTCCTATCACGTGCAGATGTAAAATTTCCAACGCGAATCGCCACGAATCCCAGGATGGCTATTCCAAAGAGAATGAAGAAGGCTGAAACACCGTAGCGTATCAAGCGCGAGTATTTCCTGGATGCTTTTTGTGCGGGCTTAGGTTCACGGTTATTTGGTTGAGATGGTTTCATACGGTAAAGTTTCACCCTTCCACACTGTACAATTGGGATTTAAACACTTTCTCTACGAAGTGACTATTTCTTCTTGTATCCTGGCACGTCTTTGTGACCCAAGTCAACAATATGAGGTAAGTATAGCGTAAAGAAGTACATTGATCAAGGTGTTTGCCTATGAGGTTTTACAATTAGTACTATTTCGGGGTTGGAAGCTACAAGGGACTTCCTTCAACTTTCCTTCAAGCGCTTCGTAAATGTGATATGGTATTCATAATTTAATCAATTTCTATTACTATGGAC
>DMFQ01000090.1:0-3119 GCA_003450555.1 Ktedonobacter sp.
AGCTTACTTCAATGTGTTTGAGCACCTGATCAAATGTGGCTGGGCACATGGTTTTAGCAAACGTGTACGTCGCCCACCGACTGATCCGGTCAATGCAATGTTGAGTTATGGTTACGTCATTTTATCATCGCAAGTCGCCAGTGCCGTCGCTGGAGTGGGTTTTGACCCATATATTGGCTACCTGCATTCCTCACGTTATGGCAAACCTGCACTAGCGCTTGATCTAATGGAGGAGTTTAGGCCGATCATCGTAGACTCAGTAGTACTCAGCCTGCTAAACAATCGACAATTTGAGCAAAAGGATTTTGAGCTTGAACTCAACAGTTATAGAATGACTGATGCGGCAAAGCGTCTTTTCCTGGAGAAGTTTGAAGAACGAATGCAAGAAGTCATTACTCATCCTGTTTTTGAATACAAGGTGCCTTATAGACGGTGTATCGAACTTCAGGCGCGGCTACTTGGTAAGTATCTTACTGGTGAAGTGAGTGAGTATACACCATTTACTGTACGATAGTGGAGCGTAGAATGAGTCAAACAGGAATGAGTGTAAGGGGTGTCAGGCAGAGCACTCTTTATGTTGTGGCTTATGACATTCAGGACGATAAAAGGCGAACAAAGGTACATAAGGTTTTGAAAGGGTTTGGGGAGTGGACAGAGTTTTCTTTGTTTGAATGTTTCCTGACGAAGAAAGAGTTGCTGCAAATGCGAGCAAAGTTAGATAAACATCTTGATGCTCGTACTGATAGAGTGCGTATTTATACGATATGTGATGTTTGCTTGAGCAAGATAGATACGGTAGGTATTCCTGAGCCGATAGAGCAAACAAGTTACCTCATATAGATAGAAAAGTTGGGGCCAGGTTGACCCCATAGAGCGAGAGGTTTCGGAGGTATACCCCTCGCTCACTGAACGAGCACATTGCTCGCAGGAGCAGAGTGTCGTCTCAATAGAGGTATGACGGTAGTCGAGGTGGCGACTACTGCCAATTCTTTGAAGTGAACTAGAGGATGCCACTGGAGATGCTGGGAATATCTGCTGGCGCGGTTGTGCTTAGTAGCATCAATCGGCTCCATCTAGTTGGGAATTTTCTTCACAATGAGAGTGTAGCCGATTGATATTAACTGGACATTATGCGTAGGTAAATTTTGGGGAGGGCCATTATTTCCCGGATGTGGTGGTGTGCAACGGGACGCGGGCGACCCAGGGTCCCCCTTACAAGTATAGGTTTTTAGAAAAGAAGGTTGAGAGGAAAAGTATCTAGTCAACGGGAGAGCGTCACGGTTCCCGCATCGCCATCCACAGTGACATTCTGACCATTATGAAGCCACTCAGTGGCGACACCTGTGCCAAGAACAGCCGGAATATGATACTCGCGGGCTACAATCGAACTATGGCTGAGTGGGCCGCCCACATCAGTAACTACCCCTGCGGCCAGGGCAAAGAGTGGTGTCCAGGCGGGCGTCGTGATTCTGGCTACCAGGATATCTCCTTGTCGCATCTGTGCGAACTCATCAGCGCCATGAATGACCCGCGCTATGCCAGTGACATATCCAGGGCTGGCTGCGATTCCTTTCAGCACATCCCCTGCTGGCTGACCAGTACGGGCGGGCAATATACTGCTGAAATTCATCCCTAAAAAGCGAGTTCCACCTTTGAGTGGTAAGGCTATTGGCGGCGTAAGCATTCGTTCGCCCTCCCAGGTTGTGCGCCGCTCGCTGACTGGCGTATGATAGTTCGCCGGAGATTGTCCTCTATCCAGAGCGATTACAGCCTCCAGCAATTCGTCTTGCGTCAGCCAGAACACATCGTCCGGAATAATGATTGCATTGTGAGTGGCCAGGCGCAGCCCTATTTCACGCAACATCCGGCGCAGCACCGGCCAGCCCAGGCCCACATCAGCCAGCCCGTCCTCGCGTAACGGGGCGAAACGTTGAGCTATCCCTACAAGGCGACGGAATAGCAAGCGGGAAGGGCCTCGAAGCCGGTTTAGCATTGTTTGCATCGCATGCTCGCGCGCTTTCTTTGAAGCTGCCTGACGTGCATGCGGATCCGGCGCATTGCCGCTCAGGAAAAACTTGAGTGTTCCTAGCAGTGCCACTGGATCATCTGCGGGTACCGGCTTGGAAAAGTCGAGATCGTAGATGGCATGGCCAAATTGGGCTAGGTGAGCCGTAAAGCCCTGGCAGAACGCTGACCAGAGCGTTTCGTCTATGCCATCTACGTGAGCAGTCTGATAGGCTGAGGCAAATCGTGCTCCCGACATGTTTTGCAATACGGTGCTCAGATCATCCTGAGTGCGTACCCACTGTGCCAGATCGTAGAGCGATTTCTCTGCCCGTATCGGGGTACTGTCATAGCCCAGCATAAAGGTAAGGGCCGATGGGTCGGCGCGACGCTTCAAAAGCTTCTCATAGACAATGGTGAAGATGGTCTCAGTTATGTACGCTGCTGGCAGGATGCCACTCTGAATGGTGAGGTTAATAGCTCGCTGCCGCATTCAGAATTTCCCGCGTCCCGACAAGTAACTCGGCAGCGGATGCCCTTGATAGCTTCACCGCCTCCCAGCGCTCCACAACAGCTTGATAGGCCGGGCGAGCCTCTTGTTCCCAGCGCTGCTGTGCAGTGTACATGAGGCGAGGAACGACTGTTGTCAAGACCTTGGGCTTCATCAGAAATGTCCTGTAGCGCAAATCATAGAATGCATAGCCGTTCATCGTGGTGAGCATATCACCTACGAAATTACCCATGCCTTCTGCCAGCGCAAATCGATGCATCGCTCTGTTCCAGGCTGGGAGTCCCAGTGTGGCGAAGAGCGGTGAGAGCGGGTCTGGCAGTAACTCTATGACGCTTGCACGTATGTACTTCCCTTTGGGTTTGGGAAGTTTCCACTCTGCTGGTCGTGTCACCTGTGATCCGGCGGTTTTGGACAATGCGGTGATCGGGCGGGCCTGCACGATGAAGAACCGATTATGGTGGAGAGCCCACTCGATATCCATTGGCTGACCATAGAGTTCCTCAATTCGCACACCGATGCGCGCCAGTTGAGCCGCTTGCACAGCTGTAAGCACTACGCTCGTGCGCTTGCCTACAGGAACCGGTTCTTCACTCGTGCCTTCGGG
>DMFQ01000090.1:3271-3623 GCA_003450555.1 Ktedonobacter sp.
TGTCAACCACGACAGTATCAGGAGTGACCTGCCCACTCACAATGGCCTCACCCAGTCCCCAGGCGGCGTTGATCATCACCTGGTCGCGTTCGTCAGTCAACGGATTGGTGGTGAAGAGGATACCGGCTGCATCAGCCAGAACGAGTTCCTGCACCACCACCGCCAGGCTTACCTCCTCGTGCGCGATGCCAGATCGTGCGCGATAGCCAATCGCTCGTGCAGTCCACAACGATGCCCAGCAACGTTTGATGGCATCGAGTACCATCGCTTCGCCGCGCATGTTAAGATAGGTCTCCTGCTGACCGGCAAAGGACAGTTCCGGCAGGTCCTCAGCGGTGGCCGAGGAGCGCAC
>DMFQ01000090.1:3801-4397 GCA_003450555.1 Ktedonobacter sp.
GGCAATCTCAGCGGGCATGCTTCCTTGTGCAAACATCCGGCCAATCTTCCTGGACGCCTCTTCGAGCGAGGTGGGCTGGTCGGCAGTGGCGGCGGAGACCGTCGCCAGTATCTGCTCCTGCAGTCCATTCTCTGTCACAAAATAGCGATAGGCAGCTGTAGTGATGTGAAACCCAGGAGGGACAGGCAAGCCGACTGCCGCCAGCCGTGCAAGCGAAGCACCTTTTCCTCCTACCTGCTCCAGTGTGGCAGCGGGATCATCCAGTGCTAAAACCAGGGGGACACGTTGTTCATTGCTCATTTCCAGCTCCTCCTTTCTCAACCTTCTTTCCTAAAAACCTATACTTGAAAGCCAGGGTCCCCACCCATCGAACCACGCCACCCCCGCCCCTACGGGGACGAAGGCGCCTCTGCCTCTACGGTTATGCGCCGGCGAAGGTTACGATGAGGTCGGTGGCGTAGCCGAGGAGGAAGCCTATGAGCAGTCCCCACATGACTAATTCGGGCGATTTGAAGCGTTTCGCGACGCCGAGGAGTTCGGCAACGACGTAGATGATGGCTCCCGCGGCAAGCGCGAGGAAGAGGATCGAGAGCGCC
>DMFQ01000031.1:0-584 GCA_003450555.1 Ktedonobacter sp.
GTATGAAACTATTCTTCCTAGTTTCGTCAAAAGTGGCATTTTAATTTCTTTTTGGAGCTTTTTGAACATCTTTTTTCTCAGCCTACGCTGGCAAAAAGTTTTGTGGAAGCATAGACAACTCGCCACGCAATATGGCACACTTAAGTGAGTAAAAGGCTATAAATGGTGGGAGGGTAGCCCTCAATATATCCAATAAAGGATTTCCAGATGCATTCCAATCGTGTTCTAAATCATCGTCTCATCTTCGTTATACTTTATCTTACCTATATATGCGCGGGTATTATCAGTATTCTTCCTGGCCCTACTTTACCTCTGCTAGCAGCGAATACCGGCGTTCCACTTGAGATTGCAGGCTGGATATTTACCACATCTGCAACGGGTTTTATGGTGGGAGTGGTGATTGCAGGGCTAGTTAGCCAGCGATTTGGTCCTAAATATGTTTTAATGAGTGGTTTAGTTATCATGGCCGGTTCAGGCATTGCTACACCGTTGGCACATACATTTTCACTGCTGCTCATCGCTCAGTTTATCCAGGGCATAGGCTTTGGCTTCCTGGACGTGACCATCAGTATGATTGTCGGCCT
>DMFQ01000031.1:732-1349 GCA_003450555.1 Ktedonobacter sp.
GGCCTGGGAGCGCTGACCGCGCCATTGATACTCTCATTGGCCCTCCAGGTAACCCATAATGCAATGGTAGCCTATTTCTCTGGCGCCATCGTTGCAGTGGCGGGCATCTCCTTGTTGTTACGCCAGCACATACCATCCGCACCTGCTGCTCATGAACAGCATAAGGTAGAGCAACAAAACAGTACAATTGCATCCAACAGTCTATTCAGGCAACCTCTGCTCTGGTTACTGGCCTTGCAGATTGCCTTGTATGTTGGGGCAGAAGTTGGTTTTGGCAATTGGATTGTCACGGCGGTCAGCCTGAGCGCGGCCATTCCTCTGGTATTGGCGGCGCCCTGCGCAACGCTGCTCTGGTCTGGCCTCACTGCAGGGAGACTCATGGGCGCGCAGATACTCAAACGTGGCATAGTGAGCGAGAACATACTGCTCTACATCTCAGTGATAGGAAGCAGCCTGAGTGGACTACTGGTAGCAGTGTTTGCCGGGAATATTGTTATCAGCTTCAGTGCCAGCGCGCTCGTCGGCTTTTTCTTTGGCCCCATTTTTCCAGGCATTATGGCAATAGCCTCGCGCTACTTCGCCAAAACTCTTGGTACCGTTTCTGGCATACTTCTGGT
>DMFQ01000031.1:1514-2471 GCA_003450555.1 Ktedonobacter sp.
TGAGCTTTGCGCTCCGACAACAACGGTACACGTTGCAATTGCAGGCGGATATGCATACAATGAAGCAGGATATCCCTTTAAGCGGCACAAAATAGCGTTAGAGAGGTTATATATGAAGGCAGTACAATTTACCGAGTATGGCGCTCCCGAGGTTCTACAGGTGCGGGAGGTACCTGACCCAACGCCTCGCCCGAGCGATGTCTTAATTCAGGTCAAGGCCACCACAGTGAATCGACTTGATCTTTTCCAACGCAATGGCAGTCGTCCCGTTGACAAACTACCATTCACGCCAGGGCTGGAGGCGGCAGGAGTAGTTGTCAGCGACACGCAAGGTTTTCGTGCCGGGGAGCGCGTGATGACGACGCACGCTGTTAGCGCTGTGGGTGGAGGCGGCTATGCCAGTATGATTGCGGCTCCCGCTGCCGACCTGGTGCGTATCCCCGAAGGAGTGTCCTTTGAAATGGCGGCTGCTGCTGGCCTCACCTCGTCAACTGCCTGGGGCAGCTTATTTGATCTGGGCCATCTAAAAGCGGGAGAGCGGGTCTTGATTTGGGCCGGTTCAAGTGGCGTCGGTACACTTGCTATCCAGCTCGCCAAACAGGCCGACTGCTGGGTAGTAACTACAACAAGTTCTAATGCAAAAGCCTCAGAACTACGCCGCTTAGGAGCTGATATGGTCATCAACCAGCGGGAAGAGAACGTTGGACAGGTCATTCAGAATAACCATGGCGTCAACCTGGTGATCGAACTGGTTAGCACAACCCTCCAGGCAAGTATCGAATCCTGCGTGCAAGATGGGCGTATTGTCCTCGTCGGCAATCTTGGTGGTCAGCAAGCAACCATCGATACACAGGTATGCCGACTCAAACGGGTACAAATTATTGGCGGAGGACTCGTGCACACCAGTCCAGCAAACGAACAGCGCGTCATGGAAATGATCGCGGCTCAGACGGTAAC
>DMFQ01000031.1:2536-4468 GCA_003450555.1 Ktedonobacter sp.
AGGTCAACTATTGGGCAAAATTGTGCTTATTCATTCCTGAAAGGGCCGCAATGTCTGAACTCACAAACCCGAAATATCTCTTAACCAATCAGTACAAGAATGCCGCGAACCTCAATGCGCGTATCCAACTTCACGAACGTTTTAGTGTAAACAAGTACGATTGGCAGAGATGGGTTTTTGACCATTTTACAATACTCCCACGACGGGGTCGCATCCTTGAAATAGGCTGCGGCCCCGGTGAACTATGGCGCAAAAATGGCGATCGTATTCCTGAAGGCTGGGATATTGTCTTGTCGGATTTCTCGCCAGGCATGTTGCAGGAAGCGCGCCAGCATCTCCAGGGTATTCAAGGGCGCTTCACTTTTCAGCAGGCCCATGCTCAAGCAATACCTTTTGCAAATGAACATTTTGACGCCGTTATCGCAAATCACATGCTCTATCATGTACCAGATAGAGCAAAGGCGCTGGCAGAGATCCGCCGCGTTTTGAGGTCTGGTGGGCGTTTTTACGCGGCCACGAATGGCCAAAAGCATTTGCTTGAGCTTCATGAGCTTATAAGTACATTTGTTACAGACTCGGCTAAACTTTGGGGCGCATCAATACAAATATCTTTCCGCCTTGAAAGCGGGAAAGAAGAACTTTCGCAGTCGTTTGCACAAGTAACGTTAGATCGCTATGAAGACGCGCTGGTCGTTACAGAAGTGGAACCGCTGCTTGCTTACATTCTTTCCGCACCTCTCGCTATAGCCCTCGACAGTAGCACCATCAAACAATTAACAGAGCACATACAGCAGGAAATAGCTTCCAACGGTGCCTTCCACATCACGAAAGAAACAGGCTTATTTGAGGCCTTTTAGCCTGCTTTTAGCCTATAGCCCTTATCCATAACAAAAAATAATATCTCTTATAACCACTGAGAATTATTCAAGCTATATCTATACATATTTTTCATGAGCAGAAAGAATAGAATAAATAACTTGAAGAAAATGATTTTAATATGTTATTGTTTTCATAACACCAAAGCAGAGATATTTTAAAGGACGGCTACGGTTACAAAAGGGGGAGATTTGTGGATTATCGTATTTCGCTCGTCGGCTTATTTATTGGCTTTCTTGTTGGACTAACAGGCATGGGCGGTGGTTCTTTACTTGCGCCCATCATGATCCTCTTCTTTCGCATCCCTCCGGTATGGGCAGTTGGAACTGATATTGCTTACTCCACTGTGACCAAAGCTGTTGGCTCAGTCGTGCATATTCGCCAGAAAAGCGTCAATTTTAAGGTAGCCCTCTGGCTTGCTTGCGGCAGCGTCCCGGCCACTGTACTGAGCGTCAGCCTGGTACAATTTATTCGCAAACAGTATGGTAACGCCATCAATAGCATTATTATTCACAGCATCGGCTTTACCCTCATCCTGGTTGCCGTGCTGTTGATTCTGAAACCGTATATCATGCAGCGCCTGGAAAAGAAAAGACTTGATCAGAGAAAGCAAGCGGTCCTTGAAGGCAAAGAAGTATCTGAAGAAAAAACCGTGTTGTGGGAGAAACGCTACCGACCGATAGTGACCGCTCTGGTCGGCGCGTTCGTAGGCTTTCTGGTTGGACTGACGTCAGTGGGAAGTGGAACGCTTATCATTGTATCGATGGCTTTTCTCTACCCCAGGCTTACCTCCAGAGAGCTTGTCGGCACAGATGTCTTTCAAGCCTTCATGCTGCTGGCATCTGGCGCTATCGCCTATTTGAACGCGGGTACGATTAACTGGACCCTCGTTGGCCTGTTACTGATAGGTTCCCTCCCCGGTGTCTTTATGGGTAGCAAGTTGAGCAAATTCATTCCTGATCGCTATATGCGCCCGGTCTTAGCAACAGTTCTGGCTATCTCAGGGTTGAAACTGATCTAATAGAATTATCAGGGAGAACATGAAAGCAGGGCGTG
>DMFQ01000299.1:0-2268 GCA_003450555.1 Ktedonobacter sp.
CTGATCGTTCTACCCATTAGCAATGGTCTGAGCCGGGCTATTGAGTACCAGGCTGACGAGTACGCGCTGCAGGCTACAAAGCTGGTCGGGGCATTTAAGGGCGCGATGACACGCCTGGCCAATCAGAATCTGGCCGATATCGAGCCATCACCGTTGGTCGAGTTCCTGTTCCACGACCATCCATCTGTTAGCAAGCGGCTCAAACATGCCGACGAATTCGCGGGCCGTTATGAGCTCAACGCGTCCATCAACGCGGAGAGCGTGGCTCCGACTTCATCGACCGAGCCTCCCGGCATACCGAGCAGGGGCTCATCCACTCCTGATGCGGCCCACTGATCAAGCTTTGCCACTACCTCTTTGGGGGTACCGATGATGGCAGTCGCTTCGAGTAGCGCGGGGGAGACGGCTTCGGCAGGATTTTTATCCTTGTGCTTCCAGGCCTCCTGGACGACCGCAACCTCAGCACCGTAGCCGTGACGGGTGAGCATCTCCGAATAATAGACGCCCATTTTGCCGATATAGAAGGCTAGAGGTGAGGCAGCGAAGAGACGCGCAGCCGCGCGATCGCTCTCATTGGCGTGCTCGTCCAGGATGACGCTGGTAACGTAGGGAGCGATCGCGCTACTATGCGGAGGTCGCCCTGCTAGACGCGCCCCTTCATCTAAAATCTCACGCATTTCGCCCCACTTATCGTCAGGCCAGTAGACAGGCAAGACGCCATCCGCGATTTCGCCAGATTGCAGCAAATTTTTGGGACCCATAGCCGCGATATAGATGGGTAGGTCAGCGCGCAGTGGCGTGAAACGGAGCTTGAAACCGCGATCAAGGTTGAAGAATTCGCCATGGTAGATCAGTTTCTCGCCGCGAAGGATCGTCCTGATGATCTCGACATACTCGCGAGTACGCTTCACCGGTTTTTGAAAGGGTATTCCGTGCCAATGCTCAATGACGTTCGCGCCCGATGGGCCGAGGCCAAGGATGATACGTCCGCCGGAACGTTCGTCCAGTGTCGCGACGGTGCTAGCCAGCACGGCGGGAGTGCGAGAATAAATATTGGCGATACCGGCCCCGATTTTGATGCGTTTGGTGACCCGTACCAGGTCGGCCATAGAGGTAAATAGTTCGTAGCCCCAGGATTCTCCCAGCCAGATCGAGTCATAGCCCAACTCGTCGGCGATCTTAACTTTCTCCATTACTTCCGTCCATGGGCCGGGAAAGTTGGGGATCTCGGCTACCAGTCCGACCCGCTTGCGATACGTTCTGGCTGCGTCACTTGTCATGCGTTTTATGTGTCCTTCCGTTTTGATAGGTATGAACAGTTTTTCTGACATCATCTGGATGATTTTATAAAATATTCGGGTTTTCTATACTCAACTACGTATCTTTTGACGAGAACAGAGGTATCAAGAAAAAAAATTTTCATCAGCGTGGGCCACGATCTTCTATTACTATATCAGAAGCTAATTTGCCTTGACCGAATAGTTTGGCCAGGTATTCTCGCTTGGTGTCTTCTTCTGGTTTCGTTGCTTCATTGGTTGGTAATGACTCGATGACACCTTCTTGCAAGAGATATTCTTGTATCTTACGACTGTTGAGTAAGTGTTGATCAGAAGCAGACGGCTTTATATGCTGAGTGAGGACTTCATGAAGGAGAGATTCAATAGGTTTACCGTTCTTTGCAGCTTCTACAGCGAGGGCCTTGTATTCTTCATCCGACAGTGTTATTGACATTTGGTAAGCCATGAAATAGCTCCTTTGATTATTGTTATTGTATGAGATATGTTCCAGCTAATAGTTCAACGTTATGTTTCAATACTACAGTTAGTTAAGTTGTGCCAGTCCAATTTCTGCCCAAATTATAGCATGAAGGAACTCAAAAAACGAGCGTTAAGATTTGTCTCTTTACTATGATATTCATACGTATCATATATGAGCTATATAAGCCCGGGTTATGTACCCAGAGCTGGATAAAAGTATATTTCATGAAGGATGATTTAGGAAGGGCCTGTTACAAGCGGGCCTGAATGATTTTAGAGGAAAGGATGTTGATTACATGGGACGTTTTTTCAATGGAATGCTGGTCGGAGCTGGTATTGCTTTATTAGTGGCTCCGATGCGGGGTGATGAGATGCGCCAGTATCTGCGCGAGCGCTGGGAGACCATGAGCGGGTCGGAGCCTGTGAATGTGCAGATCAATGAACTCAAGCAAAAGGCAGCATCAAAAACGAAGCAGTCCACGGAGAATATTAGTGGTTCGGTAAAGCAATC
>DMFQ01000299.1:2391-5734 GCA_003450555.1 Ktedonobacter sp.
CGGATTAGCTAAGCAATGTGGGTCGAGTAAGTGGCGTGCGCTACTCGCTTGATCCATTTTGTTGCTTCTGTTAAGGGAAAACAAGATACTTGTTGAAACAATTTGAACTTGTTATAATGCTAGAGATAAAGGTGCTTACATAGACAATCGTCGGGGAATGGTAACACGTTCGATGAAACACTGCTGTATTTCTAATTTAGAGCACGCATGGGAGAGAGCATGACCACAAATGCCCGGCTGTTACAAGGCTCGCTGAGGGATTTTGGCCTGGTAGAAATCCTGCAAATGATGGAGCTAGGAGGAATGACGGGTGCTCTCCGCCTCAAACAATTCTCAGGGCGAACCGGTATTATCTATTTTAGCGATGGGAAATTGGCGAGTTGTACTGAACTTGATGCAGGTGCATTGGCGCTTGGGGACGTGTTGCAACAACTGGGCATGGCAACCTCTCCACAAGTCGAGCAAGCCTACTCACAGCAGTTGCAGGACGCATTTGGTAAACGCATTGGTGAACGCCTGATAGGCATGGGCGTGATTAACGAGAAGCAACTAAAAGAGGCACTGCGCACGAAAGCGCTGTGGACGGTGCGCGAGATGGCTCTGTGGAAGGAAGGCTCCTACGAATTTATTGCCAGTCCGACAGCACAAACCATGTTACCTTACGGCGAAAATTCACTTGAGCTTGAAGTTATGCGTGTCACCCTGGAAATGGTTCGCTATGGCGACGAGTGGGAGTATCTGCGCCAGTTTCTACCGCAGAGCATGCGCACCATTCTGCAGATGGCCCCGGCCATTCCTTATGCTATGAGCTTCGATACGCGCATCTTTGAATTGCTTGTCCATGTTAACCTCCACCATAGAGTGCGGCGTATCGCCAGCGCTATGCGCCGTCCCGAAATCGATGTAGCGCGCGAACTGGCCCAGCTCGTCCAACAACGACTTCTTATCCCTCTTTACCAGGATGCGGGTTCTCAATTAAATGATCGCGACGTGCGTCTGCCTGAGGCCGCCGAGAAATTGCGTATGGAGAGCTTCGAACTGCTCAATCTCATTAGCCGTATGGAGCAAGAATGGTATCGTCGCCAAACTCCTATGGATCAACTTCCGGCGTTAGCCAAATTTATTAATTGGACGATGGATGCTCTGGCTGAAACGTGTCGAGCCAGGGGCGCTGATTTGGATCCAAATACCTTGAAGTCGTTGCTTTACCGCGAAAGATTGCGTTACATGGGCAATTATGAGTTCAAGGTTGAGCAGAACCATATCGATGTGGATAATTTTAAGTCGCTGTGTTATGAAGTGCTCAGCCTGAATATGGAGCAGACACAGGACTTCTATGATGAGGCGGTGATCGTTCTTCAGCGCATTCTACGTTGTATTTTTGATACGATCAATTCGCGCGTGGTCTCTCTTGATGAACGGCTGGAGAATCAAGAGGTGTGGGAGGCCATGTTTGAGCAATTTGCTCTGCATCGTCAATAAGAATGGGTGATCCAGTTCACGCGCAATAGCTACACACTGCAGCTGGATGACAAACAGGAGACAATGATACCACTCAGCAAACAGTCGGAAAAAGAACTGCAAGCTCTGCCTGGTTATTAGGGAACGAGATAGAGAGGGTGGCAGCCGATCCCGAGGGGTCGGTTGCCACCCTCTCTATCTCGTTGGATTCTCTCTTTATTTGTGAGCTGGTGGATACGCCAGGAAGATACTCTTTGTCTCGCTGAACTCTTCGACGGCATGGCTGCCGAGTTCGCGGTGACCGTTGCCGCTGGCCTTCATGCCGCCAAAGGGCATGTGAATCTCGGCGCCGGTTGTGGGAGCATTAAAGTAGACCAGCCCCGACTCGATATCGCGCATGGCACGGAACGTAACGTGCAGATCATTCGTGAAAATTGAGGTCGAGAGACCATATTCGGTGGCATTGGCTACCTGGACTGCTTCCTCGTAGGAGGTGACGGGCAGAATAGAGACGAATGGACCGAATACCTCTTCACGAGCGATACGCATGGTCGGGCTTACGTTGGTAAAAATGGTGGGCTTGTAGAAGGCACCATTGCTATACTCGTCATTGTTCAAAGCGTCTCCACCGGTCAGCAATCTGGCTCCCTCTTGCTGGCCTACCTGAGTGTACTCGTGAACGGCCTTGACGCGTCCTTTGTTCACCAGGGGACCCATATCAATCTTGGGATCGAGACCATTGCCAACATTAAGCTTTTCGGCGGCTGCGACGAGGCGATCGGTGAAAGCCTGCTGTACTGCCTTGTGAACTATTACGCGGCTGGTTGCGGTACAACGCTGACCAGTGGTGCCAAAGGCGCCCCAGGCAACGCTTTCGACGGCCAGATCCAGGTCAGCATCTTCCAGTACGATCACCGCATTTTTACCCCCCAGCTCAAGGGTGCAGCGGCGCAGATCGCGTCCACAAATCTCCGCGACATGTCGTCCGACCTCGGTTGAGCCGGTCAGCGAGATCATATTGACGCCCTTGTGGCTTACCAGGGCATCGCCCAATACACCGCCTGGGCCAGTAATCACATTTAGCACTCCGGCTGGCAGTCCTGCTTCATGCAGAATCTCAGCCATTTTGAGCGAAAGGAGCGGTGTATCGCTGGCGGGTTTAAGAATGACGGCATTCCCTGCCAGCAGCGCCGGAAACGTCTTCCACGCTGGAATAGCCATGGGGAAGTTCCAGGGGGTAATGATGCCAACGATGCCAAGGGGCTGGCGAATGGTCATACAGAACTTATTGCGCAGTCCTGAAGGGATGGTTTCGCCCTCGGCGCGGCGACCTTCGCCCGCGATAAATTTGGCGACATCGATGGCAGTCTGAACGTCACCACGCGTCTCTTTGAGCACTTTGCCCATCTCACGTGTCATCAGGGCTGCAAGTTCTTCTCTACGCTGCTCTAGCAGGAACGCTGTACGCTGTAAGACTTCGCCGCGCTCAGGAGCAGGTGTTGCAGCCCAAGCTGGTTGCGCCTGGTGGGCTGCTGCAACAGCCTCGTCTAAGTCGGCGGTAGATGATTTCTGGAAATACCCGACTATCTCGTCTGTATTAGCGGGGTTGGTGCTGTTAAAGGTTGTGCCACTTTTTGAATTGCGCCATTCGCCTGCAATAAAGTTTTGATAGGTCTGGCCTTGCTCCGTTGAAGGGAGGGTAGATGACATAGACATGGTTATTCTCCTCGGTGAGTAGATGGGATCAGCAGCGATCGGCATCGGTAGATAGCGTTGTTCGTGTTTGGCCTGGTACCACTTTAGGACAGGTAGCAGATATGTTACACACGAACATTATATCACGAATGAGTAGAGTTTATTCACAAAGAACAAGCGACCATCC
>DMFQ01000299.1:5886-15672 GCA_003450555.1 Ktedonobacter sp.
GGATGGTCGCTTGTTCTTTGTGAGTTAAGCGCTTCAGGCGGTTTCTACGGTTGGACCGCCAGGTGCGGCCTCGCTGCTGGAAGCGGCAGGAGCCTCTTCAGCATAGTCGCTCTCTTGTGCCGGACGCTTAAACGTGTAGTAGGCTGAATTTGAGGTCAATGGCTGGATACCGACGAGTTCCCAACCCTCGCGACCAAGGGTATTCATATAGCGTCGAGCAAATGTGCTGCGCCGCTCATTGGCGATGAGCGTCTCCAACCCTTCGCATGAGATTCGTCCACGGTAGTCGATATAGACAACTTTATAGGCCCATTGTGCCATTTTGCTTGCTCCTTCTCGCTAGCTTATTTGCTTGCGCTGCGCTTTCCTGGTTCTTTGGTTTCGTTAAGGAGTATCCCTACCAGCATAGCCCTTCCATGACATATCCGATGTCATGTCCCGACGGAATACCTCAAGTTTTCTGCCTCGCACGCAGCCGAAGAGTTGTATTCCATGTGAACGGCTGGCTCTGCTCCGGGTTCCACAATCAGAGCGGAGCTGGCCGCAGAGGCTATGCTTGTAGGTTCCTCTGCACAGTAGTAAGTATATCAACCAAACTGGCGTTTTACACCGCCAGTTTCAACAGTTTTTTAGGCAGATACAATCACCTGGAAAGTACCTGTCAATTTCTACAGGTCAGCAGCAAAAGTTTCAAGATCTGGTCTTTTTATGCTTCATGTAAGACTTCTTGCATATACGCGCGTAGACCGGGAGCGATATCGGGACGCTTGAGAGCGTAAGCGATGGAGGTCGTCAACAGGCCCAGAGGATTGCCTGTATCATAGCGCAGGCCGGTGAAGCGCAGGCCGTAACATTTACCGGCTTGTGCCTGCATTTCAATCGCATCCGTCACCTGGATCTCACCGCCATTGCCAGGAGGCGTCTTCTCTAGCAGCTCAAAGATGTCTGGTGTCAGGATGTATCTTCCCGCCACGGCCAGGTTTGACGGCGCCTCCTCGGCTGGTGGTTTCTCGACGAGGTGCGTCACCTTCACTGTATCTGAGCCAAGTTCCTCAATGGAGACGATGCCGAAGGAGGAAATCTGCTCTGGCGGTGAGGTAAAGAGTGAGAGTACCGACCCGCCGTATTGTTCGTATATCTCTATCATGCGGGGAAGGCAGGGCGTTTCGGGCGCGACAAGGTCATCGCCCAGCATCACGATAAATGGTTCATCACCGACCAATGCTTTGGCACATAAAACGGCATGTCCCAGGCCGTGAGGTTCTGATTGGCGCACTGAGAGATAGGTGGCCATACTTTGTACATGGCGTAATTCTTCCAGTTCCTTCTGTTTTCCCTTGCGCTCCAGCGCCTGCTCCATTTCAGGGAATATATCAAAATGATCTTCAATGCTGCGTTTACTACGGCTTGTCACAAAGATTATTTCTTCGACACCGGCTGCGACAGCTTCTTCCACGATATATTGCAACGTCGGTTTATCGACGAGTGGCAGCATCTCTTTGGGAATGACCTTGCTGGCTGGTAGCACGCGAGTTCCCAGTCCAGCCACGGGTAGTACAGCTTTACGAATGCGCATGGCTCATGGCTCCTCCTCAAATATGGCGGTTTTGTGAATGATCAGGGTGGGGGCGCCTTCATCATCCCCCGGATGCGGCTGCCCCACCCGTACATTTTAGCCCCGTTGGTGCACAAAATAGAAACTGGCGGGGCTTGCTGCGCCCTGCAAAAGGCGGAAAAGAGATCTTTCTTCATTAATTCACAGACTCTGACTCCTGGTACGTATTGTATGGGAAAGGTGGGTCAAGGTCAATCTTTTTCTCATGCTAGCTTGACATATGTTATATACATATACGTATATTAGTAGTATATGGCGTTGGCTGTTGAATATTTGTTTCATAAGAGGTAAAATACCTACTATGCCAAACAGAACCATCTATGTAGCAGATGCAGATGTACCGATTTTTGAGAAAGCTCAAGAGTTGGCCGGTGTGGAAGGTGAAGGTGATCGTGTTGGATGTGGCGCCGTTTGTTGCATCACCAGGAAGCGGGACGTTAATATTCAGTTGTGAGATGGTGAAGGTGTGTGCTATTTTATCTCGAGTAAGTGAGGAATAGGGCTGCCCATCAGCATACGCGAGGCCACCGACGACCCCCTGAGCGCTCGCGAAGGGAGCATTCTTTGGTAGAAGGGTATCGCCAAGATCGGAGTCCTTAATGGTGACCGTCACAAGGCTGTTTGCCGGAACAACGAGTTCCGACGGTCTATATGCAGGCCAGTCCTTGTGCATGCCGGGCTGATTGATGATGATGTTGAGACTGGCTTGAACATGTTTAGGTGGGATTGCAGCTGCAGTCTGTGTGGTCGTGTGACGGCCAAAGAAAGGCAGCGGAAAGAGCGAAAGAGACGCTTGAGATGAACGCTACGCAGAAAAGGATGCCAAAGAAGACTCCTACGTAGATGAATGCCGATGACTTCTTCCCTTGACTGTGAGGGATTGTTCTTTGTGTTTGCAACATGATCTTTGTTCCTTTATTAGGGAGTGAACCCTTTTGGGGTCACCATATTATTCGAGGCTAAACATACACTGTCCAGGTCATCACGTTCTTTGGGTAGATTGCCACTCGGATGGTCTATCAAGACGCTTACGCCTCTGTTCATAGGTCGCCGCATCCATCTCTCCTCCTGCATACCGCTGTCGCAGGATATTGAGTGCAGGAGATGCACTTCCTAGCATATCGCTGTGTAATGGCATAGAGATGGGAGTTTTGTGAATCCTCCAGCGCATGAGTGCCCAAGCAAGAACGACCAGCAAGACGATCCCAAGTAGGCCACATACAGCCATCAGAAGCATCATGCCTCCACCCCAACCATATTCTGACATCATAGCCGTACTCTCTTTCCGTTCGATAGGAGCAGCAATCATGTGCTCCGCTCGTATCTACATCACAACAAAAGGACATATAATCATGCTACTCAACGTGGCTTTCAGCCACGTCATACGAGAGGGATCAACTCTTCCCATGCCTTCACACGCAGAGAGGGAGAGGTATGTCTTTCCAAAGGAGAATGAGCACCTCCCTGGGTACGGATTGTTTTCTCGTGCAAGTTAAACCTCTCCTTCCACCATCTCCCCATCAGCTAGCCGCACGCTGTTTTGTGTTGACTGCAGTCGCACAATCACTACCGGTAGGGTAGTAGCATGCAACATGCGTTCAGCGACAGTACCCATCGTCCAGTTGAGAGAGTCTCCGTCAAGGTGTTCGTGCGATCTCTGGGATGTCAGATCACCATGGTTGTAGTCCTGGCTCCTCATCAAATCGCCAGAGGGGATAGTCAGTGGCAGTATGAGAGAGCGCAGAAGGAGGGAAGTGCCGAAGCCGCTCCTGGTGGAAGAAAGAGCAAGGTGATTGTCTTTCTTGTACTATATTATACCACAATTCTTTACAAATATCAAATACACTTTTAATTTGATCTTTCATTGTTATAGTGAAACTGGGAGATAAGCAAAGAAAAAGCTTGAACCTTTACCGCTTATGGGTCAACATATCTCAACGTGAAAAGTGTACGCTAAGCAGATAAATTTGCCTGTAGTGCCAGATGAGCATTCATGATAAAAACTTTAACATTTTTAATGGGAAGACAGAATCCAAATAATAGGAGTTTTAATCTGGTAGATGTCACAGTAGATGTCGAAATGATATAAAGTGATTGGACAGAAATCGTGAACCCAGGAAATACCCAGGTTCACGAAGTGGGGCTGAGAGGACTCGAACCTCCGGCACACGGTTTAGGAAACCGTTGCTCTATCCACTGAGCTACAGCCCCATTTCTCAAATTTTATCACAAGCGTCAACCTTTGCTCTCTGTTATCAAAGCGCGTAAATAACCCGTGCAACCTCTTCTAAAGTATTATAATTTCCCTGCGCGAAATCTTCTCGCACCCAGTTGAAGGGGCGATAGCGGTGCAGCAGTGTATAAGCCATAAAACGGTGGCTCAAGCGTTCGTTAAGCTCACTTTTTACATATCCATACGTCAACAGGAAAGTGCGCAGCAGTGTAGGTTTACCAGCCATCATGAAGAGTGCAGCAGCCGCGAGGTCGTATTCCTGGAAACCAATCAGGGCATCGTCAAAATCAAAAAGCCCGGTCAGTCGCCAGCGCTCGTCTTGCTCGGTGACGAGTAGATGATACTGGTGGATGTCACCACTGACGATAGCAGGTCTAAAATCGGAGGGATAAAGAGGTGCGGCATACGCAAGGTAGCCGGGAATCTGTTGCAGCCAGTGGTCGGGCACCTCTTGTTCGCGGTGGTGCTGCACACACTTCTTGATACGAGTGGCAATAAACTCTTGCCAGTTGTTATCAAGAAGCGGAAGATCATTGGTAGGGAGGGCGTGGAGTTGCGCGACGATCTCCGCCAGTTCTGTGATGATACGTAGCTGATCCTTATTGTCCAGCATGTCCCATATCTTGGAGAGGTAGACGCCAGGAACGCGGCTCATGACGAAGTAGGGCCATCCATCCAGGTTCCCGTGCACGTATATCCTGGGCGTTGTTACGCTGAGTTTTCCGTAGACATGCTCAGCAACGGTGAGGTCTGCCTTACATAAACCGCTCTGATAGGGAGGGAAGAGCTTGATGACCAGGTGGTCGCCAGCGGCGAAGACAATACTTGATCCGTCGGCGGAGTCTGTACCATCTCCGAAACGCACGAGCCGATCAGTTGGTAATCCATGACGGTGGCAGATGGTCTGCATCGCCACG
Source organism: Ktedonobacter sp. (assembly GCA_003450555.1). Lineage (GTDB taxonomy): Bacteria > Chloroflexota > Ktedonobacteria > Ktedonobacterales > Ktedonobacteraceae > UBA11361. The sequence goes on from DMFQ01000299.1 coordinate 10,652, forward strand.
GGCCAAATGCTGGCATTGACGCGCAGAGAGATATAGTCTGTGAAGTTGGCTGCGGGAGGCAAAAGTGGTTCAGGTTGAGGCATGTTGCACGTCCCTTTCTATAAAAGCCTATTTTCCTTGTAGTGCGTAATCGTTCGGTTTTCCAACTAAATCATACCACGCGATATCCGTGATTAATGAGGAAAAAGATAGAAGTTGCCGAAAGTTATCCACAATTAGAACATTTGTACACATAGTTATCCACATTCCTCAAGCTAGTTTTGGGAAGCTTGTACTAATCAGGAACGATTACGTCCGTATTACCTCTTATACTCGGGGCAGATGAGCTAACGTCGATTCAGTATGTATTGCATTTGGTTGTTACGAGCAATAAGGAGACGGATATCGTGATTGAGTTTCAAGATGCGGAAGGGAACAGAAAAGTTAGCGGTTACCTGGCTCTGCCAAAAAGTGGCGAGGGTCCAGGCGTTATAGTCTTTCATGCATGGTGGGGCCTCACCAGCTTTTTCAAAGGGGTCTGTGAGCGATTGGCAGAAGCAGGCTTTGTTGCGTTAGCTCCTGACCTCTATCAGGGGAAGAGTGCGACAACGATTAACGAGGCGAAACAATTGATAACCGCACGAGATTTTGATAGGTCCCTCCAGGATATCAACGGAGCTATTGAATACTTGCGGAAACTTCCCAGTGTAAGAGGAAATATTATTGGGGCGATCGGTTTCTCTATGGGTGGTTCGTACGCGTTTGGTATGTCCAGTGATAGGCCGGAGATAGCGGCGGTTGTCGCCTTCTATGGCCTTGAGTTAGGGCCTGACTATAGCACAGCCAAAGCTGCATACCTTGGCCATTTTGCCGAGCTTGACGAGTGGGAGTCGGCCGAGGATGTTACCAAAATGGAGGCTGAACTGTACAAGGCGGGCAAAGAGGTGACGTTTTATACCTATCCAGGTACAAAGCACTGGTTCTTTGAGGAGAATCATGCCGATGCCTATGATGCTGAGGCGGCTCAGCTTGCCTGGGAACGAAGCATTGCTTTTTTGCACAGGCATCTCATGTAGTTGATTCTGCGGCGAACTCAGCCAGATCTACGACGTGGATATCGAGTGCCGTTCGTACCGGTAATTCCAATTCTCTCTATAATCGCCTCGTTCGTACTGATTGTGAGCCTGCCGCTGGTCACCATCATTCGCTTCATCATCTGGTTGGTAATCGGTCTGACAATTTACTTCCTGTATAGTCGGCGGAGTAGCCATCTGGAAAGAGGAGTGGATGAGCCAGGGAGTGGCGATGAAATGAGAAACGTTGGTTAGGTTAGAGAGGGGGGAAGCTTAGCAAAGAAGAAGCTGTGTTTCTTCTCTGCTGAGCTTATTCTGTTAACATCATGAAGATTGATGGTGCCATTTTGTCAGCAGTTCTTTTTCCTGTTCCGGCTTCAGACCTGAACGCATCTCGCTACTTGCAGGGCTGGCATTCTTCCACGTGAGGGTATCGCGTATAGTGTTGCTCAGGGGATGGAATGCCAGACCAGCGGCAATGGCTTTGCGGCAGTTGACGGTACTGAAGCCGATATATTCATCAGGCGCCCAGGGCTGAAAATTCGCCGCATCTTCGGGCACAAACGTGTCACCGACCCAGGTGAAACGGGCATCACTGGCGGTTGTGGCTTTACTCTCCTCAAGGAATTCTCCCAATGGTGAGTTGGTAGTCCGGTCCCGTGGCGTTATAGATACCTGTTTTGCCTGCTTCAACCATGCGCACAATCCATTCCGCTAGATCGCGCACATCGATGAACTGAATCTGTTGATCTGGCCGCCCCGGTGCCAGCACTTCTCCTCCCTGGGATACTCGGTGTGGCCAGTAGGTGAAGCGATCGGTCGGGTCATCAGGACCAACGATGAGGCCGGGGCGAACGACGAGGACGCGACCGGGCATACCCATTTCGGCAGCCTGTTCACAGAGAGCCTTCAACGCACCGTAGGTTTCATTAGTGACGTCTTCCATGCTCTCGTCCGCCAATTTTGCTAAAGGCGAGTTTTCGTCAATACCTCCTTTAGTAAAATCAGCGAAGACGGAGATGCTGGAGATAAATGTATAATGCTTGACCGATTCTGCCAGTGCCTGGGTCGAGGCTTTGACAACGCGAGGAATGAAGCCACTGGTATCAATGGCTGCATCCCAGTGCCGACCCGCTAAAGAAGACATATCTCCGTTACGGTCACCTCGCAGCTTCTCAACGTCAGGAAACAAATCGGGATTATGCTGGCCTCTATTGAAGAGGGTGACTTCATGTCCGCGCGCCAATGCTGCCTCGACAATATGCCGACCTAAAAAGACGGTGCCGCCAAGAATCAGAAGTTTCATCATTGTTCCTTTCATTACAAGAGGGCTATAAAAGAGTTACGAGTGAGTGTTATGGTCTTTCTTTTTAGATGATAGGTGCTATTGGCATAGTATGTAAGGGAAAAAGAATGCTGTTAGCATAGGGCTAGCGCAGTCCTATGCTAACAGCATATGTTGCTATCAGGCTTATTTTCTTTTGCGCTTCTTTAGAGCTTCCTGGGCGGTCTCTAGTTGATCAAACGCCGTTCTGCCTTCCAATGCTTCATCAGGCATTGAGCGTAGTGGGCTGTCGGTAATGGGAGTGCCCGTTTCCTGGTTGTAACCAATTTCGACCACCTGATCCGTCCGTCCCGGCATCGGCTTCTGGCCAGGAGGTGGCTGTGTGGCATGTGGGCCTGGTTTCGATGTTGGCCAGTTGAAATGTGGGAGTTCTCCCTGTACCTGTACTTGATGTGGTTGCTGCTCGTTTTCTGGTTCCATATGAAAAATATCCTCCTCCCTTTATCTTATCACGAAAAAACATGCCATAACAGATTGCGCTAGTACTTCAGGGCTGGAAATTTCCAGGAGATGAGTACCGTTCGTTGGATAATAGGTATAGATGGCCTTATGCTGTAGTGTGATGAATATGAAAAATACTATATGGAAGTTGGTTTATGAAAGTACTGATTACTGGTGCTACAGGCTTGCTTGGTGGGCACCTGATTAAAGAATTACAGCAGCGCGGAGAAGAGATTCGCGCCCTGGTATTACCAGTGGAGAACGCGGATCACCTGCGCACGCAGGGGGTAGAGGTGGTGCGGGGGGATATTACCGATGCTGGAACGCTGGGTGATGCTGTACGGAACGTCGACCTTGTTTTTCACCTGGCAGGGATGATGGGAGTGTGGCGTCCACTGGCAGATTATCGCCTGGTTAATGTTACCGGGTCTGAGAACCTCTATAAAGCAGCCCAGGAAGCAGGAGTGCGCCGCTATGTGCATACGAGTTCTCATACGGTATATGGCCTCGGGTATGGTCGTTTTTTGAATGAGAACGATCCACTGAGACCTGATCCAGACCCCTATAGTATTACCAAGGCTGAAGGTGATCGTTTGATGCGCAGGATGATGCTGACCAGCAAGGTTGAAACAGTGATCCTGCGGCCTGGTACCTTCTTTGGCCCGGGTGATCGCTTGCACTTTGGGCGAATGGCTCAGAAGATGAAGGATGGCAAGGGCGTCATTATTGGGCGGGGGGACAACGCACTGCCTTTCTGCTATGTGACCGATGTGGTACAGGGGTTCCTGTTGGCCGCCTATCACGAAAAAGCTCCGGGCAATGTCTACAATATTAGCAACGACCGCCCACTGACGCAGCTAGAAATGTTCAATGCTATCGCGGATGCTGTTAGTGGAGTGCGCCCAAAGCGCCACCTGCCCTACCTGCCCATCTATTATGGGGCGATCGTCGCGGAAAAGGTAGTTGCGCGCGTCACGCGTACAAAGCCTATAGTGACACAGCTTGGCGCGATGATGTTTGGCAGTGACAATCGCCATAGCATTGAGAAGGCGCGTCGCGAGTTGGGTTTTGAGCCAAAAGTGGAGCTGCGCGAGGGAATTTTGCTGGCGGCCGCATGGTTTAACGCGGGTGGTATGAATCAGCCAGCCGTAACAGAGGCCAGTCAAAAAGCTGCTCTGGCAGGCGCGTTGAAATAATATTGGCAATAGAAAAAGGAACAGCCCACCAGTTTTGGGGGCTGTTCCTTTATTTTGCTATTCTGCCGTGGTACTGACTTTCTTTCCTGCTCCCTTGAAGCCGTATTTCTTGATGGTATTGCGCAGCCAGTTGACGGCTGGACCATCATCGATCTTTTTACTGGTCTCGACGAGAAACGGAGCCGAAGTCGGCTTAGGCGCCAGGTTGTTGGCCTTGCGCAGCGCGGCCAGTTCTTCGTAGTGCTGAAAAGCCCAGTACAAATTTACGCGACAGCCCTGACAGTTTTTGGCGTCGTCATCGTTCATAGTGTCACACTGTGGACATTCTGTTCATAGGTTTGTTCTCCCAATGTGCTAGTATTATACAGCCGCTTCTACCTCTTCCTTATGATCCTTTGCCATTTGCCTCTCGTCCGTGGCATTGATCACAGGGAGAGCATGTAATTTAGCGGATTTGCCCTGGTTTGGAGGAGAAGAGAACATAGAGAGAGCGGTGCCCTTGCCAACTTCTAAAGCCACACTGGCCAGTGTTGGCGTATGACAGAGCATGTTCGTATATGAGGCATTGGCCAGCGGGCAATAGCATTCTCCAGCCTTGATGCTGCGGCGCAATTCGTCTGCTTTCGTGGTGCGCCAGGTCGCAGCAAAATCATAGTTGTGCTCACGCAGGTTACCAACCGATTCGGCGCGGATGCAACAGGTCCAAACATCGCCATTAGGTGCAATCTGGGCGGAAGCGACACCAGCAAGACAAGGTATGATTTGCCGCTGTTCTACCAGCGTGCGTTTGACAATATCGTAGTAACGGTCGCGGAACGCCTGCGTGATGCGCGAGACGCCGTTGAACTTTGCCTTGCGAATGTCGTTCTGCAGACGTTCAATAACCGGCTGATACTTTTGAATAGGTGGAGTAATGCCCATACCCACGGTATCCAGCTCCACGCGCTCTTCGGCAATTTCACTGATGAACGAGTCGGGCTTCATTTC
>DMFQ01000299.1:15808-17426 GCA_003450555.1 Ktedonobacter sp.
TGTTTTTCGCCAATGCCATCTAGTGAGAGATTCACGATGACATCAGAGGTAGGAGCAGCTTGCAGGACGCGCTCAATGCGCGCTGGGATGATTTTGTCCTGAATCCCGTTGGTGGGGATATTGATGATGCCTGGACGGCAATGGCGATAAGCCGACTCCACCATCTCCGGCAAATCTTTGCGAAGCGTTGGCTCACCACCGCTAAAGGTGAACCAGTAGGCCGCCCGGCCAACAGAGGCGAACGTTTTGTCGTACTCTTCTATCGTAAAATCATCATTGGGACGTTGCCATACATTACACGTTTTGCAACGAGAGTTACAGCGATAGCTCACGCTGATTGTGAGATTCATCGGAAGAGCAAGTGGTTTGCCAAGCGCATACGATGCCTGCAATTTCGCGATTTTCGGTAAAACTTCGAGCATATTTGTTGTTTCTCTTTCTCCCGATTAGACGATGAGACGATTAGACACTGCCTGAAAAATATATCTAGTTTATAAAACGAGAGAGGCTGCTACTTGCAACGCAGTAGCATAGCGGGGGTACCATTGTATAATGATACGTCCCCTTTTACACATGAAGGCGGTACGTAGGTCCTGCTTTTCACAGCAGCTACATTCTGTTATGCTGAGTTGGGAAGAATACACCGCATTTCCGTTTTTTGTCTGAGATAAAGATATAATTAGTAGGAGCCACGAACAGGACGAAATAACGCATTGGGAGCGTGAAAAGATGATTGACCTGGATGAACCCGCTCTGAAGGAGCGCCTACGGCGCCGAACACCCGAGGGACGATACGAGATAAGCGACATTGACCTTGTTCTGAATATTCGCGTACGGCAAGCAGAAGACAACACTGGCGGAGTACGCAAGCTGTGCGAAGTACTATTGGAGCGCTGTGCTTCCGAGTTCCAACTGCGGACCTATGGCTTGCGTCACCGACCCGACTTGCGCGAAGAGGCCATCGCCAATATGAATGAGCACCTATTGCGCGAAGCGATGGATCCAACAGAAATATTTATGACGCAAAATTTTATTCATTATCTACGCTGTCTATGCGCTGATGAGTTTACCAGGGTGCTGCGCCAGGAGGGTTTGCACTACCGGCGCGACAGCGAGGGACGCCCTTCGGGCCGTCCGCAACATGTACCGCGCGCCTTGATCGATCCACTGCGTCCGGCATCTCCAGACGATGAAGGCACGTTGTCAGCGGATGTAGCTGATCCAAAAGATCAATTTGAACACTTACACGCGGTGGATGAAAGCCAGCGCATTCTCACGTATCTCACCGATCCGTTGGATCGCATGATTATGGTTTTACGCGCGATCGAAGGGATGAAATGGAATGATATCGCCCTTGTCTGCAAGCGCACTGAGCGTACTGTCCGTTTACGCTACGAACGGTCGCGAAGTTACTTGCGCGAATGCATTGACAGGGAGCGCATCACCTATATACATGGAACACGGGCGCAGTCATAGATTTGGGAAGAGAAGTGAAAGGTCATGGAGTATGAAAACTACTGAAATACAACAATTAAAAATGGCATGGATCGCTGCCAAAGAGAGTGGCGATACAGAGACACAGATAACCTTGCTGCGAGATAATCCTGAGGCGCAGGCA
>DMFQ01000299.1:17513-19096 GCA_003450555.1 Ktedonobacter sp.
AGATAATCCTGAGGCGCAGGCGGCGTTGATCGATTTCATTGCAGCTTACCATGTCACTACTATAGATAACGCGGACGCGAAAGAGAACGCGCTATTACCACTGACCCAGCGTGCCAGTCAAGTAGCTTTGGAGCGGGTCTTTGACAAGCAAACGGTGGCTGCCAGCCTACAACAGTTGCGAGCGCAGCGCGGTCTAACTATGGTCAACGCGGCTAGAGGGCTGCGGCTTAGCGTTGATGTATGGAAAAAATTTGAATCTGGCGCTATCGAACTGGCGAGCTTGAGCGAGTCACAGTTGGCACGCCTGGCTACATTCTTTCAGGTTACTATGGAGCAATTCGGAAGCGTGTTGAACAATAGCCAGCCAACGCTGACCATGAATCGTCGTCAGACCAGCAGCGCGGCGCGCAGCGAGCAGCAGAGTCCCAAAAAACAGAGTTTTGCCGAGGCCATTGATAAAAGCACCATGACAAAAGAGGAAAAACGCTACTGGCTGGAAAAGGGATAAGAGGTTGGTGGGCGGCCTGCTCTACCTGTGTGCCAATCAATTCATCAGCGTTGTTTAGTGACATAGCCAACGTAGGAGAGACCCGTAAACCAGCCAGGACCCATTTTCGCGCGTCCATTGCGGAAGCCGCGAGGCATAAAACCGGTTAGTTCGCGTACCTGCAGGCCGCTTGTTGTTAGCAAGGTTTGTAGTTCAGTTGGCTTGATAAAACTATGGTAGTTGTGCAGGCCGGGTGTCAGGCCGCCACTAGGAAAATGTTCGCCATACCAGATGAGCACGACGCGGGCGAGCAGCGTGCGGTTGATCGTATCAAAGACAAAGACGCCACCCGGTGCGAGGACGCGGGCAATCTCTTTGATCGTCGCGGGCAGGTCTTGCACGTGCTCAAGCGTATCGAGGCAAACAATGACTGAAAAACTACCGTTGGCATAAGGTAACGCCTCGGCAATTCCTTGTTGATAATAGACGTTGTGGCCCAGCCCGCTCTTCTGTATGTGCAGGCGTGCCGTTTCCAGGGCACCTTGAGAGGGATCAATGCCTACTATGATGGCCTGACGCTGCGCCAATTCCTCGCAGATCAGTCCGCCGCCACAACCTATCTCCAAAATATCTTGTTGGGCGAGCGCTCCCTTACCAAATACCTTCGTGATACACGCTGCGATATAATCGCAGCGATCTCCGGTCATCTGGCCAAGAAAGCATCCCTTATCCCACCAGCCAAATGAATTAAAGATTTCTTTTTGTGGACGTTTGCGTTTAAATATCATGATTTTCTTTTGGTTCCTTACCTGCTTGTGACATTTGAGTATGTTATAGCGATTATATAGTATGGGGGGAAGAATGGCTGCAATTGAGGGCAATGTGAGTTATTTCACAGATGACTCCTCTTTGGTATGGCATACTACCATTACTATATTCTGGCTCACTTGAAAATAATGAGGAAGTAGTACTAAAATCGACACATAAATTGAGGGAAAAACGTGATATAATGGGGCTTGTATTAATGACTGGTGGAGAGAGGACAGTTCGCTATTATGGCAATGTTTGAAAGCTTATCAAATCGTCTTGAAGGGGT
>DMFQ01000299.1:19194-21349 GCA_003450555.1 Ktedonobacter sp.
AAAGTGGTGCGCCAATTTGTCGAGCGCGTCAGAGCGAAGGCCGTTGGAGCTGATGTACTGGGGAGCCTTTCTCCCGCACAGCAGGTACTGGCAATCGTCAATGACGAATTGGTTGAGATGCTGGGAGGCGTCGATGGACCGAACAAGCTCGATCTGGGCGGAGCGCCGCCGAATGTGATTATGCTGGTTGGCTTGCAAGGTTCTGGTAAAACGACTACCGCTGCCAAGCTTGCTAACTACCTGCGGAAACAGGGCCAGCGACCGCTGATGGTGGCGGCTGACATGTATCGTCCCGCGGCGGTCCATCAGCTTCAGACGCTTGGTAAGCAACTCTCTATACCAGTATACGCGGAGCCAGCGGGAGCCAATCCTGTTGATATCTGTGTTCATTCTCTCAATTATGCGCGCGAACAGGCTGCTTCCGTGGTCATCCTAGACACGGCAGGCCGTTTGAACATCGACGAGCGCATGATGCAAGAGGTTACCAGTATACGCGCAAGGGTACAACCGCGCGAAGTCTTGCTGATAGCTGATGCTATGACTGGTCAGGAAGCGGTCCACGTGGCCGATGACTTCAATAAAGCTGTCTCGCTGACGGGTATGATATTGACCAAGATGGATGGTGATGCAAGGGGTGGTGCGGCACTCTCGATTCGCTCGGTAACGGGAGTACCGATCAAATTCATGACTGTTGGCGAAAAAACTGATGCGCTGGAGCCATTCTACCCTGATCGCCTGGCATCGCGTATACTTGGCATGGGCGATGTTCTTTCATTGATTGAACGGGCACAGGAAACCATCGACGAGGAAGAAGCCCTGAAGGCCCAGGCCAAACTACAGCAGGGCAAGTTTGACCTGGAAGATTTTCTGAGCGCTATGCGCCAGCTCAAACGTATGGGTCCCTTGCGGCAGGTGATGGAAATGATGCCAGGCTTCAACAAGATGGCAGCGATGCCGGAGATGGAAGAAGCGCTGGAAGGCGATCAGATGAAACATATCGAAGCGATGGTGCTTTCCATGACCAAAGAGGAGAGGCGCAATCCTGAGATCATCAATGGGAGCAGGCGCAAACGTATCGCCCGTGGCAGTGGTACAACCGTGCAGGGAATCAACCAACTGCTCGAACAATTCGGCGAGATGCGCACTATGATTCGCCAGATGAGCACTGGCAAGGGCAAATGGGCACAGTTTGCACGCCAGCAGGCCGGGGCGGGTGTCCCAGGAATGCCGGGAATGCCAGCTATGCCAAAACCACCTGGTGGGGGTGGTAAGAAATCCGGCAAAGCCGCACGCAAAGAAAAACGAAAACATAAAGCCAAAAGTGGCAGAAGGTAATCCTCTTATGCGCAACACACGTTCTGTCCTTATACCGCGACATGTGTCTCAGGCAATGCTGGTATTGCTCGTACTGGGTCTGACCGTCCTGACGAGCGCCTGTGGAGGGAATGCCCAGGTACAGCAGCAGGTAAGCCAGGATAAGACGCAACTTGATCAACTGACTCAGCATGCAGAGGCGATCGGCGTACCAACAACACTGCTTGGCCCTATTCTCAAACAAGAACAACAATTGAGTAATACTGGCGCGCCTTTTTCGCCATTTAATGATCAGCCAGTTAATACCTATTATACAAGCCAGGCAAATCAATATGCGAAGCTCGTGGGACAGACCCAGCAACTGATTACGACGACAACCGATCAGTATCAACTGCAGGCCCAGAATGATATGCAGGTTTTCCAACAGGCTCTTACGCGCAGAAGTTCGCAACATATAGGGAATGTGCAGCCTTTCTCCGATACATATAACAATGATCAAATGATGTTATCGTCAGCAAAGTATCCTAAAGATTTTGCTGTCGTCAGTCATGAAGCTCAAAAATCAATCGATGCATTGGGCTTGATGGGGTCAACCTTTAGCCATCTCACAACATTTAATAACACAATTAAGCAGTTGAAGCAGGCTCATATTGATGTCACCGCTATGGCTAGTCAATACCAGAGTGACATGCAAGACTTTAATAATGCGACAAAGTCAAGTGAATTCCAAAAACTTGATACGCTGATAAATGCACAGTACCAATTGGCTGTGGTGAACTCAATTGAGGCGCTTCCTTATGTCAGCGGGGCGAAACTCAGCGAGTTCAAAGCGCAGATCACC
>DMFQ01000299.1:21562-22056 GCA_003450555.1 Ktedonobacter sp.
CAAGACTTTTTAGCCTTCTCAGCGCGCATTGATACGGATATGGCTTCTATGCATAATGACCTGGTACAGGGCGCATCCACATATCTAATTGGAGCGCTTGATCGCGAAGCCAATGCATGGGGACAGGCGCACCTCTATCATAATAAGACCGATGGCCGTAACTATATTCTCGATGCTGGTTACACGCTCAATGGCATTGGGTACTGGCTGAATAGGGAACTTGGCTGGACCTACACCCCTCAGGATTTCCAATCTGTCGTCGATGAGGAGAACGATCAGTTCTTCAACTTGCACATGCTCGAGGCAGACTATAGCGACAACACTCCATACAACCAGCCTCATGCCACAGACTTCCTGATGATGAAACACTACAATGTCTCCGGGCAGATTATCGTCGTCTCGATGGTTGAACAGGCAATGCGCGTCTACCAGAACGGCAAACTGGTGAAAGCCTTCTATGTCACAACCGGACGCGTGGAGCGCCCTTCACTGCC
>DMFQ01000299.1:22250-22534 GCA_003450555.1 Ktedonobacter sp.
TACTATCCTCCTACGCCTATTCAATATGGCATTCTCTACCATTGGGGCGGTTTCTTCTTCCACGATGCCTGGTGGCGTCAGACCTTTGGTCCTGGCACCCAGTTCCCCCATACTGATGCTGGCGGAACCGATTTTTCCAACTTCAATGGCAGCCACGGCTGTATCAATATGCATACCGCAGATGCCGCCTGGCTCTACGCTAACACCGACTGGAACACCCAGATTCTGAATTACTAGGAGTACAGGAGAGCATATCCTTCTAAAAGAGGATTGCCCGAGCGCGA
>DMFQ01000300.1:0-7853 GCA_003450555.1 Ktedonobacter sp.
CTGCTGACAATAGCCTCTGCTATAGCAGTAGAGGTCTGGATGACCAGGCGGAAGTGGTAGATGAAATCCTGACAGCATTAGAGTTAGAAGGCGTTTCTGTCGAGCTTTTCCATACCGAACTAGGTCCCTCTCAGCAGGAGTTAAGCGTTCGCCACGCGGATATTTTGCGGGCCGCCGACAACGTTTGCCTGGTGCGCGAGACGGTACGTGGTGTAGCACGAGCCTTCAACCTTCTGGCGTCGTTTGCACCCAAGCCATTCCTTGACCAGGCTGGCAATGGTGCCCACATCCATCTGAGCCTGTGGGGAATTGAGAACAGTGAGAACCGAGGAAAAAACCTGTTCTATGATGCTGGCGAGCGCGGCGGGTTAAGCGAACCTGGGAAACATTTTATTGGAGGCGTTTTACGGCACATCCGAGGTCTTGTTGCGATCACCTGCGGGAGCCCCAATTCTTATCGCCGTCTTCTTCCCCATTACTGGAGTTCGGCCTATGGCGCGTATGGCTTTGACAATCGCGAGGGAGCTATTCGGATACCTTCAGTCTTCTGGGGACGCGAGGCACAGTCGATCAACCTGGAACTCAAATGCGCTGACCACAGTGGCAATCCTTACCTCTCGATGGGAGCGTTATTAGCGGCAGGGCTAGATGGTATCAAACATTCCATCGATCCAGGCGAACCACAGGAGATTGATCCCGGCAACTACAGTGATGAGGAGCGGGAACAGCGTGGTATTCGCCGATTGCCAACTTCACTCGATGAAGCTGTAGATGAGTTAGAGCGCGACCAGGTTTTATTAGACGCGCTAGGGCCTTTACTGGCAAGGTCCTATATCGCTGTCAAACGCGACGAGTCCGCCTTTTTCAAAGAGAAAAGTGCCGAGGAAGAAACACGCCAGCACTTTTATAAATACTAAAAGTAAGGGAAAGTCAGGACAAAGCAAGGAGATACCATCAACAGACTCCTTGTCCATTGATGGTATCTCCTTTGTGCATGACAATGCACAGTTACTGCATATAACCCATCAGATCAGTGCAGTACGAATGTTAGTCTTTGTAGCTACCATAAGAGGTTTATGTGTTAGATGGTGTGCTCTGCTTCGCAGATGACGCCGCCTGTTTTGTAGTACCGGCAACATCCTGTCCTGTTTGTTTTACTGTTGTGGTAGCCTGCTGGGCCAGATCACCAAGATTACTGCCGGTCTCTTTTACCTTACTGACGGCCTGTTGCGCATAATCCTTCAAGTCACTGCTCGTCTGTGAGACGCGATCGGTTACCTGCTGGACATACTGGTTCATCTGTTCATTCTCTGGCAGATAGCCACGCATTTCCTCGAAGCGCTCACTCAAGAGACGGCGCATCTCATCACCCCGCATAGGTGCTACAACCAGACCGATACCAACGCCGACCAGTATACCTTTAACAAAACTATTCATTCTTCAACATCCTTTCCTATCTCAGTCAGTTTAGCGTCACACAACTCGCGAAAAACGCGTGTGTGCCACTTTTGCCGAATTTACCTTTGGCTTACTCTGGTAATACGTATTACCATAGCAATGAGTTTCATAAAGCAGACGTTTTAGGGAGAAGTAGAGGACGATAGAGCGAGGAGCATCTCGTAGTATCTGGCAAAGGCTGCATATGGACCTACAAAAGGAAGCTCTTGCGACAGTTCTTGTAAACGAGTCACGCCATACCCTTGCTTTGCTAAGGTGTGTAACCAATCAATGGCGCGTTGCACACGCAATGAGTCTTCTGCGCGAGGTGGTTGATCAAGAGAGCCACGGCCAAAGTTAAAGCGTCGCAATAAATCAGGGTCACGCTGATAGGCGCGCAACAGAGGTAGCATTACTGTATGAACAGCCTCCTCACTTACAGAGTGTTCCAGGTACGAAAGGAGCAATGCCTCAACCACGCTCGGCGCTACCTTCATCGCCTCGAGGAGTCGTGTTCGCTCCAACAGAATAGCACGAGCGGAGTGCATAAGTGCGCCTTGTTCTCCCAGACGAATACTGTTAAGTTGATCAGTGAGAGAGGCGCCGAAACCCAGACGCCCGACCCATCCTTCAAAGAAAGGTCTCAAAGCAGTATCCTGAGGCCACAATTGTAGCATTTCACGGGAAACGGGCCAGCGCAGCCAGGCTCTTGGTGGCTCTAGAAGGGGATCGAGAAACAGTATTTCGCGTGCGGAGGCAATAATCGCTTCGATGAATGCCTCTTGCTTTTCGCGCCGATTGTTTCCGATAATCCAGATATCGAGAATTTGTGCGTTACGGTAAGCTGTATGGCGATGCCGCCACTCATCGATATCAAGTGGAGCACATTGAAATTCGACTGCCCAACATGTTCCATGCTCATGCCTGACAAAGATATCCGCAATGCGATTTGGTTCGGGCAGACGCTTCTCCAGGGTAACGACAGCTTGAGGAAATTGTTTGCGCAGCCAGTTGGCCAGTACGCTCTTTCCACGAATATGCCGTACCGATTCAGCTTCGGTACTCCAGGCGCATTCGCCACGTTGGTGCGCAAAATGAAGTTGCGTACGTTTTTCAGGACCGCCGCGTACATGCACTACACCACGGCAGTTGGGACAACTTAGAGCGTGTTCACGCGACCAGCGTTGCAATAGCTCCAGGGGGGTCTCTTCAGCTACAATAGGACGACCGCCGGGTCCGTAGGCGACAAGCATTGGTTCTGCCATCCTTGTTCAGAGAAGCGAACATTCGTCCCAATTGTACCACCTTCTTCAAGCATGGTGCCAGTTGGCTTTCGTTCTTTTGCATGTATGGCATATAATCACTAAACAGTCTCTAGTACTTATAAAGAGGGAATTTCCGAGAGACACTCTCGTCACCCAGTATTTGAGTTGATGGAGGATCTATGCTTGATTTAACAGATATCCACGTCGTAGATAATCATTGCCATCCTGTGCTGCTAGATCAACACATGGATAGAGTGCAATTCCGTGGTTACTGCACCGAAGCCACAGATCCCATCTTTGCCGAAGAGCATGTTCCTAACACCGTTTACTACCTCTGGCTCCTGCGTCAGATGGCAACAGTTTATGGGTGTGACCGCAACGAAGAGGCTATTCTAGCAGCACGCAACAAATTGGGTAACGAGGCATTGATTGAACACCTCTTTCGAGCAGCCAACATTGATACATTAGTGCTTGACCCTGCTTATCCTCCCGGATCCACATGTTATACGCCTGAACGTATGGGACAACTTGGGCGCTGTAGGGCCGTCAAAATGCTGCGCCTGGAGACTCTTATGCAGCAGCTCATACCGGAGTACAGTGATTTTGATGAGGTTGTCGATCGCTACTCTATGGTAGTCAGCCGGGCGCGTGAAGACGGTTTTTGTGCGCTCAAAAGCATTGTCGCATATCGTACCGGTTTAAACATTACCGAGTGGAGTAAAGACGAGGCTTTCGCTGCTTTCGCAGAGGCGCGCGCCGAGGTTACTGAGCAAGGACAACTCCGCATAGCACACAAACCGCTGATAGATTTCCTCTTACATATCGCTTTCCAACACGCAGCTAATCAACAGTTACCGTTGCAATTTCATACTGGTTATGGGGATAGCGATACAGATATGCGATTGGGTAATCCGCTGCAGTTGCGAGAAGTGTTGGAGAAGACAGATTACCATACCATGCCTATCGTTCTTCTCCACGAGAGCTACCCATATAGCCAGCTGGGCGCATATCTTGCGGCAATCTATCCGCATGTCTATTTTGACCTTTCATATACCATCCCTTTCGTCGATAAATTAGAGATGCTGGCCTTTACACGGCAGGCATTAGGTGTGGCACCAGCCAGCAAGCTCATGTTCAGTACAGACGGCATTCATATCCCAGAGATGCACTGGGCCGGAGCTTTGCGCGGACGAAGCGTTATCGGCCAGGTACTTGACGAAATGATACAAGCAGATGAAATCGACGAAGAAGAAGCCTACCATCTCGCGCAGCAGATTTTACACGACACAGCATATACCGTTTATAAGCTATAGTATTTCGCACTCACGCCTACGGAGCGCTCCTTTCTAAGAACCTTTTGGAAAGAAGATTATGACGGTCATGGTAAGTCAAGGAGACACGGCTATGGCGGATAAATCAATCCCGGCAGACGGTTCAGCGCGTTTCCGCGTAGCGGTCTCAGCACTGATTTTTGAAGAGGGGACTGTTCTCCTGGCACATCGCCGCGATATCGACTGGTGGAATCTCCCAGGAGGAGGGATGGAGGTGGGAGAGACTGTTGAGGAGGCGCTGCGCCGTGAAGTGTATGAAGAAACGGGATTAGCCGTCGAGATCGAGCAACTGGTAGGAGTCTACTCGAAGCCGCAGAAGCAGGAAGTTGTTTTAACGTTCCGTTGTCACGTCGTAGGAGGGGTATTAAGCGAGACGGAAGAGTCTCGCGAATGCCGCTACTTTGCGCTCAGTACTTTGCCAGCTAATTTACTGCCAAAGCACCACCAACGAATAGAGGACGCCTTGCTCAATCAACAAAGCGCTATTCTTCGCACGCAGAGCAGCAGCACAGAAGAAGATCAACAATTGTGAGAGAGCATGTTGTCGGGAAATGGATGTTGCATACTATTGCTCCAGCTTACTCAAGTGCTAGCTCTCTTAAAGCTTCTTGCATCGCCTGTGCAACATCGTTGTTCAGGCGTTCGCGAAGTTGTACTGCCCACTCCTGATCCCATATATTCCACTTCTCCAGGTATTTCTGATACGAAATTAATGGATCAGACCGACTATTTTCCTCTGATGATGGGCTATCCGGTGATTGGCGTTGCACATTCAGCTCTAATAGGACTGGTCCAAGTCCTTCACGAACGTGCTGCATCGCTGCTTGCATAGCCAGGTAAACAGCGATAACATCTATCCCATCTATAGAATGATGCTCAAGGCCGACAGGCAAATCAGGTAAGGATGAAGAAAAACTATCTTGTTCACAAACAAAAACGACGGGGAGTTGGTGTAGAGAGGCAAAGGTTATCCCTTCAAGGAAATCTGGCTCAGCAGTAGCATTATCTCCACAATAGGCTACAGTAACTGCGGTTAATGCAAAGCCTTTACGAAGTTTACAGGCAAAAGCAATACCTGCTGCGTGCAGTATCTGCGTTGACACAGGAGCCGATCCCGCAACCATATTATGTTTAGAGTAGCCCCAATGCGGTATCGGCTGCATGTTTTTAATTCTGAGAGCATCATACTGGGCTGTCTCCTTCTCTTCACTTCTGCGTCTATTCGCCGCCTGTACATATGTGCGTAATACTTCATAAGGGGTCATACCAATGGTCAGCACGACACCAAGATCGCGATAATAAGGCAGAGTAAAATCTTTCCCTACCGCTATGCATATAGCGCTCCCTATTTGTGCTGCTTCATACCCACGACAGGTCGAAACAACATGATTGTGCCTCCCTTGCTCCAGCTTATTCAACTGCCATAGGCAATTATCTACAGCCCGTGTCAAGAACATACGAGCATAAAGATCCCGCATAAAGGAGGGAGTTAGAGATGGAATGCTTATCTCCAATGGATTATCACCGGTACCCTTTAATCTCCAAGGTTACTTCGTCTGACAAGTATTTCTTCGCTATTATAGTCTTACGGAATAACTTCGGCAATAAACCTGAGGGAAACGCTGCCTTCCATCTCACACATTGCAATTCGTAACCATGGATTCTATAATAAACTCGCAAAAGCATAGACATAGGAAAGGCCTGAAACGTCAATGAAGACCTGGGAGGCAGAAACAGCATGACAATTAATACTCGCGCTACAGAAGCTAATTCTACAGCACAGCCACTGGATTACGTGGCTCTCTATCGTACAATGGTAATGGCACGAGCCACCAACGATCTCCTGAAAACCCGCAAAACGCAAGGCAAATTTCCTTTTTATATTGGATGCGCTGGACATGAAAGTATGGCAGCAGTAGTTGCAGCGCTCGACGAGAATGACTGGCTCTCACTCTACTATCGTGACCTGGCTGCGTGGTTGCAACGCACAGATGATATCTATGGACCATTACGCGAAGCATACTCTCGTACCACCGGACCAATGGGCGCAGGTCGCAATATGCCTTCACACTATAGCAGCAAGCGCCACCACATATTACCCACCTTTAGCGAAGTAGGCGCGCTTGCTCCATTTGCCGGTGGCGTCGCTTTCTCCTTACAGCGACATCAGAGTAAAGAGCTTATCGTTTTCACTGTGGGCGACGGTGGAGCTGAAACCAATGACTTCAATGTACTTTACCGCCAGGCCGCAGTGTATCAACTTCCTATCTTGATAATTGTCGAGGATAATGGTTGGGCAATTACCACCGCTGCTCCCGTTCAATGGGGCGACAACCTTGTCGCCTGGGCAAAGGGAGGAGGCGTCTATGCGGAAGAAGTTGATGGCTCGGATGCGGTAGCAACCTACGAGGCCGCCTCCCGTTTTGTCGCGCGTATTCGTTCAGGTCAGGGTCCGGTATTGATGCACTTGCGCATGGGTCTCCTGGACGCGCATTCCAGCAGCACCGACATCAAAACCTACCGTACAAAAGAAGAGATTGAGCTGACAGCAGCGACAAAAGATCCCGTAAAAAACTTTAGTCGCTGGCTTGTGTCCCATGGACACTTACAAGAAGCCGATATCGAGCGGCTGAGGAAAGAGGCTCGTGCAGAGTTGGAGCGCGCAGAAAGCCAGGTATTACAGGAGCCTGAACCTAAGGCAGAGCGTGTGATGCACCATGTTATGCAACTGCCACAATGGCGAGAGAATACGCCGCGTGGAGCAAAACGGCAGTCAACAATGCTGGGCGCCATTAACGAAGGACTGGCAGAATTGGCACAACGAGATCCTGATTTCTTTGTTTATGGACAGGATGTAGGTAGCCCTAAAGGCGGAGTCTTTGGCGCGACAGCCACACTCGTCACCAAATTTCCCGGACGTGCAATCAGTAGCCCGCTGAACGAACAACTGATTGTTGGTATTGTCGCTGGTGCTGGCATGATCGATGGGAAAGCGCGCTGCGCTGAAATTCAATTTGTCGACTATCATCAATCGGCAGCTCAGACATTACGTATGGCGTCTCGAGTATTATATCAGAGCTACGGAGACTGGAATGTTCCGCTCTTGCTGCGTACGAAATCTGGCAGTGGTGGCGGCGGTCCTATCTCAAGCAGTACTGCTGGCGGCGGAGCATTTGGTCATTCTAATGCTGGCGAACAGTGGTTCACATCGATACCAGGTATGATAACAGTCTGCCCCGCCACTCCTTTCGATGCCAAAGGTCTTCTGCTTGAGGCGGCACGAGCACAGTCACCCGTTACTTTCCTGGAACGGGGACGTCTCTATCGCTCTGAACCGCCAAAGGATAGTAACGGCACCATCGTCGCAGCAATGGCAGAGTATTGGAATGTTCCTGATGGGTACTATACACTACCACTTGGTAAGGCTCGTCGCCTCCACATTGGCGATGGCCCAAGCAGTATCGCCATCATTTGCTGGGGGAACATGGTATTGGAGGCTTGCACCGCCGCGGTTGACGTTGTCAACCGCGTGGGTGGTGCGATAGAAGTTGTCGATCTTCGCACGCTTGCGCCCTTCGATGAAGAGGCTGTAGCAGCAGCAGTACGCAACGCTAACCGTGTAGTTGTCGTCACGGAGGAGAGCGATCTGACAAGCTTTGGCCGCCACATTCATTCATGGATCGTACAAAACTGCTTCTACGATCTAGATGCAACCCCTGCCTTTATCGCTGCCTTGCAGGCTCCCGCGGCGCCTTACAATGCACCGGAAGAAATTGCTTTCTATCCAACGGCCAAAACCATCGAGGCAAAAATCGAGGAG
>DMFQ01000300.1:8020-15604 GCA_003450555.1 Ktedonobacter sp.
GCTTTGAATACATATATTTTGAAATAGAAAAGTGAATGCATACCAATTTTGATACTGTTATCGGAGATTTCCAGCTAGCGCCAACTAAAAAAAAGCAAATACTTCCACATACCAGCACAGTAACCTACAAAAACAGAGCCTCACTACCATTCATCGATGGCATAATTTTGGCTGGGCTGGCACTTGTGGCATTACTGCCACGCGTCATACTCGCTCACGAGCTTGACCTTGTCACAGATGAAATTATCTATATTATGGCAGGAAAGACCTATTTCCCTCTGCTACTCCACCTTCATATCCGATCGAATCAGTGGGCGTTCAACTATGAGCATCCACCTTTGGTAAAATTGCTTATTGGTCTCTCTCTATTTCTCAATGCCCACATGGGTAGCATAGTAAGCGAGCTCTTCGCTGCTCGAATGCCCAGCATTCTCTGTGGTACAGCCTTGATAGTAGCTGTCTACTGGCTGGGACGTGCACCTTTTGGTCGCGTCATCGCACTGCTTGCAGCGCTCTGTCTGGCTGTAAGCCCCTGGTTGGTTTATTTCAGCGCGCTTGCTTACCTCGATATGACCATGACGATGCTCGTTACCCTTGCCTACCTCCTACTGTGGCCTGCAATTCGGCAGCCGCGCTTGTACCTGCTTTCAGGACTTCTGGTGGGTCTGGGAATGGCAAGTAAGTATACAGCAATTCTTGTTTTACCGAGTATTATCTTCTTCACCGCATACTATTTCATTGTGATCCGTTCCAGACTTGATACTGAGCAACGCCCTCCCGTACCATGGAAATGGTGGGTAATGGCCCTTTTGCTCATACCCGTGGCCTTCTTCATTGCCGATCCAGCTATCTGGCGCCAACCTTACAGCCTGTTCATCAAGAGTATACTTTTTGAGTGGCATCAATCAATAACCGGTCATCTAACATTTCTTGCAGGTCAATATGGAGGACATGTCTTCCACTGGGCTGTGCTTTATATTATTTTTGCCAAGCTCAGCATCTTCGTCACTGCTCCCGCCCTCTTCTTTCTTATTTACGCCTTCATACAGCTATTGCGCTTCCATCTTAAAAAGACACAGCTTCAGATAACGGAGATAACTGCTATAGCTTTTTTGGGTAGCTGGTTAGTCTCAATAGTGTCTATGTTTAGCCTACTTACTATTGTAGTCGGGACACATTATTTTTTACCGCTGGTGGCGCCGATCGCTCTTGCGGGTGCATTTGGCATGACTATACTTGTTCGTTTTAGCTTTAAGACATTATTACAGAATAGCCCTGTGACTGCTGAAGATTGGAATAGCCAAAAAAGGGAAGCGGTAATTTCAGCCAAACAGCCTATTCATGTTCGCTCGACAGTAATGCTAGCACTTCTCTTCGTTTTTTTTGTAGGGCCACATCTCATCGGATTAATGACGGTCTATGCAGAGGAAGGATATTCGAGTGAACTTTTTAACGGTGAGGACTCAGTGTTACAGGTGGCGTATCCAGGCTACCGAGAAGCTGCGCTCTGGTTACTAGCACATACCCATACGGCAGGCAGGGTAGGAATCGTTGCTTTTCCAGAAACGCTCATTCATGGTGACTATTACACATCCTGGTATCGTTATAATAGTGATGTACAAGGAAAATTAACCTATAGCGAAGTTCAGCCTACAAGAGCCAGTTTTTCTTTTGACTATCTTATCTGGCCAATGCATTTAATACAACGCGGTTACAGTATTCCAAAGGCATGGCGTTCGCATGTCGTTCATATGATTATTGGTGGACATACTATTTACTGTTTTATCCTGGCAAAAAAACTCGCTACACTTACTTAATGGAGGCATTGAAATAGACCATGAGTACTGAATCTACGAATTCTACCGTCGATCCTTCGACGGCATTAATACAACGAAAGAATAAACGAGAAGCTGCATCTGAAGGGAGCATACAGACTAAACCAAACCGGAGATGGAACTGGCAAGATGCGCTCTACCTGTTGATCTTATTAGGACTGGTAGTTGCTATGGCACTCCACTATACTCCCAATCTAACAGGCGAGGTTGCCGGTTTATGGTGGGATCCACTCCTCAATATGTGGACAATGTCCTGGGATACGACGACACTGCTTCACGCGCCCTTGCATTTGTGGCAGGCGCAGATTCTTTATCCCAACAACAACTCGTTGTCACTTTCTGAAAACCTGTTGGGCGAGACGATATTTTTTGCACCCATCTACCTTAGCACCCATAATCCGGTACTTGCCTATAATATAACGCTCTATTTAACGTTTCTCCTGTGCGGCATCAACATGTATATTATGGCGCGCCACTACACTGGAAAGCCTTTTGCGGCATTTGTGGCCGCGTTGATCTATGCCTTTTCACCCTATCGGCTGGGTCAGATCGATCATATCCATATTATCGCAGGTGAATGGATGCCTTTAGCGTTTTTATATCTTGACCTCTCGCTTGAACGAGGGCGCTGGCGTCACTGGATTCTTTTTGCCTTGTTTTACCTCCTTCAACTGCTGAGCAGCATTTATTATGCTATTTTCCTTAGCTATGCTTTGCTGGCATTTGTTCTTTTCCGCTATACGAAACCATTCGTGATACACCTTCGTTCTAACAAAGGGACCTATCTAAAATTCCTCCTTTCCCGAGGAGTGAAGCCAGCTATTATTTTGACAGTGATGTTTCTCTTTCTAGGTGTTCTTATGGACGCCTTATCTTTTATCGCTGCGACATGGATTCTCACGATCACTCATTCAGACTGCAAATTATAGCGCGACGCTGCGAGATTTTGGCTTCGCAGTGCCGTTTAACTGGTTGTACGGCTATAACGTTTACAGAGGGCAGGTACTTCCGCTTGATAGTGAACATTACCTGTTTCTGGGCCTGGTAACGCTAGCCCTGACGGCATCAGGTGTGTTACTCGCTTTTTGGCGGAAACTGACAGCACTTCGTGCTTACGTGTGGACAGGCCTGATCGTATTGCTTTTTGCATTTGGTCCTACCTTGCATTACACTTTGCCTGGCGGGTCGCCATATACGTCTCTGATTCCAATATCAACCATGCAACCAAACTCTCCCATGCCCTGGACGCTCGCCTACAGTGTACTGCCTGGTTTCGAGGGCCTACGCGTTCCAGCTCGACTTATCGGCGTCTTATTGATAATGCTCGCGCTCCTGTCTGCATACGCGGTATCCTGGCTACAGTCCATGAGTTTGAGTAGCAGGAAAACAGCAGAAAAGACCAATCTGCAGTCTCCTGTTGAAAGTAAAACGTTCCATCGTTACACGAGGTTCTTTGTGTTTAGAGGCATTGCTATTCAATGTTTACTGGTAGTGCTTCCTCTTGCCATTTTGCTGGAAGCACTACCAGCCTATTTGCCGGTTACACAAGTGCCTACTGGCAATGCTATTCCACTTGTCTATCAATGGCTTGCCTCCCATGGAGACCAGCAGCCCCTTGTTGAACTACCGATGGCTGCTACAGATAGAAATTTTGAAACAAAGAATGAAGCGTGGTATGACTACTATGCTATTTACCACTCTCACCCCATTGCCGACGGGTGGAGTGGCTATCGGCCATCGTTGACTTCTACTCTATCAATAGTGCTGATGAGCTTCCCATCAGGAAGTAGTTTGAGCATTTTGAAAAAGTATCACATTCAATATGTCGTGCTTCATCTTCAATTCTATAGCCCAGCGGTAGCGAATAGTATACTGGCGAAGGTAGAGTCAAGCTCTGACTTACGCCGCGTCGCAGTTTTCGGTAATGATTCAGTTTGGCAGGTGATTTAAACTATGAAACGCGTACCGGTCCGAGACATACTGTGGTTATTCGTCATCACTCGCTTGTTGCTGGTAATGGTAACATACGTTGGCTATATTTTGCTTACGGCACAAAAATATTCGAGTAACCCGGTCGATATAGGAGGAATACTAACATCCTGGAATCACTGGGATGCAGCAAACTATGTGCGAATCGCTCAATTTGGCTATCAGACACCTTTTGATGTTGCTTTCTTTCCTTTGTTCCCCTTGCTTATCAAAGTAATTGCTTCTGTATCAGGCAATAGGGACTACCTTCTCATTGGAACCATTATTAGTAATGGAGCGCTATTAGGAACACTATTTATGCTCTACCAGCTCGCTGTCGACGTTGGAGGGGAAGAAATCGCGCAGCGCACACTCCTCTACCTCTGTATATTCCCGACCGCTTTTTTCTTCTTCGCGCCTTATAACGAGTCGTTGTTTCTCTTCCTGACAGCAAGCGCATTTCTCGCCTTGCGCCGCCAGCGCTGGTGGCTGGCAGGCCTCCTCGGTTTACTGGCTTCATTAACGCGTTCAGCCGGCGTACTACTTATGCTCCCATATATTGTCGAGCTTTGGATGACACGCGAAAGCATCATTGCTTCCCGGCAAAATATACTGCTGAGAATCTTGCCAGTGCTACTCATCCCGGTGGGTACTGCGCTTTACGCCCTCTATTGCTGGCATATTTCGGGAAACCCGTTCGATTTTGCCTCAGTACAGAGTCACTGGGGGCGCCATGTGACCTGGCCATGGTTAGGAATATGGTATTCACTTACCGAAATATTCTGGTTTCAGCCCTTTGGTTCATTTAATGAGGTACACAACGTCATTGATTTAAGCGCGACACTTGCTTTCATAGCCCTGGCAATAGTGGGGAGGAACAAGCTGCGAGCAAGTTATAGCATCTGGCTAGGCGTGTTGCTCTTCTATATCCTGATAAGCCCTTCTATTGCAAATGTTGACACGCTCGCGTCAAATCAGCGCTTCGTTCTGGAACTGTTTCCCGCCTTTATTACGCTGGCCATGCTCGGCATCAAACATCCGCGCCTTCATCAGGCACTGCTCATTGTATTTCCTGCTTTACTTGCCACGCTAAGCATTCTTTTCATCATGAATCGCTGGATGGTTTAGGAGTAGATGCTGATGGGTAAAAAAATGGCGGATAAAGCATTATTACCTTATCGGCCCTTTGAAACGGCTCTCCTTGACCAGCAAGTGATGTTTGTACAAGCAAGGAACATTATACTTGGCGCTCTTGCTTATTTGCTGTGTCTCTGCGTGAGTGTCTCACCGCTTCTACACCTGGCTGGCAAGACATTCCTTTTACCATTGCCGACCAACCCAATTCTTCTGCTATGGGGTGCATGGCTGCCAAATGATCTGCATTTGCAGCCAATGCGGCTCGATTCGATTAGAGTGACGAACGATATCGAACTCTCGTTTCTGCTGCTACTGGAGTTTGGTATCTATGCATTTTGCGCTTTTTTTGCCCATCGACTGCCGGAACGAGGCCATTATAAAAGAATTTTTGGCGTGATCGCTTGCGGAGCAATAGTGTTTGGGCTTATTCACGTACTTACTCCAGCAATGCTTTCACGGGATATCTTCGTTTACGCGGGCTATGGTCGTACTATTGTAGCCTATCATGCCAATCCGTATTTTGTAACACCATCTGCCTACCCACAAGACCCAATCACACCTTATGATGATTGGAGATATGCAACATCCGCCTATGGGCCTGTCTGGTTGGTAATCTGTTCCCTATGGGCTTTTCTGTCAGGGAGTTCTCTATTAGGGTATTTCTTTGCCTTTCGCTTATTTGGCCTGGCTGCTCACCTGGCTAATACATGGTTTGTGGCTGCTATCTTGAAGAAAATGGGGCGCTCACCTCGCACTGTAACGCTTGGAATGCTTCTTTACGCATGGAATCCACTAGTATTGTTTGAAAGTTGCCAGGGTGGGCATAATGATACATTTATGGTTACCTTGATGTTACTGGGTATCCTTTTGGGTCTACGGGCAGAGCAACACGGTTTCGCCCGTCCATTTCACTACTTACCACCAATTATCGTCTTAACGCTTGCTACAATGGTGAAATTTACTTCTGCACCGCTGCTATTTTTTTTCCTGGTACTCATGAGTCGACATATCTACTCGGCAAATCTGTCAGATCCTCAATTCAACTATACAAAGGGATGGCGATCATGGAAGCGCATCTTTCCGAGAGTCCTTTTAGCAACTGTCACCAGCGGCTTAGTAGCATTGCTCTGCTATGCTCCTTTCTGGATCTATCACAGTATAAGCTCAATCATAGGTAGCTTTTCCTCGCCACCATCCGCATATTATTCAGAAAATTCTCTGCTGCGAGTCATGTATGACTGGGTAAAAACATATGGCTTACCTGCTCAGACATCCTGGATGTATTTGCCAGTTTCTGCATTGAGTAATCATACTGTCTGGAATGTGATCAACCTGATCGCCCTTCTTTTTGCGTTAAGTATTGGAGCTATCTGTTTGTGGCGCACTCCCACTATGCATACCATGATTCTCGCTACGCTTGCCACATTGGCTTTACTTCTTGTAGTAACACCCTGGTTCTTTTCATGGTATATCACATGGCTCGTAGGTCTGGCAGCTATCAGCTGCTCTTCAACAACGCTCCAGAGCACATGGACAAGGACAAGGCAAGCGCTGATAGCTTTCTCATTGACTTTCTCTGCTACTGCATTTGTGACGTATTTCGCAGCCATAGGTGGTTGGAGCGGACTGAACTGGTTACTTATGATCTGTCCGCCCATACTTGTTTTTATCGCTTTCATCACTCACAGGAAAAAGCTACATTTGCAATCTTCAGCTACTAACTGTACAATTACTCCCAGTCACTAATTTACGTAACGGCAAATACCTGGTTTACTTTCAACAAAAGAGTTTTTTATCAAGAAAGAATGCTATGCGCTGGTTACCAATAGTAAAGGTTTATATGCTCAAATGGCATACTGATCCCATGGCGGCGCTAATCTCCCTGCAAATTTTGCAGGATGCGCTGCGCACGTGGGGATATCTAGCCGTCATGGCCTTTATCATGATCGAGAGTTCTGGCATCCCCTTCCCTGGTGAAACAATGCTCCTGCTGGCCTCGTTTTCGGCGGCAACTCTTGTACCCGAGTTAAATATTGGGTTGATTATCGCCTTTGCCGCGCTAGGAGCAATTCTTGGAGACAATATAGGCTACTATATTGGACGCACAGGTGGACGCTCTATTATCGAACGATACGGACGATATGTGTTTTTGAAGCCACAGCATCTCAAGCGAGCTGAAAAATTCTTTGAGAAACATGGCAACAAAACCGTTTTCTTTGGTCGTTTTATTGCTATATTGCGCACATGGTCAGCTTTCCTGGCCGGTGTTAATCACATGCATTGGCGCGTCTTCTTACTCTATAATGCGGCAGGTGGTATTCTGTGGGCTATCATATATGGCACGCTCGGCTTTGTAGCAGGGCGCGTCTTCCATGATAATTTTCCCCTTGTTGAACAAATCGCCAGGACTACAAGTTGGATAGGTGCAGCGGTGATTGTGATACTAGTTGTATGCGTATTCCTTGTCATTCGAGTTCGCCGTTCACGCCGTTCTCAAGCCGTTACGCATTCTGACAATCGCGAGAACGAACCGCCTTAAAGCAAAGAAGGAGAATAGGCATGTACATTTTACTGCACATGCCTATTCTCCGTACTATGAAGCGGTCTCTACTAGCAAAAAGCTTTATTTACCACCTGCCGCGCC
>DMFQ01000351.1:0-1231 GCA_003450555.1 Ktedonobacter sp.
GCCACGCGCTCCATGACCCGGCGCATGACTCCCACCGAGACAACACCAACGCCAAAGCCTGTTCCAGCGGCGTTGTAAGTGAATAGTAAGTGAATAGTTTGAGTGTTTAAAGATCAGCAACTTCGAAACTCCTGTTCTTTGAACACTCAAACTATTCACATTCCTGTGCTGTCTACGTGGGCCGACCATTCGTTCCATAAGGTATGTAGTTGTCGGCAGCATTATTGCTCCCAATCCTACTCCCCCCTCTACCGAGATGATTGTTTTCGAAAAAAGGTGAATATATTGATATCTTCCGATCGGACTCTCATCTCAAGTTCACCTGCAAGAAATGGTAGAATGGTGATGTGGTAATCTGCTCTTATGTAAGAGCTCAATTTCTGAACGGATGGTCCAGGTAGCTAGCACAGGAGGAAAAACATGAATATCATCCTCATCGGTGCACAAGGGTCTGGGAAAGGGACGCAGGCGGATCTACTTTCTCAGGCATTTGGAGTGCGCCACATTGCAACAGGTGACCTCTTCCGACAAGCGCTGCAGGAGAAAACGAAGTTCGGACTACAAGCCCAGGTCTATACTGATCGAGGGGAACTGGTTCCTGATGAGATTACAGTAGCGATGGTGCTTCATTGCATTGAAGAGCCAGAGAGTGCACACGGCGTTGTGCTGGATGGGTTTCCACGCACGCTTGCCCAGGCTCAGGCACTCGATAACGAACTACAGCATATTGGTCGCCAGATTGATGCTACGGTCTATCTCAATGTTTCACGTGATGAGCTTCTGAGTCGACTCGCAGGAAGATATATCTGTCGCGCGCACCAGCATGTATACCATGTGAAATTTCGTCCGCCCAAGGTGACCGGTGTTTGTGATCTGGATGGAAGTGAGCTCTATCAACGCTCAGATGATATAGGAGAGGCCATAGAGAGAAGACTAAACATCTTTTTTCATGAAACCATGCAAGTGCTTGACTATTATAGGGAGCAGCAAAAACTCAAAGAGGTGGATGCTGACCCGAGTGTGAAGCAGGTACAAGCAGCTCTCTTGAGCCAACTCGCTGGTAACATATTTTAACGCCTACCATTGTTGTTTGCGACAGCTAGACCGGCGCAAGCGGGCGAGAGCCCTGTAAGCCATACAGACCGAACTTGCCCGAGCGTACGGTAACATTGTACAACCACATCGCGTTCCAGACGATCCACATGACTGGAAGCAGTGCAAAGACAAAGCC
>DMFQ01000351.1:1402-2251 GCA_003450555.1 Ktedonobacter sp.
CCTCTGATATAATGAGAACGCTAGACTAGGACACGATTTGCAGGTAATTGGGGAGAATAGGAGAAGCATATGCCTCTGTGGGATTCAGTACATCGCAGCCTGGAGAAAGCTTCTCACGAAGCTGCGCGCATCGCAAAAACACAGCGTCTGCGTAACACCGTCGACGGATTGAACCGCCAGATAAACACACAGCATAGCAGTATCGTCAATAAAGCGATGGACATGTTTGTCGCCGGGCAACTTACCACCGGTGAACTTTACCAGCTTTGCCAGGAAATGATGAACCTTCAACAACAGTTGAGCCAGGCTCGCAATGAGCTACAGCAAATACAGATCCAGGCGCCAACGCCACCCCCTCAAACGTCAGAGGGACAGGGAGGGACAGGACCCAATGCATCGGGCGAAGGTATTCAGCCCGCCGTTTATGCTCCCCCGCCCGAGTATCCATCATACCTCGACAGCACAAGTGCGGTTGACGTGCCGCCGCCACCTCCGGGCGCTGAAGCTCTGACCGTCAGCGCCCTGGAGACTGTAGAGATGAACAGAGCTTCCTCTTCGCCAAAACAACTCTGCTCAGTCTGCCATGCCGAACTGTTTCCCAATAACGCCTTCTGCCAGAGTTGTGGAGCACCCGTGCAGATATACGATTCACAGCACTCGCCAACCGTACGCGCGGGAAGTACAGGACAGAGCGACACCGCAGATGAGGCGACAGTGCGCGCAGAAGAGCCAAAAGTTCCCGCTTCACCACCATCATCACCGCAGCAGCAGGCATATCAGCCATCTGAAGAACCTGCTCAGAACGACGGGGTGTAAACTGCGACAGCACATTATTACAATCCTCTGCTA
>DMFQ01000351.1:2316-3557 GCA_003450555.1 Ktedonobacter sp.
ATTGTGGTCATTAAACCGTGCTGCCTTGGCGATCTCGTGATGACAACCCCTTTGCTTGCGGTCATCCGTCGCGCCTACCCCGCCGCCAGCATCACCTACGTCGCCGGTACATGGTCAAAGGTCATCCCAGAACACCATCCTGCCGTTGATACGGTTATCGATTGCGGCACCGTCGGCATCCCTGGTCGCTACAATCTTTCTGACTATAGGAAACTGGTCAGTACATTACGTCATCAACACTTCGACCTGGCCTTTGTCCTTGATCGCTCGCCCATGTTGACCCTCCTGCCCTTGCTAGCTGGTATCCCTCGACGTGTCGGCCCCGACAGTCTGGGTCGGGGTTTCTCGCTCACAGATAGAGTACCCGTCTCTAGCTCCCCCACCCATCTTCAACACCAGGCCGAAGTATACCTCGACCTGGCACGCGCTATAAAACTTCCTATCGATGCTCCCCGTATGCGTTTCGAGCCAACAGCCCGGGAGCGCCAAAGCGTCAGTCGCCCCTCTCGTCTCAGGGTAGCCCTATTCACCGGAGGAGGCAGCAATCCCGGCATGGACCTGACCGCTAAACGCTGGCCCCTGGAACGCTACCAGGAGTTGGCGCGCAGACTCATCCACGAATTAGACGCGCAGATACTCCTCATTGGCGGTCCAGGTGATGTCCCCCTCAATCAACAACTTCAAGACGCTCTGGGAATACAGGAAGATGCTATCATCAACCTGACAGGCAAGACCAGCCTTGGCGAATTGGCGGCACAACTTGAACAATGCGCGCTCTTCATCGGCAATGATTAGCAGCCCCATGCACCTTGCTGCAGCAGTGAATATTCCAATCATTGCTATCTTTGGTCCCACCAGCCCCCAGGAATACGGCCCATATCCACCTGACGATCCCAGGCACATCGCCATCTGGCGGCACCCTACCGGCCAACCCTTCTTNTTCCTCGNAAAAATGCAAACAACCGCGCACTGCACTTGCATGCAAGCAGTCACTGTTGACGACGTGTGGTACGCTGTACAACAGCTTATCCCCAGCACAGAAACAGAAATTTGCTAACAATATTCGCTATTATGCTACTCTCACCCCTCCAGGCAAAGAAGAGTGGACAACTCAAAACCTTTTCTGCTGAGAATTATCTTCATGTATGTGAGCTTACACCACTTTCTTCATGTTAACCACTTGTTTTCGTATATGGCGAAGAGCAATAGCCCTACCTGATTGCCCCATGAGGCAATACCGC
>DMFQ01000447.1:0-1417 GCA_003450555.1 Ktedonobacter sp.
GTACGTGCTACATTTGACACCGAATACACTCTCGAACAATGTCAAAACGACCTGGCTGCCCTCAAAGAATGGGGCAATGTGACCACGATCTATGACTCAAGCCGCGCCACCTCCATCGCCAGCTTCCTCTCCCCGGCGTTGCTTTACCAGGCAACCCCTGAAGCGATCGCCATCGAGACCTTCCTTGATGAGCAGAACCGCGCGAGTATGGGCAAAGGATCATTGCGCCAGGGCGACCTACCGCACCTGTGGAATTCGTTGCAAGTGCTTGACGAGAACTTAGCTACGCTTCCGCTTGATCTGACTCCCATACAGGGTCGAGAAATGGCGGAGGAATGGCAGCGAGCGTTCGAGGTATGGAATACGATGGCGCGTGAAGCGGCGCAGTACCTCGCCAATATGCTGCAAGCCGCTCAGCAAGGTCGCCCAGATCTCGAGGCATACCAATCCTATAAAGCTGCAGTAGTGGCATACGTGCACGGTTTCGCGCAAGCATTGACGCAGTACAGCCGTCGCATTCGCACGCTGCTTGCTACGTGGAGCGAGACAGGCAAGAAAGATCGTCTCGTCGAGATCATTGCGCAGCATCTTGAACCGCCCGCACCGACCCTTGAGAACAGGTCAACTCAGGAAGAGTTAGTGCAAGAGGCGCGCAACCAGCTGGAAGCGCTGATGAACTGGTTTGACCTGGGGAAAAATGCCGATTCGTTTCGCCGCAACGCTCTCGCCGAGGTGGATAAGGTTGTGCGCCGCGCCTCTGTACTGGCAGCTTCTACACGGCCCAACGCGAACTACGCAACCAACTTGCACCTGTTAGCGCAGCAGTTGTTACAAGCAAAAGATGGCGAGACGGCACAGCAGATATTCAGTCTTGCTTTCGCCAACATGCTCCCCGTCCATTTGCCGGAAAGTCTTGCTGGCGCTCCCAGCGCAACATTTGATGGCAAAGAAGGCAGCGCGTGGCAGGAGCCGCCAACCGTCACCCCGCGCTTGCGACCGATCAGTCGCGCCAATCGCGGTGAGCATGCGCTGGAAGATCCGGTGATTGACAACCGCACCATCATTCGTAATCTGGTAAATCAATACGAGGAAAAGCGCCAGCAGGAGCTTCAACGCTTCGCCCGGCTATTCTCTACAGCGCATCTTGATCTTGGTATGCTCAAGCAGATCACGATTGAAGAGCGTGCGGTACTCTTGGCAGTGATTGATGGCTGTCAGAGCGATGCGCGCCGTCAATATCGCGCCCCGGACGGTTCGGTAATAGTCCTGCTCAACCCGGATGAGCAAACCTACACTGCCCTCCGCGCACCTGATGGAGTCTTACTATTGCCACGCTATCGCCTTCAGCGCGAGGAAGTACAAGGGGGAGCAGCATAATGGAAGAGCGTGAAATGCTAGCAGTCTCTACTGCTGTGGA
>DMFQ01000447.1:1568-2331 GCA_003450555.1 Ktedonobacter sp.
TAGCAGATATAGCAGATGTAAAAGAAGTAACAACAACAGGCCGCGTCGATCGTTTGGCAATGTCCCGCCAGCGCACCTATACAGCCGAAATTACGAAGGCACATGTAGCCTTGCTGGAAAGGGGAGTCATCCTCTCAAAACAGGTCGACCTCTTTCGACTGGTGAATCGCCACTATTACACATTGCAGAACTGGCATGATCAGAACACAGGCTGGCGTATTCAGCGCGGCGCTACCGCTATTCGCCTGGTGCGACAGCTCAGCGCAATCACGCCTGGTTATGTGTACGATCGCCTGCGGGAACCAAGAGATTTTGCTTGCCTCACCTGGATTCTCTGGTATGCGGAAAACCGCCAGCTTACCGGACGTGGCAACGAACAACAATTCTTGCTTTCACAATTTGCCGAACAAATTCAAGAGCAGTCACTTTCAGACGTTGACAACGAAACTGGTTTCGATTTTCGCAGACCGGCAGATCGCTACAGTATCCAGCGTGCCCTGCAATACCTGGAAGACCTGGGAGGCGTGCAACTGGTAGATGGACAAACGAAGGAATGGCTGGAGCAGGCAGTCGATGCCGATGTCCTCTACGAGTTTACCGATGTGATACGTTCGCTCGTATCGGCATTCAACCCGCAATTATTGGCGGTGGTGGCCGCGCACCTCAACAACGAGGGAAAGACGCTTCAACCTACCCTGCTACAACATATACTGGCGGATCGTTTTCCTGTTATGGCTATCAAGCCGCTTGTGCGAGCCTGGCG
>DMFQ01000447.1:2581-2715 GCA_003450555.1 Ktedonobacter sp.
TTTGGCTGGCTCCTCGATGTGAATCGTGATTATGCCTGTATTGTGCGTGCCAGCGGCATGTCTACAGGTCCAGTCACCAGTCTCACTCCATATGGCACCAGCGATCAGATGGCTCTGCTCATGTGTACAGCGAT
>DMFQ01000032.1:0-2025 GCA_003450555.1 Ktedonobacter sp.
CTATCGAGCCATTGATCGGGATGGCAATCTGGTTGATTCGATGGTGAGTGAGAAGCGAGATATGGAAGCGGCCAAGCGCTTTTTCAAGCAAGCCGTTGATGTGGTTGGTCACACCCCAGAACGGGTGACAACCGATGGGCATGATTCCTATCCACGAGCGATCCGCGAGACGGTCGGCAGCGACGTGCTCCACCGGATCAATCGCTACCTCAACAATCGACTTGAGCAAGATCACCGTGGCATCAAGCAGCACTATTACCCCATGCGCGGTTTNNTAGGAATAGCGCTGCCCTCTATCTTGGGATTGCCGCTGGATCTGCCATTGGAAGCGTCGTCCTCATGCATAGCTCCGTTGACGCCCTGGCACCGACAAGTGCTGTACTTACTACAGTGTCACTGACCTTTTTTGCTTGGAGTGTTTGGGTTTCAAGCCGTCAGACGTCACAAAAAATCGCTGACCAAACAATCATATGACAACAGAGTGAGCTCGGATAGCACGCCCAACTAGTTCCACCTGCGTTTGATAATGGCTGCTCCTGGATGCCTTCTCTGATTCTATCCAGACAGAGCAGCCATATCATGTAAGTGCTCACGAGCACAAAATTTCCAATGGAAAGAAGCAGGACAGTAAACCTCATATTGTTTGGATTAGNNCGTTTCGGAAGTGTGGCCTCAGCCTCACGCTTCTGTCGTGCCTTCGATGAAGTGCGCCACTTCTTTCGGTTCCGTACCACCATGAAACAAAAGGTTTCCCTGGTGCAACAACGCAAGGCGTTTCGTCACCGACTGGATGCTTTGAAGGCCATGGTGCTGGTGGCCTAATACCTAGAAGAAGGAGGAGAATGGCGGGGGAGAAATGCCCAACACGTTTCGTTGATTTCTGGGTTCTCAGTTCTGACACATCCATCAATATCCTTCATGCCTCGCCCTTTCTCATCGCCGCTGCTCATGCTTTGCTATGGAATGTTCGCTTCATCGACAGCAGGGTAACATCCGAAGAGTGCTGTGTCAAGAACCCCAGCAGGCTTGACGCCGACAGCTTTTGTAGGATATTCTCTTCTCAAGAATTATATTCTACTTAGCAGAATGAATGCATGAAACAGCTGTGTGCTTGTCGCTGGTTTTCTGATAGGAAGGTGCACTGGAGCCTGCCTGGAAGGCTCGTGAAAGGAAGTAGGATATGAATCAGCTCCACCGAATCCCTTTCCTGGTGATTGGTGGTGGAATTGGTGGCCTTGCGACCGCCCTGGCACTTTCGAGAAAGGGCTACCCGGTTCACCTGATCGAGAGGGCACCCGAGTTCGGCGAGATTGGGGCCGGTATTCAGATCGCTCCCAACGGCTCGCGCATGCTCGACGACCTTGGTGTGCTCGGCAAGATACGTGCGTATGCCGTCTATCCCCAACGGCTCATCCTGGTGGATGCCCTCTCTGGAGAGCTCCTCACGGCGTTGGATTTCGGTGAAAAATTCCAGCGTGCCTATACCTACCCCTATCTGGTAATGCATCGAAGTGACTTGCTCACCATTCTCCTGGACGCCTGTCGGCAGAGCGATGTCATCACTCTAGAAACGAATCGGGAAGTCGTCGCAGTCGATGATCTGGGCGATGGGGCCCTGGTCACCTGCGCCGACGGCTCAACGTATGAATGCGATGCCTTGATTGGAGCCGACGGACTCAGATCCGTTGTACGCAAACACGTGCTTGACGACGGTGAGCCGGTGTGCGTGGAGTTTGTGGCCTACCGTGGCGCGATTCCAATGGAAGAGGTCATTGAGTCAGCTGGGATGGACACCATCAGGTACTGGATTGGGCCTAACCTCCATCTCATCCAGTACCCTCTACGGCGTGGTGAACTCTATAACCAGGTTGCTGTGTTCAAAAGCAATCGCTACCGTGCGGATTCGGACGATTGGGGCACCGAGGACGAATTGGAAGAGCACTTTGCCAGGACAGACGAGAGTGTGAGAAAAGCCTTAGTCAGAGTGAAACGTGATCGGCGCTGGCCGCTCTACGACCGGCCAGC
>DMFQ01000032.1:2192-2620 GCA_003450555.1 Ktedonobacter sp.
ATGCTCCAGCACATTGCACAGGGAGCGTGCCAGGCCCTGGAGGATGCCGTGTGCCTGGCGGACATGCTTGCCAGCTATCAGGGAGATGTAAGCAAGGCGTTTCTCGCTTATCAAACAGTACGCATCCCCCGCACCGCCCGCGTGCAACGTACGGCGCGTCTCTTCGGCGACATCATTCATAGCGATGGCGTCACCGCGCTGCTGCGCAATGCGCTGCTTTCGGGGCGAGCGCCGGATGATTTCACCTACACTGACTGGTTCTATGGCTACCAACCTGAGAGGAGATAAGCGATGGGCATCGATATGAGCCATACCTACACGGTCGAGGTTGGCTACGACGAGTTTTGCGGCGCGCTTGCTGCGCGCGATCTGAAGCCGCTCTGGAAAATCGCCAGGCAGTTGATGCCGGAAGTTCCCCTGCCTACCAC
>DMFQ01000032.1:2724-3961 GCA_003450555.1 Ktedonobacter sp.
ACCACCCACGCCTGGCTCTGGAAGTGGGATGATGTGCTGCCGCTTGCCAAACGTGCGGGCGAGCTAATCACTCTCGAACGAGGCGGTGACCGGCGCGTGCTCGCGCTCGCCAATCCCGGGCTTGGGGGATTGCCGTTCACCAGTACGACACTCTGGGGCGCGCTCCAGTACCTGGGACCGCGCGAATCGGCCCCGGCCCACCGGCATACGCCCAGTGCCATTCGCTTCGTCCTCACTGGCACGGGCGTCTATACCACCGTCAATGGCGATGCCTGCGATATGGAGCCAGGCGACCTGGTCCTCACGCCGATCTGGAACTGGCACGACCACAACAACCAGAGCGACGAACCGATGGTGTGGTTCGACGGCCTGGATCTGCCGCTTCTGATCACACTGGAGTCCATCTTCTTCGAAAACCACCCGGACCAACTGCAGCCGGTGGAGGGACACAACCTCTCCGAACAGGGATTTGCGGGGGTCGGGCTGCGCGAGATGGGAGTCAGCTCTCCCGCCTCTCACTCGCCACTGCTGCGCTATCGCTGGCAAGAGACCGAGCGAACGCTCGAAGCGCTGCACCGGGCGCGCGGCGGCCCGATGATCAGCCTGGAATTCGTAAACCCGCTCACGGGAAGCCCGGCAGTGAGCACCTTTGCCTGCGAGATGTACCGCCTCTATCCCGGCGAGCGCACCCCATCGAGGCGTAAGACGGGTAGTTCCGTTTACGTCGTTTTTCAGGGCACCGGTCGCTCAGTGATCAACGGTGTGCTTTTCGAATGGGGCCCAGGCGATATCTTCGTGACTCCATCGTGGGCAAGCGTTGATCATGAGGTGTCCGCGAGAGCAGATCTGTTTGCCATCAGCGACCGACCGGTCCTGCAAGCCCTGCATCTTTATCGTGAAGAGGAGCTTGCTGAGCATCAGAAAATCAGCGGTCCATTTGTGGCCCGCGAAAGCGCGACGACAAACTCTAGCGCGAACAGCGATATACGTTAAGTCGCTCTGTCTCCCCATTTGAGTTTTACCGCAAGCCCCAAAAAAAGAAAGATCATCCACATCAGGATATGATGTCATTGTGAATCTTGGGCAAAGCAAGTTTAGTTCTGCCAAACATTTGTGAAAAAAGCTGCTAGAAATTTGTGACGATAAGCGTTACCTCACGCTCAATATTGCTGAGTTATTGCCCAAATATGTGTGACAATCACCATGTTGTTGTAGGATTTCGGAAATCTTGAGACTG
>DMFQ01000032.1:4029-8966 GCA_003450555.1 Ktedonobacter sp.
CTTGAGACTGGCCTAGATCTGTTCCTCTGAAGGAAATAGTGCCAAGCCAGAAACGAGAAATGCACCAAAAAGCCTCTCTATGATGTCTAGTTTGTGAATTCCGGCATCAAAACGAAAGGCTCTTTATAACAAACAGAAGACCGACCCAGCATAAAGCGAGTCGGTCTTCTGTTTGTTGAATATTCTTCATCCTTTGATGGCAACGCTCACATTTCCAGGGAGTTTTGCTGAGCATAATCCGGTAGCTACCAGTCTGAAGTGTTCTCCGTAATGTGCCTGTAGTCCAATTGAAGTGTATTGAAATATTTGCGGGTGCAATCTATTTTGCGTCTCTCTTGTGGAAACTGCAGCTTCGTTTTATCCTGAGTGCCTTTCGTCTCGCGAATGAGTTGCAGAATCAGTCTTCCGTTATTGGGGCTTTGGATTGCTATTGCTTTTGAACGAATTATCTAGTATTATGGAATACTAGGAGGTATTGCGAAGAACCTGTAAGGATTTCGAAATATGCATGTATACACAGCAGCGGACATCAAACAAATCTATAAACTCAAACAGAAACAGATAGACGACTTAGATAAAAGTAGCGTCATCAAACCAAGCATACGTCCCGCTCAAGGAAAAGGTTCGCAACGACTCTATTCGTTTGAAGACTTACTTGCTTTTCGCTTTATCAAGCAACTACTTGATGCTCAGTGGTCTATGAAAATTATTAAAACTGCCATACAGAATCTGCGCACTATTCTGCCGGACAAAGACCCATTGCGCGATTTCGTGCTTTTAAGCATCAATGGTTCTATTATTGGGCGCTGTGCTACTGAGGAGGGACAATCACTTCTGATTGATGCACTTTCTCAGGGGCAACTTGTTATGCCTATTATCCTGAGTGAAATTCGTGAAAAGGTTATTCAGGATGTTCAACTTCTGGACTCATCACAAATCCACGCATAAATACATTGCTATCATAGGTAGGAGAAAACGTTCATGCTGTTAAGCACGCTTCTTAAAGAGCTTGATTATGAGCAATCACCTCACTACCGTTCTTATGTGAGTGAATTTGAGCCCGAGACTGCTCATCTTTTTCGCGCTGCTCGCGATGCCGGAGTGAGCGGCATCTATGTTTTTCAGACAAGCCCTGCTACTTCACAAAAGATTATTGTAGATCGTCCGGCTGTGTATGTCGCACAGGCAGAGGACCTAGAGCACGCCAGAAGTATACATCGGAGCCTCTGGAATCTGGGCTATGCTCCATATTTAATTGTCCTGTTACCACATCAGATAAGAATCTATACAGGTTTCAAGTATTCTGTAGAGGACCCAAACGAGGGCTTTTTGGACGCTATTCCCCTTAACGATCTTCGTCTCCTATTAGCTGAATTCTCCGCAGCAGCTATTGATACAGGCCGCATCTGGCAAAAGGGGAAGTACAAAAATCAACTTGATGAGCAGGAAAGAGTGGACAAGCGGTTACTGAAGAACCTGCGTCAACTCGGCAATGAACTGAAAAATCAAGGGCTGGCTGCCTCTGTTGCTCACACTTTGATTGGTAAGTACGTCTATATTCGCTATCTATGGGATAGAGGCATTCTGACCGAAGCATGGCTACAGGAGCAGCAAATAGAGAAGGCAAGTGTGTTCAGCCGGGCTGCCACTGCTGATAGCCTATCCAGGCTCATTGTGGCTTTGGAGGGTCGCTTCAATGGCAAAATCTTTCCTATTGACTTTACGCAGACAGATGCACCTACTGATCTACATGTTCAGCTAACCGCATCGGTTTTTCTCGGGGATCAGACTGTCCGTGAGCATAAGAACATGGTCATTCGGCAATTGCATCTTGACTTTCAAGCCTACAATTTTGCATACATTCCAATTGAAATTCTGTCGGAAGTTTACGAGCAATTTATAGAGGATGCCAGAATAAAGGGAGCGATCTACACTCCTGAAATCCTGGCAGATTACCTTTTGTCCGAGGTAAGTGCAGTCAAACCGCTTACTGAAGAGACAACAATTCTTGATCCGGCCTGCGGGTCAGGTGTTTTTCTTGTCATGGCTTACCGGCGTCTGATAGAAACTGAACTTGCTAAAAGCGGGAAGTCAAAGTTATCCGATGAAAAGCTCAAAGCGCTTTTGAGCAATATTTACGGTGTGGAGCGAGAACTGGATGCATGTTATGTTGCTGAATTTAGCCTCATTTTAACCCTGCTCAACTACGTAGACCCACACGAACTGCAAAAGATAGAGTTTCACTTTCCCACACTGCATAATACTACGATTTTTCATAGCGACTTCTTTGACATCGAAGGGACGCACTATGACGGTCAATTCTGGCAACGCGGTTTAAGATTTGACGTGATTATTGGCAATCCACCTTGGATTGAATTGAAAGACGATGGAGAAGAAAAACTTGCTCGCCAATGGATACAGGACAGGGTAAATAAGATTGAACGACCGGTGAGTGGAAATCGCGTAGCAGAGGCTTTTAGTTGGTTGGTTACAGATCTATTGAGACCAGAGGGTATCGTTGGCCTTCTTCTCCCTGCTACGAGTCTTTTTATCCTCGAAGGTCGCAACTACCGCAGACGTTTTTTCACTCGCCATTGTGTATTTCGGATAACAAATTTCTCAAATTTGCGATGGATATTATTTCCCAAGAATGAGTATCCAGCCTTTACCATTGTATATCGTCTGTTGAATAACTCAGAGGAAGAGAAGCCACCTATTGTTCATTATGCGCCTTTATCTATCGACCAAGTTGCTAACTCACGAGAAAGCCCCTGGGTGATTACGATTAGTGAGCAAGAAATACAAACGATTGATCCTTATGATGCAGAGGCAGGAGAAACGCTGCTGTGGAAACTTGCTCTCTGGGGTAGCTTTCAGGATAAGAGAGCTATTGAGTGTATCGAAACTATCTTTCCATCCACTCTTAATGCGCTTTGTACTAGAAGAAATTGGCCCTTTTCTCAGGGAGCTGAGTTACGGGATAAAAACCTACAAACAAAATATAAACCAAGAGCTGCCCCTGAACTGAAAGGCAAAAGCAAATTTCAGCGCGAGGCCATGAGAAAATCTTTGTCCCGTTTCTCTGTACCTCAAAATGTCCTCACTGATATACCTGATGAGATGTGTTACATTCGTGTGCAGGGAGGTGATATCGGCCTTCAGCTCACACAAGCACCCCATATCGTCATTTCTCCAGGTTGGGGAAGTTTTGTGGCATTCAGTGATATTGATTTTTTCATTCCACCTCGTGTTATAGGAATAGCTGGTCCTCAAGAGGATGCAGATAGATTGCGCGCGCTCTCGCTCTATCTGAACTCTAGTCTGGTTTCTTATTACCTTTTCTTTCACGTTCCTGAGGTGGGGAGTTTTTAGAAATGCCAGGTATATCACTCTTAGCGAGTTAAAAAAAGTACCAGTACCAGACTTTCATTGGGAGCAGGTCGAAGAACTTGCCTCGCTCCATCAACGTCTGGTCACTGATGAGCAGCAAAGTATTTCGGAAGCAATCTCAAAAGCGCGCAATCTGCAAATGGATTTCTTTTCGCATGAGGATGAGGATGAGCCATCTGGCGACCTACCTGTACCGTATCTGCTATCGCAAATGTCAAAGGAGCAGAAAGCCCAAATTGAAAAAGAAATTGATGTATTCCATGAGAATGCACAGAGAATGATTGACGAGAAGATCTTTGATTTATTCACTATCCCTGAAGATATTCGTCTGCTTACAACTGATTTTGTTCAGGTGCGGCTCCTGCTTGATAGACCTGCTGCATTCAAGCAAGTTATTCGGGAACCACGTGAACAGGAACTCTTAGATTATGCGCGTGAACTTCGGGACGAACTTGATGGTTTTGTAGGGGAGGACACGCATCATGGCATTAGCATTACCTACTCTCCTGATCTCATCGAGTGCGTCATTGATATTGTGAACACGGATACGCCAATAACACTTGACTCAAGTAGAGTAAAACCGGGCGATGTTACATCTTCTCGCATATTATTCGGACTGAGTGAAAGCTTGAAGGAACAGGTCAGCCAATGGATATATGTACAGCGAGGATTACGACTTTTTGATGGGTCTCGCATTCATCTCTATAAACCATCTCGTTTGATTGATTGGACTCGCACACAGGCGATGAATGATGCGGGGGATATTCTTGGGGAAGTTCTCGTAGAACAGTAGACGATATGAAAAGTAATACTCCTGATCCTTCCCATTTTCAACCATGGAAGGTTGCGTTCAGAAAAAATGCGCACATGCTTATCAGTGCCGGGTACAGCGCAGGCCGCACAAAAATAACGACTAATAAACATAATGAGGAACATATTACTGAATTAATCGTCTGTGGTATAAAAGACTGGATGCGCCGTGCTGGCTGTCCTTCCTGGTGTAAATTTTATAGTGTTCATGAAGAAGCACCTGTGTCAGGCAAGGGAAGTCATGGCAAATCCAGGCCACGAACCGATATTTTTATTGAATTAGGGTCTCGTCCCAAACGCCCTGAGTATGTATTTGAAGCGAAACGCTTGTGCACAAATGGCTTTGAAGCAGGTAAATATACAGGTGTAGAAGGAATGGGATGCTTCACAGGGGGTATCTATGCAGCGGGATACGATGAAGCAGCGATGCTTGGATACGTGCAGAGCAATACGCTCATCGAATGGAAAAAGCGCGTGAAGAAATCCATTACTGAAAATGCGGCCAGCCTGTATCTACAATCACCTCAATACGATGAGGTTGTCATTCCTGACTTTCCATTAGAATGGGTGAGTGAACATGAACGGCATAATAGCAAGGGTAATCCTGTTAGGATATATCACATTCTTCTGAACTGTTTGCCACCGGAAAAATAGCAAACTGTTTAACAACGATAAAAGCAACGAGTAGCGCGCATAAAACTTACTGCTCATCGCTGTTTCATATCGTCATTCAACAA
>DMFQ01000032.1:9120-13012 GCA_003450555.1 Ktedonobacter sp.
GCTCTCAAGGGAGAAGCGTTCCCCAGGTGCAACGCTAACTTATCCCAATCGCGTAGGGATTACCTGCGCGATTGGGAGAGGGCGAGTGTTCATTCAGACCGTCGGCAGATCGCGCCGATTGAAGATGACGAGGCCCACGAGCGCGCAGATGGCTCCCGCGCCGAGCAGCACGAAGGGGTACCAGACGGTGATGGTGTGCCCCACGAGTGCCTCCGCTCCCCTCGCGTAGTAGAAGGGGCCGATGCGTTGCAGCCAGTCCAGGTTGGGGGAGAGCGCGCCGACGACGCTGATGAGGTAGCCAAGCCCGATGATGCCGAGGGTTGCGCCGCCTGCTGCGCGACTAGAGTTCAGGAAGGAGCCGAACAACATGCCAACGCCGATGGCGAAACAGAAGAAGGCCGTTTCGATCAGTTGCGCAATTATCACCCAGTTCCAGTCCAATCCATTATCTTTGACGATGAACGTGCTGATCCAGACTGCCAGCAGCGTCACCAGGCTGGTGACAAGGCCGGCCAGCAGGCCGCTGAGCAGCATCTCCAGGAAGTAGCGCGTGCGGCTGATGGGCCGCGTGAGCGCCAGGTCGATGGTGCCGTTCTCAATCGTCGTGGGCAAGGCGGCACCGGCGATAAAGGCAATGGCGCCCCCGAAGATGATTGGATAAAATGAGCCATAGAGCTCGATGGCGAGCAGGGCTGGAAACGTGTTATAGGTTTTAAGATTGGTGCCCACCAGTCCGCTGATAATGCTGGAACCCAGGTACGCATTCATATTCAATGCCTTGCTCAGGGTGGGATAGATAGCCCCCACGATGATGGTGATGAAGAACGCGTAGAAGGCAACGCTGCTGAGAATGACCTTTGTCGTGCTGAGGGCGTGTAAGGTGATGGCTAAGCCTCTCGCCCGTTTTCTAGGGATCGAGATTGGTTGTATCATCACTGTAGTTGCCATACCGGTCCATCCTTTCTATTGTTACCGTGTGACCACGGATGATGTTTCGGGCTGAGACTCTTCATAAAATTTCAAGAAGACCTCTTCCAGGGGGGCCTCTTCGGCTTGCAGGCGTATCACCTCGTGCTGGCTGAGCGTCTTGATCAGTAGGTCCATCGAGCCGCCAATGTTGAAGTGGTAAGCGCCATTAGTTGTGCCAACGTTACTGACGCCGGGGATGCGGGCCAGATCCTCGGTTGTCACCTGGTCGCCAAACTCGACGGTGATGCGCTGGCCGGCCTTCTGGCGCAGTGTCTCGACCTTTTCGACCGTAACCAGTTCGCCCTGGCGGATCACTGCCACGCGCTGGCAGACCTTCTCTACGTCGCTCATGATGTGTGAACTCATGAAGATGGTCTTGCCGCGCGCCTGCTCCTCCAACAGAAACTCGTTAAAGGTGCGTTGTAAGAGTGGGTCGAGGCCGGATGTTGGCTCATCCAGGATCAGTACATTGGGATCGCACATAAAGGCGAGCACGACGCCGATCTTCTGGCGCATACCTTTTGAGTAGCTGCGCAATGGGCGCTTCAGCTCAACATCGAAGCGCTGCACCAGCTTAGCGAGCAATACCGGCTCGCGCCCCTGGAGACGTGAAAAGTAGTTTATGACCTGTCGACCGGTCATATCCCCCGGCAGGCGTACATCGCCCGGTAGATAGCCGATGCATTGATGCAGTGCCATTGTATCGTGCTGCGCATCGAGTCCAAGCACGCGAATGCTGCCGGCTGTGGGGCGGATGACATCTAACATGCAGCGGATGGTGGTGGTTTTCCCGGCCCCGTTTGGTCCGAGAAAACCGAAGATTTCCCCCTGCTCGACGCTCATGGAAATGCCTTTTACCGCCTGAATACTGCCGTATGTTTTGCGCAATTGCGTAATCTCGATGACGGGTGCCTGCGTCGTCATTAGTTTATTTCTCCTTTTTGAGGGCGTCTCAAGTAGGTCAGTTTCACACTACGATATGGTCTCTTCACCTATGGCCTGTGTCTCATGCGCTCTGCTCTTCTTGTTTACGGCTCCTGTTCTTCCTTCTGAAGAGAGGGCGGGACAAGCCACTGCGAAAGTTCTTCGCGCGAAGTGTACTGCAAGCAACCCGCTGGCGCTCCCAGCACGCGCTCCAGCGCATCAGCAGTAGCAGCGACGATCCGTTCGAGGCGGGGCAGGTCGTCTGGCGAGCGTTCCTCCGAGAGGATCAGCTCGGCTGTGGCAGAGCCAAGATCTTCAAACAGGGAGATGATCACTCTGCCCGCCTGATCAGGATAGGGGTTCGTCAAGACACCTTCCTCAATCCCCTGACGGATGATCTCCTCCAGCCAGGGAGTGAAGCGTTTGACTCTGACGATGTACAGTTTGTGGCGGACGATAGCATTCTCATCGGCATACCAGACGCGCAGGTACGCGAGCACCAGGCGCTTGTGCGCGAGTTTCCCGTGGTCGAGCGTGGTAAAGAAGCGCTGGAGTTTGTCGAGGGCGCAGAGCGTCGGATCATGGATGATGGGGAGCACGAGCTGTTCTACCTGATCCCCCATGCGTTCGACCAGCGCCAGAAGCAACGCCGGTTTGGAGTCAAAGTAGTGATAGAACGCCCCGGAGGAAATCTGTAGCTCGCTCAGCAGATCGGCAAATCGCCATCTGCTCATAGCCTTTGGTTCCGACGGCTCGCTGGGCCGCATCGAGAATGGCGTTGCGCCTGGCTGCATAGGCGGCTTCGTTGACCACTCGTACCATGGCTTCCCTCTT
This sequence comes from Ktedonobacter sp., assembly GCA_003450555.1. Taxonomy (GTDB): domain Bacteria; phylum Chloroflexota; class Ktedonobacteria; order Ktedonobacterales; family Ktedonobacteraceae; genus UBA11361. The sequence continues at coordinate 11,848 of DMFQ01000032.1, forward strand.
CTCATTCGTAAACAGAGTCTCGGTTTATTATTACAAGAAGTATAGCTCATGAAAGCGTTGTTGTCAATGGGAACGCTTCACTTCCTTGAAAATCGCTCGTTAGGTCTGAAATAGCAAAAAAGCCCGATTTTCATGGGCTCTGGTGCGCGGGCAGCGCATGAATTACTGGTGGTACTGGTGGGTGAATGGCTCGTCCTTACCGAACTGTTTTTTCATTGCAGTGAACTAGCGGTTGAGTGCTGGCATCACCTCTGATGCCAGCAACTCGAGCGTTGTCAGGTCTGGAAACCCACCGCTTTGAAGCATGAAGTAATCGACGCCGAGATCAACGAACTGCTGCATCTGCTCTATCAGTTGAGCAGGAGTGCCGATGAAGGCTCTCTCTCCACTGTAGTTGTTAGTGTTGAGCTTTTTCACGGCAGCTTCTGTCTGCCCGCAGACACAACCGCCATACCACGCGCGGCGCAGCGTTGCCGGATCGCGCTGCACGTCGGTACAGGCCCGTTCAAACTCTTCCACGTACGTGCGATACGTATCGATGCCTGTCCAGGAGACGTTCCACCAGTCGGCGTAGCGGGCGGCTACGCGCAGCATGCGCGGCTTGAATGCACCAACCATAATCGCGGGAAGAGGGTCTGGCTTGGGTTCGCACCAGGCATCGACGACTTGGTAGTGCTTCCCATTGACAGTTGCCCGTTCATCGTGCCACATAGCCCTGATGATTTGTAACGCCTCCACGAGCTCCTCTACCCGTGTGCCAGCCGGTGGGAAGTCATAACCGTAGGCTCTGTACTCGTCCTCCTTCCAGCCAGCACCGATGCCGAGAATGAAGCGACCGCCGCTCAGAAATTGAGCTGTCGCCGCCATCTTGGCCAACAAAGCCGGGTTGCGAAATGACTGGCAGAGCACAACGTGACCGAACGTGAGCTCCGGGTGGAGGGCCGCAAAATACGTCAGAGCCGTCCACCCTTCGAGGAGAGGGTTATTATCAGATTGTAAATGGTCAACAAACCAGAATGAATCAAAATGCCCTTTGATCAGCTCAAAGCCCTTCTGCACACCCTCCATATAGGCATTGCGGCTCATACCTTCAGGTGGGCCGCTGGGCAGCGACCAGCCAAATTGAATGCGAGTCATCGGATACTCCTCCTTATGGTGAGCTTAA
>DMFQ01000002.1 GCA_003450555.1 Ktedonobacter sp.
AACACGGTTGTGATATACTTGAGGTGCAGGCAGGCCAGACGACTATTGAGAGCGAACCCGCCTATGGCCGCGGTTTCCTGACGCAATTCAGCGAGCGGTTACGCAACGAGGCACATATTCCTACCCTGGTTGGCGGCTACCTCACTACAAGCAATGAAGTCAATACTATTCTGGCTGCTGGCCGCGCCGACCTGTGCATCATGGATATACCACTTCAATAAAAGTTGGGCAAGAGGAAGTATACCTTTTCCATAGCTGTTGACCAATTTCTAGCAGGTGATTGGCCCCGAGGAGCAGAAGATGTCCATTGAGAACTATCCGCATCGAAGAGAGGAAAGTTATTTTTATGTTACATAACGATAAGCTCCCGCTCGCGGGAAAGCGCGCGGTGGTGACAGGGGCGGGACGAGGTATTGGTCGCAGTATTGCCCTGGCGCTTGCCGAGGCCGGAGCAGATGTAGCTGTGACGGCGCGCACAGCCAGCGAGATTGACCTGCTCGTCGCTCAGATACAGGCGACCGGGCGCAAGGGCCTGGGGGTTTCCTGCGATGTGACCAACTCCGAGCAGGTCCAACACATGGCAACAACGGTCATCGAGGGGTTAGGCGGAGTAGATATCCTGGTGAATAACGCCGGTAACGCTGGGAGCCACAAATTCCTGAACCATTCCGATGAACTCTGGCACCGCATGTTGTCGGTCAACCTGACCAGTGTCTACTACGTAAGCAAAGCCTTTGTGCCAACGCTAATGAACCAGCGCGCTGGTCGCATCATCAACGTCGCCTCGATCGCTTCTCGTGTCGGCGGCCAGTATATCGCAGCCTACACGGCGGCAAAACATGGTGTGCTTGGCCTGACACGCGCGCTAGCAGTGGAACTGCTTCCCAACAACATTACCGTCAATGCTATCTGTCCTGGCTATGTGAATACCCCGATGACCGACGCAAGCATCAACAATATCATGGCTCGCACAGGAATGACGGAGGCGCAGGCGCGCGAAGCCCTTGAAAAGACCAGCCCGCAACGTCGCTTAATCGAGGCGGATGAGATTGCCGCAATTGCAGTCTTCCTGGCACAGGAGAGCAGTAAGGGCATTACCGGGCAGGCCATCAATATCGATGGCGGCGGCGTCATGTCATGAGAGATAGTAGGGATGATCAGCAAGGGCTAACCGAGACGATACATGAGCGGTGAGCGATAGTATAAAAGAGGTCCACTATGGCTTATGATTTTCTTTACGCAGTCAGCGAAGGTGTTGCGACCTTGACCTTCAATCGTCCCGAGGTGATGAATGCTCTCACCTTCGAGGTGTATGCACAACTGCGCGACCTATTCGAGACATTGCGCTATGATGAAGAGGTACGCGCTGTCGTGTTGACTGGCGCGGGCGACAACTTCTGTTCCGGCGGCGACGTTCACGAGATTATTGGCGAACTGCTGAAGCGCGACATGAAGGGGCACCTGGAATTTACGCGCATGACCGGGGCAGTCGTACAGAACATGCGGCTGCTGGAAAAACCCATCATCGCAGCGCTCAATGGTATGACTGCCGGAGCGGGATCGGCCATTGCGCTGGCCTCCGACCTGCGCATCGCCTCGGAGAAAGCGCGCTTTGCCTTCCTCTTCACAAAGGTCGGTTTGACGGGAGCCGACATGGGAGCAGGTTATTTATTACCGCGCATCGTTGGCATGGGCCGGGCCTTTGAACTGCTCCTGCTCGGCGACACCATCGATGCCAGCACAGCCGAACGCTATGGACTGGTGAACCGGGTCGTTCCCCATGCAGAACTGCTGCCGAAGGCTCACGAGTGGGCCAGGCGCCTGGCCCAGGGGCCAACCCTGGCGATTTCGATGACCAAGCAGATGCTGAACCGCGAGCTGAACATGGATCTTGTCTCTGCCATCGAAGCTGAGGCGCAAGCACAGGCGCTGATGCTGATGGGCGAGGACCACCGGCGCTTCTATGAAGCATTCAAGGCAAAGGAAAAGCCAACGTTCACGGGAAGGTAGGTTTAATGGGAAAAGATAGTATAAATCCATCGACCCTGGCGCGTCCTAGAGGATTCAGTCACGGTATCCTGGTGACGGGTGGGCGCTTGCTCTTCCTGTCGGGGCAGACTGCTAGTGACTCGGAGGGCCGAATTGTCGCACCAGGAGACCTGGTTGCTCAGTATGAACAGGTGTTGCGCAATCTTAAGGCAGTGGTCGAAACGGCTGGTGGAAAGATACAAGATATCGCAAAGATCAATATTTTCGTGCGTGATCGTGACGATTATCTTGCGCATCTTAAGCCGTTGGGGGTGATACACAAATCCCTCTTTGGCGACTACTATCCCGCGACAGCACTGTTTGAGATTTCGCGCTTTTTTCAGGACGAGGCATTGATCGAGATCGAGGGCATTGCAGTCATCGACGCGGAAGAGTAAATCTCTAGAGGATAGCATATGAACTTTGAGCTAACAGAAGAACAGAAACGCGTCCAGGCTCGCGCCAGAGAATTCGCGGAACAAGAGGTAGCCCCGGTGGCGCGGGAGGCCGACGAGAGGGGAGAATTTCCTCTACACCTGGTGAAGCGTATGGGTGAACTAGGCTTCCTGGCTGGTCCAATTGAGCCGCAATATGGTGGGTCTGGCATGGACTACGTGAGCTACGCCCTACTCTGCGAGGAACTGGGAAGAACCGATTCTTCTGTGCGTGGTTTCCTGACCGTGCATACCAGCCTGGTCTCCCTGTGCATCCGCGACTGGGGCAGCGAGGAACAGAAAAGCCACTACCTGCCGCGCCTGGCAACTGGCGAGTGGATCGGTTGTTACGCTTTAACCGAGCCAAATGCCGGCTCCGACGCGGCGAGCATGGAGACGACCGCCAGGGAAGAAGGAGACAGTTACGTTCTCAATGGCGAGAAGATCTGGATTACCAATGGCATCAGCGCTCATGTCGCCATCGTTTTCGCCAGCCGGGACCGCTCGGCGCGCCATAAAGGTATTTGTGCCTTTGTGGTTGAGACAGATATGCCCGGTTTTCAACGCGCACCGATGGGAGGCAAGGAACTGGGCCATCGCGCATCAGAGCACGTGCATATTACATTTAAGGAGTGCCGCGTACCGAAAAGTGCCCTCCTGGGTGCAGCAGGGGAGGGCTTTAAGGTCGCGATGTCTGCCCTGGATCGCGGTCGGCTAGGTGTTGCCGCGGGAGCCGTCGGTGTGGCACAGGCCTGCCTTGATGCCAGCATTGCATTCGTCAAAGATCGTCGCCAGTTTGGGCAGCGCGTCGCGGACTTCCAGATGATCCAGGCTACCCTGGCCGATATGGCCGCCGATGTTGAGGCGGCGCGACTGCTTGTCTATCGCGCCGCCTGGGCGAAAGACCAGGGTCTACCAACCACAAAGGCGACATCCATAGCCAAGCTCTTCGCGACAGAGGCTGCCATGAAAGCGGCGTCGGAAGCTGTACTCATGCACGGCAATCGTGGCTATTCGAATGAATATCCTGTAGAACGCTACTATCGCGACATCAAGGGCTTGCAAATCTACGAGGGAACCAGCCATATTCAACGCCTTATCATCGCCCGCGAACTTGTCGGGCACGCTCGATAAACAAGACCATCATAGGTCAAAGTGACCATCGCCGTTCAAGCGCTCAAGGAGGAGATATCTATGGCCTATTCAGAGTTTTGGAACCCTAAAAATGAAACGCTACCACGCGAGCAATTACAGGCACTGCAACTGCTTAAGCTGCGCCGCTTATGTGAGTGGGCCTACGCCACCACGCCATTTCACCAGCGCAAGTTTGACGCGGCGGGCTTCAAACCGGAGCAACTGAAAACTCTGGACGATGTACACCGCATTCCCTTTATGACAAGGGAAGAGTGGATGGAGTCCTTGCTAGAGAAGCCTCTATTTGGTGATATACTCGCTACCGACCAAAAGAACGCCATCCGTTACCATCTCACCTCGGGTACGACGGGGCGAACTCCCATTCGCGTGCTCGACAGTATGAAAGACTGGGACTGGATCGCTGAAATGTGGTGCTACGGTATGTGGGGATTTGGCGTTCGCCCTGAAGATATCGTCTATTTCGCCTTTGGTTATGGCTCGTTCATTGGTTTCTGGGGCGCTCACTATGCGTGCGAAAAGATGGGAGCGCTGGTGATTCCTGGTGGTGCTCAGACAACCGAGGCACGCATCAATCAAATTATTGAGATGGGAGCCACGACGGTCTGCTCTACACCCACCTACGCACTGCATCTCTGGCAAAAGGCTAAGGAGATGGGTATTGACCTGGCTAAAGAAGGCAAAGTCAACAAACTCATTCTTTCTGGCGAGCCTGCAGGCTCGATACCGGCGGTAAAACAGCAGCTAGAAGAGGCCTGGGGCGCGAAATGCGGTGATACCGCTGGCATGACCGAGATCGGCACTATCATGATATTCGAGTGTTCGCACCAGTCTGGCGGCACGCATATCATCGAGGATCATTTCATTGAAGAGGTACTCAACCCCTCAACTGACGAGCCGGTGGGTTATAACGAACTAGGAGAACGTGTCGTGACCTCCTTCGGGCGCGGCTTCATACCCCTTATCCGCTATCGCACCAGGGATATGGTGATGAAGGTACCTGCCAGCACCTGCAAATGCGGGCGCACCTGGGATCTCTACAGCGGCGGTATCAGGGGTCGCTGGGATGACATGAAGCTTATCAGGGGCACGAACGTCTATCCGCGCGCGGTAGAAGCGATTATCCGCGAGTATATTGCCATTGACGAATTTCAAATCTATATCTGGCGCAAGGAAGAAGTCCAGGACGAGATTACGATTAAACTCGAACTCAAACCTGGGCACGAAACAGAGTGGGTTGTGCTCCAACATAAGCTAGCCAAAGACCTGGCGAATGCACACGAAGGTCTCCGCTTCAATATTGAGCGCATGGATTACGGGGTACTGCCGCATTTTGAACTCAAGGCAAAACGCCTGGTTGATGCTCGTCCGGTAGCACAATATTAATTGCAGTAGGACACAGTATAATTACACCAGGCCCCAATATACAGAGGAGCAAATAGCATGGCTACGTCCGATACTGATCTGCTGGGTAAACCGCTTACGGAACAAGAGCGAGCATTAATGAGTGTATATGAAGAGCTTAAGAAGCTGGCGGCACAGGATGATCTGCCACCCTGCGCCGCGCGCAATGTGCGCAGGGCACTGATGTCGATGTGGCAGGCGACTAATGACCTGAATTTACAGTTTGAGCAGTTGTATGAGTTTGGAGTGTAGGAGAGGGGAGCAAGCCTCCTCTTCCTTCAAAGCGTAACAGCTCTTCCTTGACGTCTAATCCGCCTCCAAAGCCGGTGAGGCTTCCGTTTTTGCCGATGACGCGATGACAGGGGACCACGATGGGAATTGGATTGGCACCGTTGGCCGCGCCGACGGCACGAATGGCTTTTGGACGTTGTACGACCTCGGCAATGTCAGTGTAGCTGCGCGTCTCGCCGAAAGGGATACGAGTCAAGGCTTGCCAGACAGAGACTTGAAATGGCGTTCCGCGAAAATCTAGCGCGAAAGTAAAGGCTGTACGTTTCCCTTGGAGATATTCGAGGACTTGCTTCCTATAGATGTCCAACGCCTCTTCATCTTCCATTAAGCGGGCATGTGGGATGTGTGAGTCCACCCAATGTGCGAGCGTGTCGAACGACTCATTAGGGAAGATAAGACAACACAGTCCCTTACTCGTTGCAGCAAGGTACAGCTTCCAGCTTTGAAACTCGACGGTACTCCAGTAGACGTTTTCAGGTGTAGTAGTCATCTTTCTTGTCCTTCTTTAGCAAACATCAAAATCCTTGTAAATAGGGGTTGTGTTCATACCTCCATAATACGCGAAAGAGCCATGTGTTGCTAGCGGTTTTCGGACAGTATGCGTCTGAATCGCCTAATATGAACGCTCAGGTGAACAGCAGAAAAGGCGCTAGCAGAAAAATGGCTGGTATAGCTTCACTTTCGTTGTGCTGTAATGGTTGGTGTCTTTTGCAGGCGAACATCGTATGATATTACAAACGACTATTATTGGCTTTGGCGGTCCCACTTTTCTGTTCCAGGAAGGGTTAACAGGTGTGATAGATGATCTGCAAACACTATCATCAATACTATTATGACAACAAAACGTTCTGAATTTTTCGCAGGAATCAAAAACGTAATACCCATCCTGATGGGAGCCGCCCCTTTTGGGTTGATTTATGGGGTCTCGGCGCGGAGCGCCAGCATTCCTGTCATAGCAGGGCAGTCGATGTCATTCATCGTGTTTGCCGGTTCGGCACAATTTATTACAACACAGCTCATTGGAGCGAACGTGCCAGCGGGCATCATTATCCTCACGGCATTCATCGTCAATCTGCGCCATGCTCTTTACAGCGCGTCCCTCACGCCCTACCTCAAACAGCTGAACACCCGCTGGAGATTGATACTGGCGTACTTATTGACCGACGAAGCCTACGCGGTTGCCATCATTCATTATCAAAAGCCTGGCGATATGTCCAGGAAACATTGGTATTTTCTTGGAGCAGGTTTGGCATTATGGTGTACCTGGCAGATAAGTACAGCAGTTGGCATTGTACTTGGCACCCAGATTCCTGCGAACTGGTCGCTAGATTTTGCACTTCCGCTAACGTTTATCGCGCTGGTCGTTCCGTCACTTAAAGATCGCGCTGGAACAGCAGTTGCAGCAACGGCAGGGATAATAGCGATTTTCGCCGCGGGAATGCCATTCAAGTTGGGACTGGTCGTCGCGACCGTTGTAGGTATCAGCATTGGCATATTCCTGGATTCTAGGAACAACAAACGACCCAGGAGCCACAAGGAAGAAGAGATGAGTCAAATAAGTTCCCATGCCGAACCGCCGATGGCTACACAAGGGAAACATACAGAAAAGGGGGAGGAATGATGACTTCACTTACGCTCTGGCTGATACTCCTTTGCATTGGATTGTTGACATATGGCATTCGCCTGTCGTTTATCACGTTTTTTGGCAGACGAGAGATGCCACCATTCCTCCAGAGCACATTACGTTTCGTGCCTGTTGCTGTCCTTTCAGCCATCATTCTTCCCGCGCTGTTTCTGTATGGAAACAGACTAGATCTCTCTGCAAGCAACACTCGCTTGCTCGCGGGGATACTTGGCAGCGCTTATTGCCTGGCGAACAAGGAACGTTCTTTTGACTATCGTTGGTGGCATGGTAGGATTGTGGGTGCTACAGGTATTCATCAAATAAATTTGGGATGTAGGGCAATCTTACATCTTGATCATGCCGAAATGAATTTTCAACAGCAGAATACGTTCTACCGCCTGATTAACACGAGCCATCGTCAATGTACCTTGCTGGAGAGCTTGCTTGAGGGCAGTCACGACACTTGCAACAAGGTCAGGTGTATAGGGGCCTTCGATCATATCGTTTCCGGCGATGATAGAGAGCACCGCAGCCTGGCTGAGGGACCACTTCTCGCTGATGCCACGCATGTAGAGGCCGTCGGTGATCACGACACCGTTGTAGCCCAATTGGGTGCGCAAGACACCATTGATGGCGCTGGGTGAAAGTTCGGCGGGCAGTGTTGGATCGATGGCCGACATCAGAACATCGGTAGACATGATCATGGCCGGTTGGTCACTTCGAATCATCAATTTATAGGGGGCGAGGTCAATAGCGTTCAAGTCCGCCATACTCCGATCGACGGCAGGTAATCCTTTATGGGGATCAGAGCTAATAGCGCCCAACCCCGGAAAATGTTTGAGGCACCCGGCGACACCATTATTCTGCAGACCGTT
>DMFQ01000018.1:0-4476 GCA_003450555.1 Ktedonobacter sp.
TCCGGCTCAGCAACAGCAACCTGCCGCTTGGGGAGCCCAGAATCCAGCACAACAGCAGCAGCCAGCCGCGAATGCCTGGGGCGCTCAAACCCCTGCTCAGCAACAGCCTGGTGCCTGGGGGGCCCAGTCCCCTGCGCCTCAGCAGCCAGCTGAATGGGGTTCAGATGCAACATTCATGCCTCAAAAATCAGCACCATCACAAGACCCGTGGGCGCAACAGCAAGCTGCACCGCAGGCTACGCCACAACAGGGAGCTTCGGTATGGGGCTCACCCAACAACTCACCTTCACAACAGCAGGCCCCTACCGCCTATGGTGGCAGCGGTTCCGGGCAATCGTGGCCACAACCTGGACAACCTCAAGCCTCCAATGATCCTTGGGCCCAGTCCGCCCAGGCACAACCTCCTGCCTGGGGACAACAACCTTTCCAGCAACCGGCTTCTTCACAGCCTCCTGTAGCCAATAACGCTAACACTGCTATGCCATCCTGGCAACAGGGTTCAGCCCAGGGACAACAGGGCTTTGGCACTCCTGGCTCACAACCAGATGCTGCACCACTCTTTGGCTCTAATGACAACGATAGGACGATGCTCCGCCCCAGTGGTCCCCAGGGATCCCTTGGCACTGTACGCGTCGAAGAAGGCAAAGAGCCAGGACGAGTCTACGAAGTACGCAAGGAAGAACTAAGTATAGGTCGCAGCCGCGAAAGTGACATCTTCCTTGAAGATCTAGCCGTATCACGCCTTCACGCCAAGATACTCAGCCTCGGCAATGGAAACTATGCCTTGAAAGATGAAGGCAGTGCCAATGGAACCAAAGTGAACGGTCAGTTGGTCAATAAATATCAAACCTTTCCCCTCCAGGAGGGAGATAAAATACAGTTGGGTCAGACTGTCTTAGTTTTCGCCAGGCGTTAACAACTGAAGCGCGTACTCGACAGCGCCTAACGAGGATGAGGAGGAAGGGCGAAGCGCATACCAGTACTGCTTCTTCGCCCATGAGCATATCGTGCAACAAGACGATCTGATCGGTGCGACGCTTGGAAACTATAAAATCCTGGCTCAGCTTGGCCAGGGAGGCATGGCGCGTGTCTACAAGGCACGCCAGGAGAACCTTGACCGGGAAGTTGCGGTGAAGGTTCTTCCACCCTGGTTTGCCGCTGATCGCAACTTTGTTGAACGCTTCAATCTGGAGGCTCGCCTTGTCGCAAGGCTCACACATCCCAATATTGTAACAGTACATGATGCCGATGAGTACATGGGGAATCTCTATATAGTAATGCAGTTAGTCGATGGTGGCACACTGAAACACCGGCTGGATCAACTGCAAGCCATCAATCAAAAGATGGATGTTTTGGAAGCTAAGCGCATCTTCATCCAACTTGCCAGTTCCCTCTCATATGCGCATGAAAATGGCATTATCCACCGCGACGTCAAGCCCGTTAACGTCTTGATGGATCGCACAGGGCGCCCGATCCTCTCTGATTTTGGCATTGCTAAAGTGCTTGCTGGCACAAAAGAATTGACTCGTCAGGGGGCAGGAGTTGGGACACCAGAATATATGTCGCCTGAACAGTGCCAGGGAGGCCCGGTCGATGGACGGGCAGATATCTACGCCCTCGGTGTAATGCTGTTTGAAGCCTTGACGGGACGCCTCCCCTTCATGGGAGACAACTACCCGGCCCTCGCCCACAGCCACATCTACGAGGCGCCACCCCATCCAAATGCAATCAATCCCGCGCTAGATCCCGCTGTCTCACAGGTTATCATTACCGCCCTTATGAAAAATCCCGCGCATCGTTACCAACTAGCAAATGACATGGCCGCTGCTCTCGAACGCGCAGTCCATTCGCTGCCAGGTGGCAATGATCAACAGGGTAACAAACTCATAGAATATACCGATCCCAGTCGAGTCGCTACCATACCTCTTTTTATCTGCCCGCAATGTCGGCATTTCAATAAATCTCAAACACGCTTTTGTACCGCCTGTGGCTTCCCACTCAATCAATGCAGGATCTGCGGCGCGCAAAATCCAGCGAATAATCGCTTTTGCTTTAAATGTGGGCAACCACTTCACAAACATCAATAGACAAACTCGTCACGCTGTAGCGCAATGCATCGATCAACCTCAATCTATTCCTGTTCATACATTTCGGGTGTAGAAGGATTCTGGGGTTCCGCGGACGCTCCAACTATCTGGCTGCGCTTTCGCACCAGGGGAAACCGCACTTCAGCCACAGTGTGACCCTTTTCCCCTTCACGCCTGAGGGTAAAGTTGCCTCCCAGGTCGCCAATAAGATTTTTGATCAGCGAAAGCCCTAAACCTTCACCACTTTCTTCCTCCCCTGGTTCCCACTGCCTCAGTTTCGTGCCCGTATCGATCACTTGCACGGTGACAATGTTATTTTCTTCATGCCCGCGAAGCGTGACAGTTCCTTCTGTCAGGCCAGTCATTCCGTGCTTGATCGCATTTGAAACCATTTCATTGAGCACCAACGCCAGGATAGTGACGGCACGCGAAGGAATGACAATTGGGCAAGGCTCAACTTCAAAAGTGATGTGTTTCTCCGGAGGTCGCAGATTGGCATTGGCAACCCCCACAATTTTCCGCGCTATGTCTTCAACCTTCGCCTCGCTCACATCTTCATGCGCGAGAAGATCATGGGTCGCCGCCAGCCCTTGTACGCGATTGACGCTCTCCGCCAGAATATAGCGCACTTCAGAAGATTTAGTGCGTCGGCGCTGTAAGGAGAGTATCCCCGCAACCGTAGCCAGGTTGTTTTTGACGCGATGATGCAACTCTCGTAATAATATTGACTTTAACTCAAGCCCACGCCGGGTCTCCTCGTAGAGTCGCGCGTTTTCTATCGCAATGGCCGCTTCGTTTGCAAACGTAATAACAAGCTGCATCTGTTCATGCGAAAGCATATGACGGTGACTACTATAAATGCAGATACAACCCAATACTTTCCTTTTTACCTGCAAAGGAACACATAATACCGAATGAATCTCCGCGGAAACAATAGGGTCTTGTGAAATAAAACAATGCTCATCGCCATGGAAACAATCAACTGCCATACTTGGTCGGCCCGTTTGCACCGTGCGTCCAGCACAACAATGACCAACCTGTAGCTGTAATCCTCGTACCAGCGCGCTATTCAAACCATAATGCGCTACCACCTGTAACAATTGCTTCTCCGGGTCCAACTCAAAAATACAAGAACGTTCCGCCCCGGAGAGATGAACGGCCTGCGTAGCAATAATCTGCAGCACTTCATCCAGATTGAGGGTCGAAGCAATGATCGAAGAGACTCGGTGCATCGTAGCTAATTCGTGAACTTTACGCCGCAACTGCTCATCCGTCTGCTCATAAAGTCTCCCATTCTCAATATTGATAGCCACGATGCCCGCTACAACCTCTACAAAGTTCCTCTCCGCATTGGTAAAATCTCTCATATCGGCTGATTGTACGCTGATGACACCGATCAGGCGCTCGGTAGTGCCAAAGAAGATAATCGGGATAGCCATTAACCCATGATACTCAGTGGTATATGTGCGTACCTCAGTAACAAATTGTGGATCGGACAGAGCATCACGCACAAGCAGCGGGCGGCCCTTGTCCGCGACCCACCCACTGTAACCCTCGCCGAGTCGCAATGTAAAATGCATTCCACCCAATGGGCGCGGCCCACTCGTCGCACGCAGTGTGAGCATGCGCTGGAGTTCATCATAGAAAAAGATCGTGCAAAGATCAGCTTTCAATTCCTCTGTCACGACCTTCGTGATTACTTCGAGGGTTTGATCCAAATCCATGGTGGAATTACTAACGCCATTAATGCGCTGCAGTGCCAGAAAACGTTGTTCAATTTGTTGGGCCAATAAGCTTCGCTCAAGCGCAGTCTGATCCATCACACCTTGATAGCCACGAGTGAGGGCTAGCATCGCTCGTGACTGGAGTTGATACAGACGGGAAGTCGCATCAATGAGCAATTTCTGCCTCTCTTGCTCGGAAGCAACAGCTACCTGGTCAAAGAGGTCTTTTAACTCAGGCGCGAGTGCATCAATATAATGCTGCAAAGCTTGTAACCGCACATCTAACTTTCCTCCCTGCATTGCTAGCCAATGGCCTGATTGCTCAAAACGCCCGAAAAGTGTGAGGTCGTCGTTGCCAATAAGAGCTTCAAGTAGTAACCAGGCATCACTACCTTCTTCCGGTCCCTCACTCTCACCTGAGGCACGTTGTAAGCAGACTCTCAACCTGTCTATATGTTGTGACAGTATTTGATCCACTTCGCTACCCTGTATCACGTTTTTCCTTGCCCTGCTGACTATTCTAGAAAATACCATCTCATTGTAGATGGGCTAGAGAACGATGTCAAGCCAAACCCCTGACAACTCAAGGTCTGTTCCTACGCCTATTGTAAGGTGGAGGCAGCCCTCTTCAGCACTCACGTCGCTAAAATGTACGGGTGGGGCTT
>DMFQ01000018.1:4560-6344 GCA_003450555.1 Ktedonobacter sp.
GTGGGGCTTGCCTCCACCCTGCTCATGAATGTACGGGTGGAGGCAAGCCCCACCCTGCTTCAACTACTCAATAGCCAATTTAGAAAACTCATACTTACTTTACCAACAGTCGTTCGTTGTGAAAAGTAATGATCAGAGCGAGGGAAAGCCCGAAGACTTCCCCAAAAGGAACAATGTAGCCATACGCATATAAGGACCCTGCGATGAAATGCACAACTTGTGGTTTTCCACTTTCACCAACTAATACCAACATGCCTTGTCCTCGATGCCACAACTCCACAACCTCTAACCCAAAATTTGTCGTACAACAGCAGATTCCTTTCTCATTCCCTGAGCAAGCCCCTTTTCCACAACTAGGTCAGTTGTTTCAATCAGCACCAACGCCAGCGCCCATAAACATGCAAGCTGAGCTACACCAGAACAATGCCCCATACGGAGCGACCAATCGCACTCCTGAAGCAACCTATTCCGCACTCTCAGCACCGACGCCCGCATTACGGCCACAAACACGACATGCGAGTAACCTCGGTTTTATAGTGGCAGGTCTGTGTGTATTCGCAGGTGGACTGATCCTTATCCTGGTCTATTTCATGGCAATCGGACTCCCTCCCTCCAGTTCAGCAAATTCTTACACAACAGCACCAGTGGTTACGAAAAATACCCCATCAACTCTTCTCACAGCAGCACCTTCCCCAAAGATTGTGCCATCCGCAACCACAGGAGCATTTCCCGGTCAACAATATATCGATAATTCCCAGATGGCCAGCACCGTCAATATGAATACCGCTCAGCCCTTACATGCAACAACAACATTTAAGGTCAACCAAAAAATGTATGTCACCTTCAACATTCACCCTGACAACAAAAATGGCGCCGTCTGTCTGTACTGGTATCTGAACAATAAAAACGTCACCCAATTCCCTTTCTCCGTTACCGCAAATGCTAAAGCAGGCTATTCCTACGCCATCTATGGCGGAGCAGGTACAGCCTTCGTTGAAATCTACTGGGCCAGTACAACTACATGCTCCGACAAACTACTGGCACAACATGTCAATTTTACCGTCACCCCTTAAATAATGATGAGAACATCTTGGCAGAAAATGAGAAGCATGATATGCTAGCATTACATTTTTAAGTATCCGTTTTCCTTCTTCTCGAAGGGTCGGATAAGATTAGCTAGCTCTTTCAGGAGGTCTCTTAATGAATTGTACTTCGTGTGGCGCCAATCTTCCACAAGGAGCAACTGCCTGTCCTTTGTGTGGCACGCCTACTCCGTATAATGCAGCCAGACCGGGCAGTTCACCGCAGTATGACCCCACCGTTGCCTCATCTCAGCCTGGTTCCGGCAACCCACCACAATATGATCCGACTATACCTGCACAGCCCTACGGTGGAACGCCACCCCCTCCATCAACGGCCTATGGCTCCCCATCCTATGGAACTCCACCCCCTAATCCCTACGATGCATCAAATCCTTATGCGTCTCCCCCTCCTCCACAGCAGAACTACTATGGAGCACCTAACCAGCAGCAGGCTGGTTACGCCCCCGTGGCCCCCCAGTCCCAACAAGGAGGGATGTATGGCACACAGCCACCACCCAAACGCCGCAGTCGCCTCGGCCTGATTCTCGGCATCATTGCGATTGTGTTAATTCTTGCCTGTGTTGGCATCTCCTTCGCCGTCTACCAGGGCATAAAACAAACCGGCAATACTGTGGTCACATCCTTGAATGCAACCGCCACGGCCATTGAAGCCACGGTAACAGCTTCATCAAATACCACGCC
>DMFQ01000448.1:0-4168 GCA_003450555.1 Ktedonobacter sp.
GGCTCTTACACAGAGGGGCTGGGCTGTTGGAACAGAACACTACGTTGCTCCCGAGCAGGAACATGGAAAGGCCATTCCGGCCAGCGATATCTATTCGATGGGTGTTGTAGCCTATCAGTTATTGACAGGTCTCCTCCCCTTTCAGGCTGTCGTGCGCAGTCGCGCCGCCGAACTTCCTCCACCAAGTAAGCTCAATCCTATGGTTCCTCAGGCTGTGGACGCTGTTATTGAGCGCGCAATGGAGATCGAGCCTTCAATGCGTTACAGTACTGCCAGGGAATTTGCCGACGCGTTTTGTACTGCACTAAAGTCACCGCTCCTATCCGACATGCCTACTATTCATATTTCTTCAGGTAATGCCAATGTAATAGTGCGTACCATCATTCCTGAGAACCCTTGTGGCCTCTGTGGACAAGAGAATCGCAGTAGCTCGCGCTTCTGCCGTCACTGTGGACATAGCCTGGAGGACACTTCTCCCATGGTGACCGAAGTCTGTCAGGTGGGTTATGTCAGTGACGTAGGTCGTCGCTACGCTACGGAAGAGAATGAAGATATGCTACTGATCCTGCAAGGCTTATGTGTCAACCTTGCTCCGCCTCCCCAGCCCTTTAGCCTCTTTGCGGTCGCAGATGGATTACGTGGTCCGCAGGGTAAGTCGGTTGGAGGACACGAAGCCAGCCGGATGGCCATCGAAACGGTCGCAGATGTCCTTGTTCCGCTGCTCTCGGCTTCATCGAGTTCCTCGTCGTTCAGAACCCCTCGCGGAAACGCGTCGTCAACTCCAGGTACAAACAGCGCTTCTACACTCTCTCATCCCTTCTCCTCATCAGACGAACTACTAAAGCAGTGGTTGAGAGAGGGCGTTCAGCAGGCGAATCAGGTGGTTTATCATTGCAATGCCGATTACGAAACCACTATGGCCAGCACATTAACCGTCTCAATGATTTATAGGCGCCATCTCTATGTAGCGAGTGTCGGCGATAGCCGCGCCTATCATCTCAATGGAAACAACAGCTTGCGTCGATTGACGACGGATCACACACTGGCAGCCAGGCTGGTCGAAGCTGGACTTCTGCAGCCTGATGAAGTGAGTAGCAGCCCAAAGCGCAAACGTCACTATCGTTACCTCGGGCAAGCTGGCCGCATACCTGTAGACCTCTTTCAATGTGAGGTCGCCGTGGACGATCTCATATTGCTCTGTACTGATGGCCTCTGGCATATGCTTCCAGATGAACGCTTAAGGGAACTGCTGGTAAAGAGTCGCGGCACTGATCCTCAAAGTATGGCCCATTCCCTTGTTGATACTGCCAACCTTGCAGGTGGTGATGGCAATATCAGTGCGATTGTGATACGCGTTCAGTGACGTTACTCTGCGGTCAACAACCAGGAGCGCAGTATCTCAGCCACACTCCACGCCTGTGCAAAGCACCCCGCGGCTGCAAAGGGCGGCTCTGGTTCCGCTATCTCACTGATCGTTCCCAGGCAGGTGCTCCATAACTGCTTGATGATCGGCTGCAGCAGCGCGCGTAATGCGTTCTGGTCATTATGGACGCGTAGGTGGACGTCAATATACGGCCCAATTAGCCATTGCCACACGGCGCCTTGATGATAGGCCCCATCGCGTTGCTTGCGACCTCCATTGAAATGAGGGTGGTACGCCGGGTCATCTGGACTGAGCGAACGTAGACCGGCAGGCGTGAGTAAATGTTCTGTCACTTGCTGCAATACGCACCGTGTTTGGGCATCAGAAAGGAGGTCGCGCGTCAGTGACGCGGCAAATAGTTGGTTGGGGCGCAGCGCGGCATCGTTCTCTCCTGCTCTCCCCTCGACGTCGACTACATCGTAGAGATAGCTCCCTTCTTCGTACCAGAAGCGCGCGGCAAAGTTCTGGCGAACCTGAGAGCGCAGTTGACTATACTGTGTCGCATCAGTAGAAAGACGGACTGCCCAACTCTCCATTAAACTGAGTGTGCTGTACCAGAGCGCATTGATCTCGACAGGCTTCCCATGGCGCGGCGTGACGACCCAATCGTCAACTTTAGCATCCATCCATGTCAACTGCACTCCCACTACTCCGGCATGAAGCAAGCCATCTTGCGGATCCATCCCAATACCGTAGCTTGTTCCAAGTATATGCCAGTCAATAATACTACAGAGCGTCGGGAAGAGTTCTTTCAGTAAGGGCCAGTCTCCTGTTGCTCCCAGGTATATGTTCAGCGCATGGAACATCCACAATGTTGCATCTGCTGTATTATATTCAGGCGCTTCACCGCTGTCTGGAAAACGATTCGGGATGAGCCCATTTTGGGTAAAAGATGTAAAGGCCCTTAGCAGACCTCGCGCCTCGCTATATCTCCCCGTGCTCAACAGCAATCCTGGCAGCGAGATCATACTATCTCGCCCCCAGTCCGTGAACCAGGGATATCCAGCGATCACCGTTTTTCTATCAGGTGCCAGGTGGATAGCCGGTTTCCCTGTCGTGGTGTCCGTCGTATAATCAGGGCGTGCTACGATAAACTGGTCGGCGGCAACAACCAGGCGTGCTAGAACAGGATCTTGTTGCGACAAATTGATTACTGAGGGATTAGCTACCGCCAGGAGTTGTTTGCTACGGAGATGATGACGCAGTAGAGCCTGTCCTACACTTTCTTCATGCTGCTGTCTACCAAATTCACCTGTCGACTCGCGTTCAGTGCTGAGCACTAGCGTTATGCGCTTTCCAGGAGTGAGCTGAATCCGAAAATATCCCGGCTGATAAACATCCTCGTGGTCGGGAAGCCCGCGCTTCTGGTCACACCGATGGAGTACATTCCAGTACCACTCGCCTGTGGTGGTAAAAGATGCCTCCGGTTCTGCGATCATCGTAACAGTGGCAGCATCCTCGTAAGCGCGTACTCGACAGCAGTTTCCCTCGTTCTTTACCAGGAAATGCCAGTCATGAGATCCCTGGGTTGTGCTGTGATGATCGCGATGCAGACAGAAAGGGTACAAGGTCAGCGTCATTTTATGAGCACTTTTTTCACTTTCCTCGTCAAACGATCCGTGTAGCATATATTGCACGTATGTCGTGTTTTGGCCATACTCCATCCATACACGTTTCTCCAGCGTCAGCATATCTCCCAGCGCATACATAAAAAAGGGAATGTCGCCTTCAAGCCCAACCTTAGTCAGGTAGTTATATCCCTGGGGATCGATGGTGCCGTCCTGATACTCATTCACGCCCAACTTCAGCGTGTGTCCATCGGGGAATTCAACCGTTTCATCTATTTTCGTCACCAGAACTGTGCGCTCGACAGGGGGACGCAGTGCTGCTACCAGGAGTCCATGATAGCTGCGCGTCGTCGCTCCCACTATGGAACCAGCAGCATAGCCCCCCAAACCATTAGTGGCCAGCCATTCATGGTCAAGCCCTTCCTGCACGTTTGAACAAATATCCCGCTCGACAAATAGATGCCAGGCAGTAGTTGGCACTTGCTCTATCTCTCCCATATCTGGTTCGCTTGCCATAAAATATGTTCCCCTTGTTATTTCCTACAGGTGCATTTCTTAACCAGGGCACTTACACGGGATAGCTCGAGCCTCGCCAACTACTCTAGCAGAGCCGTCCTCATCCGCTGCAGAGCCGCCTCGATTCGCTCTTCGGATGCGGTAAGAGAAATGCGCACATAGCCCTCGCCAGCATCACCAAAATTCGTGCCTGGTGTCACAAAAACACCCGTTTTTTCAAAGAGCCAGTTGGCAAAATCCCGCGATGTAAATCCTCCGGGTATCGCTGCCCAGACGTAGAGACCGGCACCTGGCGCCTGCGTGCGCATCCCTATCGCATTACATCCCGCTACCAGCAAATCGCGCCGCCGCCGGTATATGGCATTCCGCTGCTCTATCCATGACACTGGCAATTGTAGCGCCTCGATCGCTGCATACTGCACAGGTCGGAACATCCCGCTATCAATATTACTCTTCAAGCGGCCTACAGCATCTACCAGGTTGGCATTGCCCACCACCATCCCGACACGGAAGCCCGCCATATTATACGTCTTACTCAGTGAATGCAGTTCAACTGCTACCTCGCTTGCGCCTGGAATTTGTAGGATACTTAGCGGACGGAAATCATCAAAATAGACCTCGGCGTAGGCCATATCGTGGATAATAACCAGGTTATAACGCC
>DMFQ01000448.1:4272-10166 GCA_003450555.1 Ktedonobacter sp.
AGGATAATAACCAGGTTATGACGCTGGGCAAATGCAACAGCCTCTTCAAAAAAACGCCGGTCAGCGCCGGCCGCGGTCGGATTATTTGGGTAGTTCAGCCAGAGAAGACGGGACTTCGCGAGTATCTCCTGTGGTATTTTGTCCAGTTCAGGGAGATAGCCATTCTGCTCCAGGAGTGGCAGCATATATGGTTCTGCCCCAACGCTCGTGCTTGCTGTGATATAGACGGGATAATACGGATCTGGAATTAATGAAACATCCCCGGTATTGAGTACAGCTGCTCCAAGGTAGGCCAGCCCTTCTTTTGAGCCTAGGAGCGGTAAAATATTGTGTTCCGGTGTCAGGCGCACCGCAAAGCGCCGTTCAAACCAGGCTGCGATTGCCTCGTGGAGCGCACGCATGCCAAAATACTCTGGATAACGCGTGTTCTCTGGATCCTGCAGCGATGAACACATGCGGTCAATTACCGCTTGCGGTGCAGGCAAGTCGGGATCGCCCATAGAGAGACTGATAACATCAACACCGGCTGCCCTGCGTTCAGCGATCCTCTTCTTTGCATCAGCAAAGTGATACGGTGGTAAATTTTGAATTAAGCGCGATAATCGCACAAATGTTGCTCCTTCTAGTATTCCAATTATTCCATTGGTTCCGCCTCGTACCAGTTCCTTCCCACTTTCATCTCAACCTTAATCGGTACATCGAGAGCGGCTACCCCTTCCATCATCGTTTTTATCAGTCGCTTGACCCGCTCAAGCTCCTCGACAGCTACCTCGAAGACCAGTTCATCATGCACTTGTATAATCATCCTCGTCTTCAGCTTTTTCTCATCGAGTGCGTGCTGGATGCGAATCATCGCTATTTTGATGAGATCAGCGTTGCCTCCCTGAATAGGCATATTGATAGCTTCACGTTCGAGTGCCTGCCGCTCATTAAAGGGCAGCGTCTGCATTTCAGGGAAGAAGCGCTTGCGTCCAAAAAGAGTGTTGACATAACCCTGGATGCGTGCCTGGTTGAGCGTACTATCCACGTAGCTCTTGATGTTCGGGAAAGTCTCGTGGTAGCGTTTGATGAAGTCAGTCGCCTCGCTATTGCTCATCCCAGTAATTTGAGCCAGGCCAAAGGCCGATTGCCCATAAAGGACCGCGTAGACCACCGTCTTTGCCAGCCTGCGTTGATCTTTCGTCACCGTTTCGGCAGGGATATTGAAGAGAGAGGCTGCCGTGATCGTATGAATATCCTCATCTTTACTAAATGCCTCGACCAGACGTGGTTCATGCGTAATATGTGCCAGGATGCGTAACTCAAACTGTGAGTAGTCAGCGGTGAGCAGGACAAAACTCGGATCAGCGATAAAAGCACGGCGAATCTGCCGTCCTACCTCTGTGCGTACAGGAATATTCTGCAGATTCGGGTTACTCGATGAAAGACGTCCGCTGGAAGCCACTGTCTGATTGAAGGATGTATGCACTCGGCCCGTTACAGGTTCCATCAATGCCAGTAAGCCGTCAACATAGGTTGATTTGAGTTTAGTTAACTGGCGATACTCTAGCAAGTGATCAACCATCGGGTGTTTCCCCCGCAGACCCTCTATCACATCTACACTGACGGAAAAGCCCGTCTTTGTCTTCTTGCCCGAAGGCAGTTTCAGCTCTGAGAAAAGAATTTCGCCAAGCTGCTTCGTTGAGTTGATATTGAAATGATGGCCAACAGTATCATAAATCTCATGTTCAAGCACGCTAATCTGCTTAGTGAGTGTTCTCTCTAATTCAGCCAGAAACGCTGCATCAAGAGCCACTCCATACATTTCCATCTTGAGCAAGACAGGCAACAGCGGCATTTCAATATTATTGAAGAGGCTTAATAAACTGTGGCGGCGTAATTCATTTTTTATTGGCTCGACCAGCCGCAGAGTCATATCGGCGTCGGCCCCCGCGTAATCCGCGGCGAGCCGTATCGGCACTTGTGCCATACTGATCATTTTGCTGCCGGTGCCAATCAGTTGTGAAATGGGTGTCATCACGATGCCCAGGCGCTGAAAAGCCTGGTCTTTGAGTCCCAACCCTCGCCTACCGGGATCGGTTAAATAGGCCCCTACCATCGTGTCAAAGACCAGTCCGCGCAGCGTGATACCATTGCGCGCCAGGATCAACATATCGTACTTGGCATTATGCAAATATTTCTGTAATGTTGAGTCTTCAAGGACCCGGCGTAGCTTTTCCAGGACATATGCCTTTGGTAATTGTGTGCCCGGTGCCTGGTCCTCGATGGTCTGCGTGTGTCCAACCGGGATATAGTAAGCCTCTCCGGCAGCCATGCTGCACGAAATCCCAACCAGGTCTGCATGCCACGGGTCATCGGATGTCGTCTCAGTATCCAACGCGAAGGCCCCCGCGTCATACATGCTTTTGATGAGCACCTGCAATGAATCTTCGCTATCCACAACCATCGTACTGGTCGCTTTCGCTGCAGTTTCGTCAGCAATATGGATAGGTGTCCCTTGAGGTTCACCAGGGGTACCTCCCAGGCTGGGCAGGCGCAGTTTTCGCACCACTTCCTGCGTTGGCTCATCCAATCCAAACAGATTTAATTGTTCAGGATCATTCGATGTCGTTGATCCACCGACACCGTCCTTGCCCTTCTCTTTTCCCGTGTTAGCATTGTCTACCTCCACTTTGACAGGAGCATTGGCTTGTATTACTTCAGTATTGGCTGTAGGAGGCGAAGGAGGGGTCAGGATAGGGACAATGCCGACAGGAGGGGCCAACAATAAGTCTTCTTCCTGCGCTGGGATTGGCTCAGCTTTCTCTCGTACGACTTCCTTGTAGCCTCTTTCTTTCTCGTAGCCATCGGAAACATCGTTATCCTCTCCCGCTGAGGGGACGCCCAGTTGGTGAAAGAGCGACAGCACTTTCTCCACCATTGTACGGAATTCCAGTTCGCGGAAAATTGCCAGCACCTTGTCCCGGTTCATATGTTCGGGTCGGCAGGACTCTAGATCGAGTTGTACTGGCACATCCAGCACGATAGTGGCAAGAAATTTACACTGCCTGGCCTGTTCGCTATACTCGCGCAGCAATTTCTGCTCTTTCGGTTTTAACTCATCTATATGCGCGAAGATATCCTCCAGGCTTCCATAGTCAGCAATGAGTTTGCCAGCCGTTTTCTCGCCGATCCCCGGCACTCCCGGAATATTATCCGATTTGTCTCCAACCAGCCCTTTGAAGTCGGGCAACTTCTCGGGTTCAAATCCGTAACGAGCCTTTACTCCCTCTTCGTCATACTCGGTGATCTCGGAAATGCCTCGTTTGGCTACCTTGACCATGACGTGGTTGTTGACAAGTTGCAGCGTATCCATATCGCCTGTATAGATAATTGTTTCAACACCCTGTTGGTTTGCCTGCACTGAGAGCGTTCCCAGCACATCGTCTGCCTCGAAGCCATCTTTTTCATAGATTGGGATGCCAAATGCCTCAACAACTTCATGTATACGCTTAAATTGTGGCCTCATATTATCGGGCAACGTTGGTCTATGAGCTTTGTACTCGGTAAATTGCTCATGCCGGAAGGTCGGTGAAGGCCGATCAAATGTCATAGCTATATAATCTGGTTTCTCCTCTAGTAAAGCCTTCATGAGCATAGAAGTGAAACCAAAAGTAGCATTGACATGCTCACCCTTACTATTCGTCAATGTCTCAGGGACAGCATGAAAGGCCCGGTGAATGATGGCATGTCCATCAATCAACACCAATTTCTTGCGTTTCGTATTGATTGTATCTGCATGAACTGCTGGGAGTGCTTCTGGCTCCTGGTCATTCACTTGATTTGTTGTCATAACATCATTCCTTTAAGTCTGATCCGGCTTTGGAGGCATATCTGCTCTGGTAAGATTCATCTCCGCCCAGTCTCTCCTGTTCTGTTGTTGTCTCTTCCTACGCCAATACCCGGTAGCTCCCTTTTAAACCACCTTCCCAGACACAGAGGCTGGCACTAGAAGGCCCCTCTGCACTGGAGTTTATCATAGCAAAAGCGAATTGTGTTACATCACGCAGTGGTACGTTTTCCCAATCTGGGTGACGAAACCATTCAACTAAAGCATCATTAACTTCTCCAGGAGCTGGCATTGCCAAACGTGTCGACCAACTTGCTGTGTTCAGGTAGCTTTGTGCCCCATTGTTGACAAGATCAATGCGGACCATATGCGTATGACCAGCGATGGCATAGCGCAGCGTCGGATCACGCTTGAGCACAGCATGCATACCCGCTGCCACTCTCTCTCCCATTTGGTATGTTGTCGGGGTACAGATCGTTGCTACAGCCTCAACAAACGGCAATTTTAGAGCCTCTCGTAACATGTCGAACTCAATCATCGTCGCCGCCATTACCTGCTGGTTATCCAGGTTTCCAGGCTCGACCCAATCTGGCTTACGATCCGCCATTTCTTGTTGAAAAGCAGCAAAATCGAGCATCGTCTGTTCAAACAGCCTGGCGGGAACGCGTTCTTCGCCTGAAGCAAGAGCAGCCAGGGCCTTTCTCGGCTCAGAAAACAGTTCCATTGTCAACTTTGCTGTTTCCGCGATAATATCGGGGTCGAGCAGACAAAGTAGCGCTATCTGCCGCATACTATTCATTGATGGTTCAAAACGATCAAAGTAGGCGTAATTTATGCTGACAGGATGGACAGCGTGTTGGAAATAATGAGAGCCAACAGGTAAAATAATGGTACTCGGATTGAGATCAAGATGGTGTCCCTCGTTGTCCCAGAGTTCCTGCATAGTATGGTTCCAGAAATCATAGTGATTGCCGTGCTCGATATACACATCAGGTAGCGGCCGATAGAAGCGCGTCGGGCAAAATGATACCTTCTCACTTACGTGCTCGCCACAAATAGCTATAGTAATATGCTCTTGTACCTGCTTAAACCACAGTTCAATATCATGGTTGCCTACCAGAAGGGTCATATGTCGTCCTGGCGTCTCAATAAAGCGGCGTAGAGCCGCAAAGAAAGGGGTATGAGCGGTGATGATCTTATTCAGCTTTTCCAGGTTTGTTGAGATATCACTTTTCCCTCCGGTGTCGTATGGCGCTGTCGTCAGAAAATCAAAGCAATCTCCATTGATGACAAGCTCAACTTCATCAGCATGTCCTAGAGGCCCTGCACTACATGCCGCTGTCAGCAGCCCTTCAAAGGCCGCTTGCTGCGTATCACCAAAGGTATCAAGAATACTATGGCCATCAGCAATGTGAAAATCGCTCATAATTAACGTAATATTGGACATAGGTATCCTTTCTGATTCCTATTCTGATACTAAGCTACCAAATCAGTAATAAAAGTACGTGTCTTGAGGTTTATCTGCTAAATTGTGCCACTTTCACGTTTATTGCATTTTAGTATGTTTCAGTCAAGATGTATAGTCTAGTTTACTACCAGGCAGGGTTGTGACTTTTTTTCCGTTTTGTCGTCTTATGACTACTGAGAATTTGCATGTTTGAAAAAGCGAACAAACTGACGTTATAACTATATAAGTGTAGCACGTCATAAGTAATGCTGAAATACCTTATGGCTGTTGTTCTCAGATTAAAAAGAATGAGCATTTATTATTTGTAGCTACGTTTTCGCATAAACAGATGCTCAGTAGCAAGGTAAAGGTGATTATATGGCTCGACGTAATACCATTTTAAATGGCATAGGAGATACTGCTATGGTAGAGGAAATGGATGAACTATTGACCGTGAGCGAAGTCGCGCGTCGCTTGCGCGTAGATGATACCACCGTCAGAAGATGGATCAAAAGCGGCGTATTAGAAGCTATCACGTTGCCCCATAAAGGAAAACGGCAGGCCTATCGCGTCAAGAAGTCCACCATCGATAAGCTGCTGAAAACTTCGCACCTCCCG
>DMFQ01000448.1:10431-16489 GCA_003450555.1 Ktedonobacter sp.
ATCTTGATACCATCAATTGGCTTCGAGCGACGCTCTCTGTACTGCTCGCTCAGGATACGCATCACCTTACCCTTGTGCTCCCAGGGACATGTTACCTGTGTGCTACTCAGGTAGTACGTCGGTAAATCATCCACAACCTCTGAAAGCCGCATCTTGAAGGTCGCCAGTAGTTCAAGCAGCTTTGCGATAGCCAGCATTCCATCAAAGACCGGGTGGAGGCTGGGGAAAATAAATCCTCCCAGGCCATCACCAACTAGCACAACTCCGTCGCGTCCGGCTGCGGACATCATTGCATGACGTAATACTTTGGTGTGCTGAATATTCCCTTCATAGCGTTTGGCGATATGTTGCAGAGCGCTGGGCGCTGTGACAGGAGCCGCCACCGAGGCTCCGCGATTCTGCCGCAGAACCAGGCTAGTCATTACCGCCAACATTCTGGTTCCATCGAGAACTCGTCCACGGTCATCTACGACAGAGATGTTTTCTCCGCCCTGGTCAATACGTATCCCCATATCAGCATTCAGGCCGGAGGTAATCGTTGCCAGGCGATGCATGTCCTTTTCTATCTCGTCCAAGGTACGGGAGAAGTGGGCGTCATCCATACTCGAGTTTAATACAACCAGATCGCATCCCAGGCGATTGAAAATGCCCGGAAGGAGCTGAATGGTGCTGCCGCTGGCGTAGTCTACCACCAGTTGAAATTTCCGTTTCTTCACAACGTCATGATTGACAACCTTCGCGAATCCTTTCAGGTAACTATTCACCACCTCCGCGTTTTCAAGTACTTCTATCGCTCCCACCTCGTCCACATCGACGCGGCGGAAATCTTCACGGAAGAAGAGGTTTTCTAGTTTGCGTTCAGTAGTCTTGTTAATGTCCAGGCCATACTGGTCGAAAAACTTGATGTCGATAACCCGCTTGTCATGAGGCGAGAGGCGTACATGTATTCCGCCAACTGCATCAGAATTGCGGATAATATAGCGTGCTACTGGAATAGGAACCTGGTTGATATCATGCACATTGACGCCCGCCGAAGGTAAACCGGCAATGACCGCGCGCTTAATCATACGCGGTGTGCGGTGAAACGAATCGCGATTGATGCACACGACCGAGCCTTTGGGGAGTATAGCCCCATAGGCCGCTCCCAGTTGAGTAGCAAATTCAGGTGTCAGGTCAACGTTGACCAGGCCGGTGACACCGAAGCGGCTAAAGAGCCCGCGCCGCCCCTGTGAACCCCAAATAATGCTTGTATTGACAACTGCGCCAGCCTCGATCTCCTTATCAGGCCACACCTTCACATTGGGTTGAATGATTGCCCCTTCCTGGATTATGGAGTTATCACCGATCACCGAGCCCTCGAACATAACCGCTTTGCTCTTGATGCCAGTCGAAGATCCGACAAGTGCCCCTCGCAATTCTGCTCGCTCCCCAATGTAGGAATTATTCCAGACGATGCTGCGATCAACCTGCGCGCGTTCGTCAATAATGGTGTAATGGCCAATGGTGCTCGGACCGTGAATAATCGCGCCCGCTTTGATCCTACAGTCATGGGCAAGGTAGATTGGCCCGATCAATTGGGCATCATCCGCGATTTCAACCCCCTCCTCACACCAGATATTGCCTTCGAGCTTCTTCGCTGGTATTTCGACTTCGACACGTCCCTGTAAAACATCGGCGTTCGCACGCATGTACTCCGAGAGATTCCCCACATCGCACCAATAACCGCTCTCGGCAACATACCCGTAAATAGGATCGCCGTTCCTCAGCATCATCGGGAAGAGTTCCTGGCTGAAGTCAAACTGCTTATTTTTCTCAAAGTACGTGAAAATCTTAGGGTCTAGCACATAGATACCCGTATTGATCGTGTCGCTGAAAACCTCTCCCCAGCTCGGTTTCTCCAGGAACTCGGTGATATGACCATCCTGGTTGGTGATAATCACACCATACTCCAGGGGATTATGCACATGCGCCAGCATGAGGGTGGCCAGCGATTTTTTTTCCTGGTGGTATTTAATGATGTCCGTCAAGTTGTAGTCAGTAAGCGCATCCCCACTGATCACAAGGAACGGTTCAGTAAGTTGATCTTCCGCATTTTTGACGCTGCCCGCAGTTCCCAGCGGTACATCCTCACGTGAGTACGTAATGCGCATGCCAAATTGCGAACCATTGCCGAAATAATCTTCGATGTTGCTTGCTAAATACTGGACAGTTATTACTACTTCTGTAATACCATGACGTTTGAGAAGATTGAGGATATGTTCCATCACTGGTTTGCCAGCAATAGGGACCATAGGCTTTGGACGCCTGATCGTCAATGGTCTTAGCCTCGATCCTTCCCCACCGGCCATAACAACCGCTTTCATAGAGGCCTCCTGACAGCGAGGGCGTTCCTAAGGATGCAAATGCCGCCCTTTGGAACTCTGGTAAGTTAACAATTACACAACGCTAAATGTGGAAACGGCGTAGCACAACATGCCACGCCGTCCCAACTGCTTTGTTTGCTTCCAGTATTGTACTACATCAAAAAAGAATGTCGCAAGAACGCAAGAGCAGGCAGAATTTCTCATGGTTGCAAAGGTGGTCAGCCCTGGCAATGTTGGAAACCCTTTCCTTGCTCCTACCAATCACTTAATCGACCATGATCGACAAGCCACCGAATGAAACGATGATGATTCGTCTCCTCTGTAGCTTGTCTCTCTTCATACTCTTCTCGTAATTGAATCAGCCTGCTGGCCTCCTCTACCGTAAATCCCTCGTCCAGGAGGGCGTCGATGAGCAGGTCCATGTATTGCTGCATTGCAATGTCCTCCCTCTAACAAAATGTTCACGCAGATGAACGAACGCACAACAAAACGAAATTGGGTAAACGCATATACTGGCTTGCACCATATGCGCATTTAATTTGTACGGTGACCGGGTAGTATACAACTGTGGATACTGTTGTAACATGGAGCATAGCGTAGCATTTTCTCATCAACTACACTATCCCCAGGAATGCTACTATACATAGTATAGCGGAAAGAGAAGGTTTTTGCCAGGGGTACGAGGGCCAAATTACGAAAATGTAATGAATTGGCTAGATAAGCTACGCCTTTCGGACAATTCATTACATGAAATAGAGTTATTCGAACTATCAAGGGGATATAGAAGCATTACGCGCTTTTAACTTGCCCCCCACGACTCGTTGCTAATATAGTGGGTGATCTCAGCCTCGTTATCGTAAAAGTAGCTGATAGCGTCGTAGACCTGTGCCAGGGTGATTTGTTGGGAATTGGCAATTTCTTCAGGGTCTTGACCTGATTGGAAGAGAAGGATAATATGCCGTACGCCTGTACGAGTACCTTCGATAATCGGTTCCCCACCATAGATGGCCGAGTCACGGACAATGTAGGGATGAGCTGTACGTTCAATAGCCAAAGACGTTAACTCCTTCCTGGTTTGTTTCTCACACTCCTTAGTGTAACCTCAGTACCTTCATGCGTCAACTACCTTATCACGAAAAAATTTTCACAGTATTTTCACAACGCAACAGGTCTACTCACATCCCACGCCAGGCTGATTTACATTTATTCAGCTCTGCTTGATAAGAGCAAATTTTGACGAATCTTTAGGAAAGCTTGACAGCGCAAAAAATGCAATGTACAATAAGCGCAATGAAAGGAGGTGGTGTGCAATGAATGAACGTAGTCGCTGCACAGGCAGCACAGTGATTTCCTACACCTTCCAGATGAGAGGTTGTCGGCCCTAGTGCCGCTTCAAGCTCACTGGTAGGTGGCTAACGCTCCCTGCCTGTGCAGCGCCCCCCAGAGTGATGGCCCGAAGAAAATTCGCCTTCACTCTGGGATTTTTATACATCATTTTCTATTCATCAGTTTCAGGCCTGGCAAGCCGGAACTAGTTTTCCACCGCGTATCCCTGGTACCCTGGTACGGACTTCCCGCTTGATTCAGCGATTGCGATTTCTTCTTATTTTTAGCTTCCGCTGGAATGTGAAACGTAGGTTGGTAGACGAGCTAAATCGTATGCAGTTAAGCGTCTCTTCAGCAAGAAAAGGACTCGATGTCGCAGAAATACGACTTCGACTTGAGACTCGTCTATTTGGGATTGGCGAAAAACTGATATACCTACCCACTGTAGATTCAACAAATTCGTTCGCAATGAAACTGGCCAATGAGCGGCCAGAAGAAGGGGTGGTAGTACTTACCGACAGTCAGACTGCCGGCAGGGGCAGGTTAGGCAGACGCTGGGTGGATATGTTCGGATGTAATGTACTCTCATCTACATTGCTCCGACCTCTTTTCCCACCTCACCTTTTGGTAATGGTTGCCTCGCTTGCTATCGTAGATGCAATCGCTAAAACATGTGGGATAGCTGCAGTTATTAAGTGGCCCAATGACGTACTTATCGGGGACCGCAAAGTTGCTGGCATCCTAATAGAAACAAGCCATATTCCGCGTAGAACAATGGAGCAGGAACGCTCTAGCCAGCTGATTGCTGTCCTCGGTATTGGCGTAAATGTTAACGGCAGCATCGTAGACATACCCGTAGCACCTTCTCTCGTGGCCTCTCAATCGTTAGAAAGGCATCCTCAAGGGGGGCCGGATTCGTTGAGTGTGACAGCGACAACCCTTGAAACGGAATGTGGTCATGTGGTGAGTCGAGAGGCGTTTATTACTCACCTGTTGCAACGTATCGAAGCTGATTATCTACAGTTGCAACAGGAGGCTCAGGAACCTTTTTTCACAGCAAATGGCCATGGCCCAGTTTCCCATACAATTTGGGAGCAGTGGCGCAGCCAATTATCAACCCTTGGTCGCCCAATTTATGTGCATCAGGGCGGTACTGTTGTAAGTGGTATCGCTGAAGAGGTGAGTGAAAACGGGGAGCTGTTACTCCGACATCATTCAGGTGAATTAGTTCCTATACATTGGGGAGATGTTGGATATCCAACAGAGTAATCACTTATCCTGCTTTAAGTTGAGTCAGGATAAGTGAACAAGGAATAGGCAGAGAACATAGAACGTGTTGTCTCGGCCAGAGTATTGAAGGGACAAAGAGATGGAGACACAGGAAGTCATTACCAGTGATGGACTACTACACGCGCAAAGTCAGTTGGAGCATTTGTATACCGTTGGCCGCGCCAAAGTTGCACAGTACCTGTATGATGCCAAAGAATCGGGCGATGTGATCGACAATGCCGCTTATGAAGATGCAAAGAACCAACAGGCGCTTCTTGAAGGTAAGATCCAATACCTGGAACAATTATTAGCCAAGGCGAAATTGATCAGTGAGGTACGTACAGACGTCGTCTCCCTCGGTTCTGTCGTACATCTCCGCAATAGCGATGATCGTGAGTACCACTATAAACTCGTTGGAGCATACGAGGCAAATCCAGGTGCCGGGCGTATATCGAACGAATCACCAGTGGGGAAAGCGCTGTTGGGCCAAAAAGTAGGTGACCTGGTCATAGTCTCTACGCCCGGCGGAGTGAAGGAGTATACCGTCCTCTCCATATCATAACCCCAGGCAGTAGCAGCATTCGACCGACCTGTGGCCCATATAATACGAGCCGCAGGCCGGTTTTTTTGTGCTCGCCAGGTAACGCCAGGGGTGTTTCTATGACTATTCGATCTTTGAAAACAATGTTACAATATATCCGCAAATATTGTTGGAGGAAAAAGATAGCTATGGCAGACGAACGAGAAATGCGTATGCAACGCTTACACACCCTAAGGGAAGAAGGTATCAACCCGTACCCTAATCGCGTGCAGCGCACCCGTACCATTTCAGAACTATTACAACACTTCGATGAATGGCAGGGGCCAGAAGGCTCCTTTACCGTTGTTGGCCGCATTCGTCTCATGCGCGAAATGGGCAAAGTTGCCTTTATCAAGATTGAAGATGGTACCGGCAGTATTCAGACCTACTTTCGTATCAACGACATAGGTGAGGAAGCCTATCGCAGGCTCAAGCTAGTTGACCTCGGTGACTTCATACAGGTAAGTGGTTTTCTCTTTCTTACCCGCACAGGTGAACGCACCATACATGTCAGCGAGTT
>DMFQ01000448.1:16707-17570 GCA_003450555.1 Ktedonobacter sp.
ATCTTTGTCACTCGCAGTCGCACCATTACGGCCATGCGTCGTTATCTCGATGAACTTGGTTTTCTTGAGGTCGAGACTCCTATCCTGCAACCTCTCTATGGCGGTGCCACCGCGCGCCCCTTTATTACCCATCATAATACGCTAGATCGAGATTTCTATCTTCGTATCGCCGTTGAACTTTATCTGAAGCGCCTCATTGTGGGCGGGTTCGAAAAAGTATATGAAATTGGACGCGTTTTCCGTAATGAAGGTATTGATCGCATTCATAATCCTGAATTTACCTTGATGGAATGTTACCAGGCATATGCTGATTATGAAGATATAATGACCCTGGTTGAGGAGATGATACATTTCATTGCCATCGAAGTGAAGGGAACGCCGCGCATCACCTACCAGGGTTTTGAAATAGATCTCACTCCTCCCTGGCCGCGTATTCGCCTGCTTGATGCTATCGCTGAATTTACAGGAATTGATGTCAATCTTTTCCCCGACAAAGAGAGCCTTGCTGCAGAGATGCGTGCCAATGGCTATGAGGCGGATCCCAGGCTTGGACGTGGTCGCTTGATTGATGACCTCAAAAGTGCAATGTTCCGCAAGGGCATTCCCGTCTTGCGTCAGGCCATCTTCTTGACCGATTACCCACGCGATATCTCGCCCCTGGCAAAAGATCACAGCGAAATACCTGGATTGGTCGATCGTTTCCAGCCGTTCATCGGCGGTTTGGAGTGCGGTAACGCCTTCACTGAATTGAACGACCCGCTCGACCAGCGCGCGCGCTTCGAGGATCAAATGCGCCAGCGCGATCAGGGAGATGATGAGGCCCAGGTCTTAGATGAAGACTTCCTTGAGGCTTTGGAGGTGGG
>DMFQ01000199.1:0-149 GCA_003450555.1 Ktedonobacter sp.
TGTTCAAGCACCTTGCGCGAGGCCGGATTGTCCAGCGTGACCCTCGCGCGCAGCCTGCTGAGTCCGTACTCGGTGGCGGCGAGCTCACGCACCTTGCGTACCGCCGCTGTGGCCAGTCCCTGCCCCGCGGCCTTCTGCGCGATCCGGTA
>DMFQ01000199.1:491-1932 GCA_003450555.1 Ktedonobacter sp.
TCTCGTTCTTCCATGTGTTTCTCTCTTTGCTCAATGATGAATTGATAGAACTTGTCCATTGAGGACTACGCATACTCTATCATCCTGTTGCAACTCTATCTGTACATCCCAACAGTATTCGGCTCATAGACAGATTTGATACCGGTGGCGAAGTCGATCTTCGCGCTTGCTAGAGAGCAAGTTCAAGCGCAGTGTGAGCATCGTTTTTGACTTCGCCACTGGTACCCGAAGTGGTCAAGAGCCAAGTTATGCGAGAAAAAACAGTCAGATGGCGTCATTTGCAAAAAACAACAATGCCAAACACAACATGGAAAAGTTATGCGAGAAACAGAAACAGCACTGTTCATCAATGATGTCGCTTCTTAGGCTGCTTGAAGCAATCCACTAGAAAAGTTATCTGAGAGAAAAACGAAAAGTATCCTGAGAAACATCACAAAGGCTGCCACTTCTCCTATCCAGGAAGGGGTTGAGGGAGCGGATTCCGGCGTAATCTGGATAGTTACCGAAGGATGCGTCATACTGATTTTGTGTCCTCCTTTTCGGGAAACAGAGACATTCACCTATTTCCTTACAAGGAGACACATTTCTTCGCTTTTATTCAGTTTCTCCTTGCTATTGTTCGGCTAAATATTCTCGTTGCGCATCCCATGGGCTTCTGGATCACATGGCCTGGCGTGTGTGGAGCAGCCTGGCAATACTCTTTGAGCCAGAGGTGCACCGGTTCACGGAGTTTGGCAGGGTGTCCATGCCGCCCATTTTGCCAAGCCGCTTCCCCTTGCATCCGGGCTTTCTGGAGAAGGCGGTAGGCTGCCGAGCGACTGATCTGGACTCCTGCCATCGTCGCGGCTTCTTGCCAGGAATGACCAGCTTGCATGAGCGCGATCATCTGCCCTTTGGCTGCACCGTGTGGCTCCTCTTCCATCGCTTTACCCTTTCTCTCACGGTCTCTGATGCAGAGGGTGATCTTTTTTCTCAACCTCATCGTTCTCAGTCTACCATCGGCGGTATGTCCCTGTCTAGATCGGCAGAAAGCAATGTGGCTTGAGACCCTGTTTACGCCTGTCCAATTGCTGGTGAACTGCCTTGCATTGACAGGGTGTTGCTCCAGAAAGTTGTGTACGCATCTAGTCATAGACACAACAATATGTTACTCTTCCCAGAGAAATAGGTGAGCATGTGAGCACAATAGGTCGGATGTTGTGCTCTGTCCATTTTTCCTCATGGAGAGCAACAGATTATAGGATAGAATTCTGCCTGAAGATGGCTGAGCCGACGGAGGGAAAGGTGTCGATGTCTATCGCAAATTTCACCACAATCGAGACAACCAGATTGCGCTTGAGACACTTTACGGATTCTGACCTTCCAGTATTCATAGCCTATCGCAATGATCCTGTGGTTGCCAAATACCAAAGCTGGGAGGGAATAAGTGAACCAGAGGCAT
>DMFQ01000199.1:2026-3497 GCA_003450555.1 Ktedonobacter sp.
GGGGTGCTTGTTGGAGACTGTTACTTCACGATCAATGAACACGACGAGCGGCAGGCCGAAATTGGCTATACTCTCTCTCGTGCGCACCAAGGGCAGGGTTTTGCGACAGAGGCCGTCTCGTGTTTGCTCACCTACGCCTTTGTGACGTGTAATCTCCATCGCATCATCGCGATTACTGATTGTGAGAATGCAGCTTCCGTAGCCTTACTTGAGCGTCTTGGGATGCGTCGCGAAGGTCATTTCCTCCAGAACGTTTGGTTTAAGGGAAAGTGGGGCGATGAATATCTGTATGCCATCCTCAAGGAGGAATGGCTCAACAAGCACGGTTCAATCGTGCAAGAGTGAGAGGATGAGCGTATCGCACTAGAGCCGCGGAAGTCATCTCCTTTTAGCCTTCCCCGTTCTACTAACTTTTCCAAATCCCTGTGAGCCGTTCTATCAGTATAGCGTTTACACCTCTTCAGTTCCGTCTCGCTCAGCTGAACCATAACGCCTCCGTTACACGCTCTCATGATCTAAAGCAGCCCAATTTTAGCACAAGCAGCAGGGTTTCTCTTAGAGGATGTCCGAAGAAATGTCCGAAAGGACTACAGGTATTGCCGAGTTTATTGTGATGAACGACAGTAGCAGGCAAGCCACTTCCAGGACACAGATGCGGGATCCCTCAGAGAGAATGACGGATGGGATGTCCGATAAGATGGCGGCATTATAGGCGAACCTGTAAAAAACTGCCCCGTGAGCCTGAGAGGCTGGCCCCTGGCTTGACTTCACCGTAGCCCCAATGAGCTTCTTTCCTTTCACCGTGTTTATTTCTGGCATGGGGAGATCTCGCCCGAGTTCGGATTTGAACAGTGTAGCAGAAGGAAGAGTCCTCTCATAGGCTGTGGCGGATGAGTGGCCGATACATTGGAGAGATACAACTCTTCTAGCGTATGGCGGAAGTGGCAAAAAGATGGCGGTAACGGCAGAGAAGATCCCATCTGAAAAACTTTTTGCGCTTGACGGATAGCCAGACGTGAAAAGATAGTTTCAGGGATGATAGCTCTGTGTATTATGTTGCCTCATGTTGGCAAAGCAATTGAAGCGTGGGAACAGATTCTCCCATCCCAACTGAAGATGATTGATCCAAAAAAGAATGAGGTTGTCCAGTATCTCTTCATGTACCGCACCAAGCCAGGGTCTCACACCACATTCATTGGCTACGCATCTGCAATGGGAATACCAGTAATTCCGCAGGCTCATCTTCTCCGATTGTAGATACGTAGCTGGCTCGACTTCCGCATGAACAGCTCGTTTTTTAGCTCCCGAACCGTATGAACAGAGAAGTCACTGTTCCTTCCAGGGTGGAACGCGGCCCTGTGCAGCAAGCATCGAGTCATATCCGGGTTGGGCAAATAGCTCATGGAGTTGACGTCGACGCACACCCATGTTGCCTCCATCGTACAGGGGGAAGACGAGTGCGTCACGCAGC
>DMFQ01000199.1:3676-3959 GCA_003450555.1 Ktedonobacter sp.
AGCCGACGTTCTGGTGTTCGATGATCGGTCCCGAACCCAGGCGTCGCTCGGATTTCGCAAAGTCCAGGGCATATTCAAAGGCACGACGCATCACGCCAACACAGGCCGCCCCGATGAGGGCAGCTGTCCAGGAGAACGCGCCCGCTACGATCTCAAGTCCCTGATCCAGACGACCGATGAGATGGTTGGCAGGTATGCGCACGTCCTCAAAGTGAACGCGAGGTGTCATGACCCCACGATGCCCCAGTTTGTCGTACGCATCGATGACCCGTACGCCAGCAGC
>DMFQ01000199.1:4016-5664 GCA_003450555.1 Ktedonobacter sp.
TCGGTACGGCACACGACCGAGTAGACATGTGCACCCTTGCCCTCCCAACCGGTCCCGTTGGTGGTGTAGTGTTTTTGCCCTGTGACGATCCAGTTGTCCCCATCGCGACGGGCAAAGGTCTGCACCCCCGCTTCAGCATCGTTGGAGTCGAAGTTGGCCCCGCCAGCCACCTCGGTAAATGCGAATGAAGCGAGCAATGCCCCATCCTCGTCATCAACGAAGGGCTGGAGGAAAAGCTTACGTTGGGCAGCATCACCGAATTGAAGGACGGGCTGCAGTCCCAGTCCACTGGCCAGCAGCGTAGTGGGGACATTGACATCTATGCGTGCCAATTCCTCGGCGGCAATGGCAAAATCCACGAGTCCGAAGCCAAGTCCGCCATCGGCCACGGGAATGAACGACTTCGTGAACCCAGCCTTCGCCATCTCGCGGAAAGCTGCTCGCGTGGAATAAAACGCCTCAGCTGGATCAGCAATCGCATCAAGTTGCGCTGCAATGGGAGCCAGCACTCCCTCTGCAAAAGCACGAGCATTGGCCTGGAGTTGGAGTTGTTCTGGGCTGAGTGTGAAGTCAATAGCCATGGTTGATTCCCTTTCTCTTAGTGTTCTCAACAACTATGCAGTGACAAAGGACAGCTACAAAATGTACTTCTAGGAACTCAACAACCCATATTACTGAGGAGAGCGCTATGAAACCGACAGCAAAATAGATAGGGAGACTACTCCAAGTATACGTAGCAGCACATGGTGAGTCAAGCGCATAGTCTCACGTGTGAGCGAACCCTTCCCCTCAGTTGTCAGTCACTCCTGTTGCCTAAGAGAGGCAGCCACTGTTTTATAGAGCAAGTTGTACTTGCGTTGTGCTCTGCTCACAGAAAACAGGGACACACGCGCAAGTCGCCTTCACATGCCGGGACGAGCATTTCCGTGCGAAATTGGCAGTGCCACGACCTTATCCAAGTCTAGTCGTGTCGATTGCAAAAAAGCTTCACTCCCTGAGCGGCTTGGGCAACGTCAAGGAATGCTTACCAAGACAGCCATTTACACTGCTACACTCTCATTTCCAGCTCAAAACCACATTCGTATTTTTCATAACACGTAAAGAGAGAACTCCAGGATACGCCTGGGTTATTTTCCTCATGTTCTTACCTGCTATCATCCAGGTATAATAGAGGGTAAAAGGATAGGACCATGCTTACATCATTCCCTCTCCTCGTCTTACTCCCTATTTTTGCCGTAGGAGCGGCAGCTGTCTGGCTTGCCGGTACCCAGCTCAGCAACATGACCGATGTCATCAGCTCACGCTTTGGCCTGGGCGAAGCATTAGGTGGTATCATTATCCTTGCGATTGCCACGAATCTCCCCGAAATTGCTATTGTCGTCAGTGCTTCGCTGACGCACCATACTGGCATTGCCATCGGGAACATCCTGGGGGGTATTGCGATCCAGACGGTCGTGCTTGTCATCCTGGATGGCTTTGGTTTACGCCGTAAGGGAGCGCTGACATACGAAGCTGCCTCCCTCCAACTCGTGCTTGAAGGTGTGCTGGTAATGAGTGTACTCGTTATCTCCATCATGGGAACACAGCTCCCCAAATCGATCATAGTCGCACGTCTGGCTCCTGGTGATCTGTTGATAGCCGCACTGTG
>DMFQ01000030.1:0-363 GCA_003450555.1 Ktedonobacter sp.
GGCTGAGCCATGCCATTGCAATGAAAGGATCACGAAGCATGTATCCGCTGTCATAAAGACGGCCACAATCTCACTTTTTAGGACTGAAATAGTTTTGCATGGAAGTGTTTGCCGTGCTTCTCAATGCAACCGCATCGAAATCGCCATGGTTTCGCACCGCCGGCCAGCACATCGCCGATGGACTAGCCCTCTGGAGCGTCGTTGGTCAGATATGGGCCACCTGGTACCTCCCGGGTAACCTAGCCCTCACCTCACTCCTCATCGATGCCTCCCGCCTCCTCCTGATTTGGGCTGCCTTGTCCGCCCACCCACGCACATCGCGTAACATGTACGGGCAATCCCTTGCGGTTGCCCTGGCAGCTC
>DMFQ01000030.1:581-3955 GCA_003450555.1 Ktedonobacter sp.
TCCTCCCTTACCCCCTCCTCCCTAATTATCGCTAAAACCGTCAATCCTCACCCCCTTGACAGCCCACGTACTTTTGTACTAATCTACAAAAACCAACCCGTGACATACTCTATCTAAAACAGAGAAAACGAGATGCATGGCACTTTCTTCTACTCTCTTTTGTGATCGCTGTGGCGCCGCCAATCGAACACAGGCGATATTTTGCTCCGCCTGTGGACGCACCCTGCACAAATCAGCCAACGGCACCATCAGCAACACCCTCACTGGCCTGCTGGTACAGCAGCACATCCTCAATAAACGCTACTGCATCCTCAAACAGATCGGCAAAGGAGGCTTCGGTGCCGTCTATAAAGCCACGGACACCCAGTTCGGCAATCGACCACTCGCCATCAAGGAGATGAGCCAGAGTAACCTGAACCCCCAGGAACTTCGCGAAGCGACCGAGGCTTTCAAGCACGAAGCATACCTGCTCGCCAGTCTGACCCACCCCAACCTGCCGCGCATCTACGAGCAATTCAGCGATACCGGCCGCTTATACCTCGTCATGGACTACATCGAGGGCGAAACGGTCGAAGCCTACCTTGATAAAATGGGCGGCAAACTGCCGGTAGACAAAGTACTCACCATCGGCATACAGCTCGCCTCGGTCCTCGAATATCTCCACACCCACCATCCCCCTATCATTTTTCGTGACCTTAAACCCGCCAACGTCATGCTGACCGCTAACAACCACATCTTCTTGATCGACTTTGGCATCGCTCGCCTTTTCAAGCCTGGACAGGCTAAAGACACGACCGCCCTCGGCTCCCTTGGCTATGCCGCGCCCGAACAATATGGCAAAGCCCAGACAACTCCTCGCACCGATATCTATAGCCTTGGCGTAACGCTGCACCAGGTGTTGAGCGGCAACGACCCCGCCGACTCACCATTTCACTTCGCACCACTGCAGTTGCATGGTCACCCACTCCTGGCCGACCTCACAAAACTGATTATGCAGATGGTAGAGGTCGATAGCAGCAAGAGACCCGCCAGTGTCACCGAAGTGAAGCAAAAACTACAACATATCGCCAGCCTCTATACCGTCGCGCAGACGAATCCCTTGCCGCCAACCCTCACGCGTAGCTATCAGGCCGTCTCCACTGGAGCATCATTCCCAGGCATCTTACCTCCTTTGCCCACTGTAACCCCGGTAGCCCCTACAGCTACGCGCTCAAAACAGTCAACGCTGCCGCAGCCGCGCAAAAACACGCTCTTCATTTGTTCCGGCCATACCAGCCGCGTCACCTCCGTCGCCTGGTCCCCCAATAACTCGCAGGTTGCCTCCGCCAGCTATGATAAGACGGTTCGCATCTGGAATCCCACCAACGGCAGTAGTATCCACATCTATCGCCGTCACTCCGACAGGGTCAACGCTATTGCCTGGTCTCCCGATAGCAAGCGCGTCGCCTCCGCCAGCGACGATCACACCATCCACGTCTGGGAAGTCGGCACAAAAAATCCCCTCTTTACCTTTGGCGGCCATACAGACAAGGTCCTTGCCGTTGCCTGGTCTCCCGATGGCACGCGCATCGCCTCGGCTGGCGTAGATAAAACGGTACAGGTCTGGGAGGTCGCCACGCGCCGCGTGCTCTTCATCTTCAACGGACATACCGATAGGGTCACCGCCCTCTCATGGTCACCCGACGGCAAATATATCGCCTCCGCCAGCAACGACAGAACAGTCCAGATCTGGGAATGGTCCAGGGATACCAACCGCAACTTTCTCACCTCGCTCCTTTTCCACAATCGCCGCGTCAATACCTACCGCGGCCACACCCTCAAAGTCACCTCCGTCGCCTGGTCGCCCGACGGCAGGCGTATTGCCTCCACCGGCAACGACAAGACCATGCAGGTCTGGGATGCCACCACCAATCGCACCAATTTTCTTCACCGCAACGCCCTCGGCAGCATGAATAGCGTCACCTGGTCGCCCGATAGCCGCTTCCTCGCCTCTTCCGGCAACGATAAAACAGTCCAGGTCTGGGACGCCATCACCCGCCATTCCACCTGTATTTACCAGGGCCACACCGGCTACGTCACCTCCGTCGCCTGGTCACCCGATCGCTCTCGCCTCGCCTCCGGCAGCGTCGACCGCACCCTGCAAATATGGCAGCCCCTATAACAAAACTCTCGTATTGAATATCTTCATTGCCCCTTGCACCCCTCCCCCTTTATATGCTACCAATATAGCAGGTTGAGTCACACTCAGAAAACCGAAAGGAGCCTCACATTGAATTTTGATCTCGACGAAGAGCAATCAGAGATCCGCGACATGGTCCGTCGCTTCACCGAACGTGAAATCACCCCATTCGCCGAAGACTGGGACGAAAATAACCACTTCCCAAGAGAAGTCTACTCACACATGGCCGAACTTGGCCTGATGGGTATGACCACCCTTGAAGACTATGGTGGTAGCGCCCTCAGCCGTCTCTCCAGCGCGCTGGTCTACGAAGAACTGGCGAAAGGTGAGATGGCAACCGCCGTTGGCCTTTCAGTCCACAATATGATCACAGGCTCGATTGCCCGTTTCGGCACCACGGAGCAGCGCCAGCGCTGGGTCACCGGGCTGGCCTCCGGCAATCTGTTGGGAGCATTCTCTCTGAGTGAAGCGGCTTCAGGTTCAGATGCCGCCAGCCTGCAATGCCGAGCAGAGCACCATGGCGATTCCTACCTGCTCAATGGCTCAAAAATGTGGGTGTCGAACGGTGGAGAGGCCGATATTTATCTACTCATGGCGCGTACCAGCGCTGGCAAAGGAGCAGCAGGCGTCACGTGTTTCATCGTCGAAAAAGGCACGCCTGGTTTCTCCTTTGGCAAGACGGAGCGCAAAATGGGCCTGCACTCCTCTCCAACGCGCGAACTGATCTTCGAGGATTGTAGCATTCCCACCTTCAACCGCCTTGGCGAAGAGGGTCAGGGCTTCAAAATTGCCCTCTCATCCCTGGATGGTGGACGCATCAACATCGGCGCCATAGCCATAGGTGTCGCTCAGGCTGCCTTTGAAGTGGCCTCTAACTATGCGCGCGAGCGCGAGCAATTTGGCCATCCCATCGGCGCCTTTCAAGCCGTTCAATTTATGTTGGCCGATATGGCTATGAAAATTGAAGCCGCTCGCCTCCTGGTCTACGAAGCCGCCTACAAATTGGATGCTGGCCAGAGCGCAGGTATGCACGCGGCTATGGCGAAGTGTCTCGCCTCCGATATAGCCATGGAGGTGACAACAAACGCCGTGCAAGTCCTTGGCGGTGCCGGTTATGTGCGCGATTATCCAGTCGAACGTTATATGCGTGATGTGAAGGTGGCACAAATATTTGAAGGCACCAACCAGATCCAGC
>DMFQ01000030.1:4107-5133 GCA_003450555.1 Ktedonobacter sp.
TGATTGCCTCTCTCAGGCTATGCCCCCCCGAATTATTGAGATGATACCTACTGCGCAACCTTAGTAGTCGCGAACTCGCGCAACAAAGTATTAAATTGCGTCGCCTGCTCATCCTGCACCTGGTAGCTACACTTGTCCAGCACACGAACATCGACGCGCGCATTCACACGCTTAAAAGCATCGCTCACCTCTGACGAAGTGACCAGACTCTCACGCCCCACTACCACGACAACCGGCACCTGCAAACGCGCCGTCGCCTCGTGCACATCAATAGCCAGAGCGTTGCTGAGGAACGAGACTATAGCGTAGCGACTGTTGGGCTGGTGCGAGCTGGTATATATGTATTCAACCACTTCGTCAGTGATCAAGCCCGGATTGTGATAGCCCTGCCGATCATAATAGCCGCGAATTGCCGATCGCGAAGTCAGCACATTGTAAATAAACTGACCGATGACAGGCACGCCCAACATAACCTTCAGGGCGGCACTCACCGGTCCCGCTGTATTCTCCTGCAACATGACCGGAGGCGGTGCCACCAACACCAGGCGCTCATAGAATTTTGGATGGCGGTACGCGTCCGCGATCGCAAAGGCGCAACTCATACCATGCGCGACAACAATAGCTGGCTTGCCAACAACCTCTCGGATGAAATCACCAATCAGATCGGTAAATACCTCGGAGCTATAGTCAATTGCCGGACGATCAGAGAGACCAAATCCCAGCAGATCAACCACAAAGACGCGAAATTGCGTCGCAAGCGCATCGACATTTTTGCGCCACTCGTATGAAGAAGCGCCAGGCCCAAAGCCGTGGATGAGCAGCAAAGGTTTCGCATTGCGCTCCCCCTTCACCTCGTAGAACATATCGCCATACTTCCACGGATAGCGCCGCTCCTCACCCGTCAACACCGTATCGAGTTCACCCGCCATCGACTCCGTCAATTTGTTTGCGACGGTCAGTGTTCCAAGCACCCCACCAATCACCAGCCCACCCGTAACTAATTTCCCTGCCAGTTTCATTCTATAC
>DMFQ01000020.1:0-147 GCA_003450555.1 Ktedonobacter sp.
ATGTTGCTGTTCTTAAAACCCACGACGTGGTTCGCGCTTGGGTGGCTTCTTCGCAGGCAACTTGGCCACTCCTCCTCTCGGTTTGGGTTTCTTCCGTCCGCGACCAGCATTCCAGTTCAAGTCGTCTTCCTCCTCTTCCTCCTCTTC
>DMFQ01000020.1:405-8022 GCA_003450555.1 Ktedonobacter sp.
TCTTCTACAGGAACTTCTTCAGCAAAAACATCATCGGTAGGGGCAAGATCCATATCGGGGATTTCAGTATCCTCTACAATAATATTGGGTATCTCACCATCCGTGATGTCGTTTTCTTCCAGGTCCTCTTCGTCAAGTTCGGGTTCCGCGTACTCGTCGGCATCGAATTCAGGTTCGACCTCAGGATGTGCAATCGTTTCTTCGTAACCATCAGAGATAGCCGAGCTATTATTCCGCGAGGGCCTACGAGGTGGAATAGCATCCAGTTCTGGATCATACGTGTCTACCTCGTCATTTGGTTTGGGCGCACCAATGATTCTGCGACCGGCAGCTACATCAAGCCAAAACTGGGAATAGTAATGAGGCCGATCCGATTCTTTCTCGCTCTCTTTTCTTGTCATTGACCAACGCTACGGTGCATCTTCGTTGAAGATTAGCTCCAACTCCTCCAGATCTTCTTTGCTTACTATCTGGTGGGAGGCACCGCTCCTCCTTTCGTTATGGGGTGCCACTATGCATCAGGCACACCACGCTTTATACTGAAGCCAGGGGCTTCCTAAGAATTTGTATCTCCTAGACCTGAGATATGTATGCTTGCTACACTTTGGGAACAGCATCTTTACCCATTGAACTATAATAAAAAGAATGCTCTCAACTGTCAAGGCCGATATTTGCGACGTGGATCCACCTCTGAAGCGCTTTCAAGAGGTGTCAAGCCCTCAAGTGCATGAATTTTTCGCTTGAGATGTTTGTTATGATTTACAAAGGCCCCTATAATACGATATGAATTATTATTCAGACCCTTTGTAATCTTTTTTAGCGTCATATTAGTATATGAATTTATAGCAACATAGATTGGCGTCCACCGATAGCGTGA
Source organism: Ktedonobacter sp. (assembly GCA_003450555.1). Classification (GTDB taxonomy): domain Bacteria; phylum Chloroflexota; class Ktedonobacteria; order Ktedonobacterales; family Ktedonobacteraceae; genus UBA11361. Next base: position 1,283 of record DMFQ01000020.1, read on the forward strand.
ATATAGAGTTTGCGCGCGGGGGAGCCGAAACCCTAGTATTGGAGGAAACTCGTTGACCAGAATACTCGACACGATAAACGACCCGGAACAATTGCGTGCCTTGACAACCGAGCAAATGCAGCAGTTGGCAGAAGAGATTCGACGCGAAATCATCGAAAAAGTTTCGGTGAAGGGTGGTCATTTGGCACCAAACCTGGGCGTGGTTGAGTTAACAATGGCACTACACTATGTTTTCGATACCCCAAAAGATTTGCTGGTCTGGGATATTGGACACCAGGCATATGTACATAAACTGTTAACAGGCCGCCGCGATCGTTTTCATACTATCCGCCAATTTGGCGGTCTTTCTGGCTATCTTCGCCGCGAGGAGAGCCCCTATGACGTTTTTGGGGCAAGCCATGCGAGCACATCCATCTCGGCGGCCCTTGGTCTGGCGGCTGCCCGTGATCTGCAAGGTGAGCAACGTAAAGTTGTCGCAATCATTGGTGATGGCGCCCTCACCGGTGGTATGGCATTGGAGGCTATCAATAACGCAGGCAGTTTAAAGAAAAACCTTATTGTAGTTCTTAATGACAATAATAAATCGATATCCGATAACGTCGGTGCCATCAACCATTATCTTGGCAAACTGCGCCAACTGCAGACATCCAGGAGCTACCAGCGATTGCGCGAAATGGCGAAGGGATCCATTGAAAAGTTGCCGATGGTAGGAGACAAAGCACGGGAAGCAGCTGGCCGTGCCGAGATGAGCTTCAAGAATTTTGTCTTACATAGTAAAAGTGGTTTGATCTTTGAAGAACTCGGCTTTAAGTTTTTCGGTCCATTTGATGGGCATGATATACCGCTCCTGGTGGATGTTTTTGAGAATATCAAGCAGGTTGAAGGGCCTGTGATGGTCCAGGTTGTGACGAAGAAGGGCAAAGGCTGGGAATACGCGGAAGAGGACTCGACCAAGTGGCATGGACCTGGCGCATTTGATTATACGACAGGGACCATCAAGAAAAATGCAGCTGACCCTCCAACCTACACCGATATCTTCGCTACTACATTAGTGGAACTGGCGGAGAAGGACACATCCATTGTCGGCATTACAGCCGCCATGGCGGAAGGCACCGGCCTGAAGAAAATGCAGCAGCGCTTTCCTGAGCGCTACTTCGATGTGGGTATTGCGGAACAACATGCCGTCACCTTCGCAGCCGGACTTGCGGTGGGTGGTATGCGGCCTGTGGTTGCCATTTATTCCACATTTATGCAGCGCGCCTTTGATCAGGTGATTCATGATGTCTGTATGCAGAATTTACATGTCGTTCTTGCTATGGATCGTGCTGGCATCGTTGGCGAGGATGGGCCTACTCAACATGGCGTATTCGACATAGCGTTTATGCGCTTGATTCCGAATATGAAGGTGATGGCACCTAAAGACGAGAATGAATTGCGTCATATGCTCTATACAGCTACCTATATGGATGGGCCGATCAGCCTGCGTTATCCCCGAGGGAAGGGCATGGGCATTCCCCTCGATTCCGAACTGCATGCATTGGAAATTGGAAAAGCAGAGTTGCTCAGTCCAGCTACTCTTGCACTGGCGGAGCAGCAAGAATGTGCCATTCTTGCCTTTGGTGCAACCGTTGCACAGGCAGAGGTGGCGGCGAAAGAGCTAGCGGAAGAGGGTATCTCTGTCGCGGTCGTGAATGCCCGTTGGGCCAAGCCGCTTGACGAGGAACTGATCATCCGCCTGGCAAAGGGCACCGGTCGCCTGGTTACTATCGAAGATCATGTCGTCGCTGGTGGCTTTGGCAGCGCTGTATTGGAGTTATTAGAGAGCCGAGGTATACGCGATATCAATGTGAGGGTGATCGGCTGCCCCGATAAACCGATCGAGCATGGCGCACTATCGATCCTGAAAGAACTCCATGGTCTTTCCTCTGCACATCTCAAGGACGTTGTGCGCGACATGGTACGCTCCGAAGCGAAGGGGTATGAACTGGCGCATTAGGCACGTTGGAAGTCTTCAAGTGATACATGAGCAGAAGCCGTTGTACTTGCAGCGGCTTCTGCTCATGTGTTCCCTTCTATAATCTGGCCATCGCGCATCGTAATAATGCGGTTCGCCAGTTTCCCTACCTCAATTGCATGAGTGACAACGACAAACGTCTGCCCATTCTCGCGGTTCAGGGTGCAGAGCAGGTCTAGGATCTCCTGAGCGTTTTCGCTGTCGAGGTTTCCCGTCGGCTCATCTGCCCATACGATAGCAGGGTCATTGGTCAGCGCGCGGGCAATAGTCACGCGCTGCCGCTGTCCGCCTGAAAGTTCGGCTGGCCGATGCCTGGCCCGGTCGGATAGTCCTACGCGCTCTAACATCGCGAGGGCGCGTTTGCGTGCCTTGTTGCCGGGAACCCTGGCAACTAACATGGGAAGCTCTACGTTTTCCACCGCTGTAAGCACAGGGAGGAGGTTGAAGTCCTGGAAGATAAACCCCATATGCCGGGCACGGTATGCAGTACGTTCATTATCGCTTAGATCGCGAAGATTGTCTCCTTGAATAAAAACATTTCCCTCGTCGATGGTATCCAACCCCGAAAGACAGTTCAACAGCGTTGTTTTGCCGCAGCCACTCGGACCCATAATAGCGATCATCTCACCGGCCTCTACCGCCATATCGATACCATTGAGCGCCTCAACGCGCAGTTGCCCACTGCGATAGATTTTCTTGACCTGTTGTGCCTGAATAATCACATGTAACTCCCTTATCTCCCTGGAAATGGATGAAGTAAATTTCGCCCTGACTTCCCATTTTCACTTGCTTATTAGCGTCAATATATGCTATACTTTCAAGTTAGCGAGAGGTAAGAATCTCCGCGTGCGTGTGATTATAGTAGTCACATGCTAAGTACACACGCTCTCTGAACGGCGGAAACCCTGGTACCACTGAGAACCATTGTAAGGATACTACAAGTCTTGAGGATACTGCAATTTACGTTGACTTAAGAAGAGAGCGGAGGATCAATAAGGGAGGATCCATTTTTTGGCAAACATTATCTCAATGAAGCAACTCCTGGAAGCCGGCGTCCACTTCGGACATCAGACCCGACGCTGGAATCCAAAAATGCAGCCCTTCATCTTTATGGATCGTAATGGAATCCATATCATCGATTTACAGCAGACCGTAACACGCCTCAATGACGCCTACAAGTTTGTCGAGCAGCTCGCGGCCAATGGCGAAACTATCCTCTTTGTGGGCACGAAGAAGCAAGCACAGGAAGCTGTAGCGGAAGAAGCCAAACGTTGTGGTATGTACTATGTCAATCAGCGTTGGCTTGGTGGCATGCTCACCAACTTCCAGACTATTCAGTCGCGCATCCGCTATCTACGTGAACTGGAAACTCGCAAAGAGCGCGGCGATTTCGAGCGCTTGCCCAAAAAAGAAGCACAGCATTTACAGGATGACATGACTCGGCTGGAGCGTATTCTCGGTGGTATCAAGGACATGCGACGTCTGCCCAGCGCACTCTTTATCGTTGACACACGCAAAGAACGCACGGCAGTTTTAGAGGCTCGTCGCCTCGAAATCCCCATCATTGCTCTCGCTGACACCAACTGTGATCCTGATGAAATGGATTATCCCATTCCTGCCAACGACGATGCTATTCGTGCCGTTCGCTTGCTCTGCGCTAAGATTGCGGACGCAGCTGTAGAGGGGCGCCGCGAACTTGAGGCCCGACAGAAGGATAGCGAACCGAAGGATACTGAAGGTGAGTTAGGCGAGCCAGGTGAGGCGCCAACGCCGGAAGTGAGCGTAGCTGAACTTTCGTCGGCTCCTCCTGCTTTACCAACTGAGGAAGCAGCATCAACTGAGGGAGCAGCAGCAGAATCTTCTACCCCTACTGAATCTGAACTCGTTGCGGAAGAGGCATTCTAAAAAGGAATTTTCACTGGCGGGAGGTAAGAGGAGGACCGGGTGGAGAGTAACTTCACATCGGCCCTCCTGCCTCCCGCCTCTTCCTGTACCTGGCATTTTAAGCGGGGTGTGGAGGGGATAGTGGGGGGTAGCCAGGGCGAGAGTATTCCCACATTTCCCATTTTCTCCAAAGGATGGAGAACTGAAATGAATCCTGGCAATGATACAATGATACATACAGAGTAATACATTTTTGTCAAGCACTCGGATACCAAAAATATGGACAGAGGTAACTGTACTTCTAACCAGCATCTGAGTAGAATACAACTGTAAGATTGAGGAGATGAAGAAACGTTATGAACTACGCGGCGGCAGACGTAAAGAAGTTGCGCGAGGAGACGGGTGCAACATTTGCTGATTGTAAAAACGCTTTGAGCGATGCTGCAACCTGGGATGAGGCCCTTAAGCTCATCGATGCCAAGCGCGATAAGAAGGCCACGAAGATGCAGGTGGCGGATCGTGAAACCAAGCAGGGCGGTATCTTTTCGTACATCCATCACAACCATAGCGTCGGCGCATTGCTTGAACTGAATTGCAGCACAGACTTTGTGGCTCGCAGTGAAACCTTTCGCAAACTTGCCAGCGAACTCGCGCTGCAGATTGCTGGAGCTCACCCTGTTCCTCAGTATATCAACTTTGAGGACGTTCCGGCTGAGGTCATAACAGAGGCACGCAAGGCAATTGACGAAGATGCTTCTATGGCTCGCGTTCCCGCTGAGAAGCGCGAAGAGGTCATTAACAACAAATTGAAAAAGACTCTTGGTGAGCAGGTACTGATGATGCAGCCCTGGGTCAAGGATGAAACGGTCGTCATTGGTGACCTGGTACGTAAGGTGATCGCTGAAACAGGTGAGAATATAGTACTGCGACGCTTCAGTCGCTTTGAACTAGGCAAGTAGAGGGTAACAGCGGAAGCCTCCTGGCTTAAAGGCTTCCGCTGGGGTTCAACCGAGGTTCATCAAACCTCGCTAACGAGCCTACAAGCCTGCAAGGCTGTGTCGCATGGGAGTACAAGAAATAATGTTTCAAAAGGCTTCATCCCTTACGTATCAACGTATCCTGCTCAAGTTGAGTGGTGAGGCGCTCTGCTCACCCCGCGTTGGATTTGGTATAGATGCTGAAACAGTACGCCGCATCGCAAACGAGATCAAGCGCGTGCATGACTTAGGCGTAGAGGTGGCAATGGTCATTGGTGGCGGCAATATCTGGCGTGGAGCGGATGCCGCAGCTACAGGTATCGACCGCGCTACTGCTGACTATATGGGTATGCTGGCAACAGTGATGAACTCGCTGGCGATGCAGGATGCTATGGAAAAGTTGGGCATGGTGACGAGAGTGCAGACGGCTATCGAAATGCCGCCAGTGGCAGAGCCATTTATTCGCCGTCGCGCGGTGCGTCACCTGGAGTTGGGGCGTATCGTGATCCTGGCGGCGGGTAGTGGCAATCCGTTTTTTACGACGGATACCGCTGCTGCTTTACGTGGAGTCGAACTCAATGCCCAGGTTTTACTGAAAGCAACAAAAGTGGATGGTGTCTACGACGATGATCCCATGCGTAACCCAAAGGCTCGCAAGTTCGAGGAATTGAGCTATATGCGGGCGTTGAATATGGGGCTGAAAGTTATGGATAGCACCGCGCTTTCACTGTGCAAAGATAACCACCTCCCAATTGTGGTTTTTAATCTCAATCAGGAGGGCGCTTTGGAAGATATTATGCGCGGTGAGAAGCACGGTTCACTCGTTCATGACATGGAGGAGCCCCAGTGGGAAGTACGGTAGGGGCGGCTCTGGAGCCGCCTGGATAACTGGCCGGGCACCCGTTAAGAGTGCCTCTACAAGGGAGCATTGCAATGACAGTAGATATTTTCGAAGATGCAGAACGACGTATGCAAAAGGCAGTTGAAGCCCTGCGACAGGATGTGTCCGCAATTCGTACTGGCCGAGCCAGTGCCTCTCTGTTGGATCGTATCCATGTCGATTACTATGGGGCACCGACACCGATCAATCAAGTTTCCCAGATTTCCGTTCCAGAGGCACGCATGATAGTCATTCAGCCCTATGAACGGAAACTGCTCACCGACATTGAAAAGGCGATTCAAAAATCTGACCTGAGCATCAATCCAAATAATGATGGGCAGGTTATTCGTCTCAATATTCCTCCTCTCAATGAGGAGCGCCGTCGCGAAATGGTGAAAATTCTCCATAAGAAGTTAGATGAGCATAAAGTTGCGATTCGCAACATACGCCGTGACGCACAAGACAAGTTACGTGATCGTGAAAAAAAGAAAGAAATTTCCGAGGATGAGCTAAAACGTAGCTCGGAGCGGCTACAGAAGCTCACCGACCGCTACATCGATGAGATGGACAAAGTCGGGAAAACCAAGGAACTGGAGATTCTGGAGGTCTAAATTTTGGCCAAGATACAAGATCTTTTTTCCTCTTCACAAGGGAAAAGAAATGGGCAGGCGCAGACTATTGCGGCTTCGTTGCCGACATCAGAGCAAGCAGCTCATTCAATCCGCCACCTGGCTATCATTATGGATGGTAATGGGCGCTGGGCGACCAAACGCCACTTGCCGCGCCTGGCGGGACATAAGGCAGGCGTGACCGCGTTACGCCGTGTCGTAGAGTGTGCTACCGATGAAAACATCGAAATGCTCAGTGTGTATGCTTTTTCAACTGAGAACTGGGGACGTCCTCGCACAGAAGTTGACGGCTTGATGCGCCTCTTCTGGGAGACAATCCGCTCGGATTTGGAGAAATTGCATCGCGATGGAGTGCG
>DMFQ01000020.1:8178-15213 GCA_003450555.1 Ktedonobacter sp.
GCCGAACTGGTGGACGCCATTCGTCAGATCATCGCTGATGGACGTAATCCGGATACCATAACGGAAGAACTGATCAGTTCGTACTTATATACACGCGATCTGCCAGACCCAGATATGGTTATTCGCACAGCAGGAGAAATGCGTGTCAGCAACTTCTTGCTGTGGCAATCAGCCTACAGTGAATATTATGCAACGCCAACACTGTGGCCCGATTTTGGGCGAGAAGATTTACGTCAGGCTTTAGATAGCTACCATCACAGACAACGACGTTTTGGCCGCGTCACTGTTCCTCCGACCACTGTCGCGCAGGGAGAATAGGGGCGTGCAAGGCGCAACTGAAGAAAATCTACAACAGGATGCAGCGAAAAAGGCCAACAGACAATGGTACATTTCTGTTGGTCAACGGTGGCTGACCGCCACAATCGCTATGCCTATCGTGCTTCTCTTTGTCTGGTTCGGTGGTTGGTGGGCGTTTGCTGGAACGTTGCTTGTCGTCCTGTTGAGTACCTTTGAACTTCATGCTATGATGCGCCACGCGGGGTATCGCCCTCTCATAGTTGTGAGCCTCGGGCTGAGCGTTCTTTTTCTTGTGGCTGCTATGTTTCAAAAGGAACGCCTCCTATTACTTGAAATAGGACTGGGCGCTGCCGTGCTGGTCCCTCTTCCCTTGCTCTTCTTTCGTAAAAAACTTGAAGGTGCGCTGGTGGACTGGGCGCTTACCTTATCTTTCTCCATTTACCTCGGCTGGTCGATGAGTTTTTTTCCGCTGTTACGTGGCTATGAATCTAGCAGGATTCCTGGGCTACATGGCGCCTGGTTCTATTTGCCGAGTGGAGCATGGTGGACACTCCTCGCATTATTAGGCGTATGGGGTTTTGATGCCGCTGCATTTTTCACGGGACACTATTTTGGTAGGCATAAACTCGCTCCCCGCATCAGCCCTAATAAGACGTGGGAAGGTGCCGTTGGTGGACTCGTGCTGTCAATAACTGCAGCCCTGCTTTTTACATCCATCCCCCTTGGTGTCCCCTGGTACCTGGCGACCGTGTTGGGAATTCTCATTGGAGTGGCTGCCGTCTTGGGCGACCTTGCAGAATCTTTGATCAAACGTCAGACCAACGTCAAGGATAGTGGAAACATTATGCCTGGTCATGGAGGGATGCTCGACCGCATTGACAGTCTATTGTTTGTGGTTATTGTGGTCTATGTCTTCTCTCAATTTGTAGGAAGATAATCTCTCCATAGCAAGGGAAGTTAGCGCCCCCTCGCCCGTGTTATAATAGAAGACAGAATGTCTTTGTGACAGAGAAACTGAAGCTATAAACTAAACGAGGCAAATAAACGTACATGCTTTCGGATATACTTTAAAGTACTGAGAGATTACACAATCGTTACAGAAAAACTCTTGCGCCAGCTACACGAAAGTCTGTAGATAGAAGAAATCGATGACCCAATTTCCTAAACGCATTGCTCTGCTCGGCAGTACCGGCTCGATTGGTCAGCAGACGCTTGATGTTGTACGCAGTTTTCCCGAGCATTTTCGCATTGTAGCCCTGGCTGCACGAAGTAATGTTACGCTCCTGGCGCAGCAGGTGCAGGAGTTTAACCCATCACTGGTCGCTTGTTTTGCGGATACGCCGGAAGTAGAAGCTGCTGCTCGAGCCACATTTCCTACTGTTGTGCTCGGTGCACAGGGACTGTTAGAGGTGGCAACACATCCACAAGCAGATATCGTTGTTGCAGCTACCTCTGGCTTGATGGGGCTGGAGCCTACTCTGGCAGCTATCCGCGCGGGTAAAACTATCGCGCTGGCGAATAAAGAAACACTGGTCATGGCAGGCCACCTGGTCATGCAAGAAGCGCAACGGGCAGGTGTGTCAATTCTGCCGGTGGACAGCGAACACAGCGCCATCTGGCAATGTCTGCGGGGTGAGCAGGCGAAAGAAGTCAAGCGCTTATTACTTACCGCCTCGGGTGGTCCTTTTCGCCGTGCCACCCTTGAACAAATTCGTTCCGTCACGGTGGAGCAAGCCCTGGCCCATCCAACCTGGCGCATGGGGCCTAAGATCACAATAGACTCCGCCACCCTTATGAATAAGGGCCTGGAAGTGTTAGAAGCGCACTGGCTCTTTGATATGCCATACGAGCAGATCGATGTCGTCGTCCATCCAGAGAGCATCATCCACTCGATGGTTGAATTTATTGATGGCTCACTTAAGTTGCAGGCAAGCCTACCGAGTATGCACTTACCCATCCTGGGTGCCTTGAGTTATCCTGCAAGACTGAATACAGCGGAAAAGGGACTTGTGCGAGAGTTACGCTGGGCAGACGTGGCCCAGCTCAATTTTGAAGCACTTGATGAAAGCCGCTTTCCTTGCTTTCGCCTGGCGCTAAACGCGGCCAGGCGTGGAGGGACCTATCCCAGTGTCCTGGTGGGAGCAGACGAGGAGGCGGTCGCCCTTTTTCTGGATGGTAAAATTGGGCTTGCGGGTATCGCGGAACTGATCGAAGCTGTTTTAGAGCAGCATCAATCGGTAGAGTATCCAGATATAGCTACGATCCTGGAGGCAACTGCCTGGGCGCGGCGAACAGCACGAGAGAAAATTATGGAGCATTTTAAGCGATAAATGATCAAGGAAATGAAGCATTATGAATAACTGGTACTTGCTAGCAGCCATTCCTGTCTTTGGTTTGCTTGTGCTTGTGCATGAATTTGGGCACTTTATAACAGCGAAATGGGCGGGTATTCGTGTTGAAGAGTTTGGTCTAGGTTTCCCACCTTGCATCGTAGGGCTACGCCAACGCGATGAAGGAGGTTGGGAGGTTATCTGGCTTGGCGGGAGACGGAACGAAGAGGATATGTATGACTCTCGCAAGCAGACTCCCTTTAGCGGTACCAGTGGCGGAGTGAGCACGCCAGGCGCGCCCACTTCGAATCACACCATTTATTCGCTCAACCTCATACCCATTGGTGGTTTTGTGCGTATGCCAGGGGAAAATGGAGATATCAACGACGAGGATGGCAACTACGATCCCCAGAGTTTCGCTGCCAAATCAGCTGGCAAACGTCTGATTGTGCTCGTTGCCGGTGTCACTATGAATGTACTGTTAGCGATGATACTATTCACCTTTGCCTTTGGTTTTGGGGAGCCAAAACTCCTGCCACAGATCGGCAAAGTTGTTCCTAACTCTCCTGCTGCTATTGCTGGGATACAACCTGGCGATACCATCGTCGCTGCCAATAATCAGCCCGTCAACTTTTTCATCGACCTCCAGTCCGTTGTCAATACGGAGCTTCAAGCCGATAAGAATCAGCACGCGACAGTCCCGGTTGCTTTACAGATTCGGCGCTCAGGCTCGAAGGAACTCATCTCAACAACCGTGAACGTCCGCGAGCATCCACCTGCAGGTCAGGGGCCGATGGGGATCGAGGCCAGTGGGAAGGTCGTCTTTGACAGTATACCGCTCTGGCAGGCGCCTCTCAGGGGCGTGCAGTACACCTTTCAAATGACGTCTGACTTTCTCAAAGCTATTGGACAGATGTTTACAGGCGCTCTCCCCTTTCAGGTGGCTGGCCCTGTTGGTATTGTGAGAATCACAGGCGAAGTTGCTCAGAGTGTGCCTAGCGAGGGCTGGTGGCCCATACTCAGCTTAACCGCGGTGTTAAGCCTGAACCTGGCGATCATAAATATATTGCCGTTCCCCGCTTTGGATGGTGGGCGCGTCGTACTTGTATTGATTGAAGTTCTACGCGGCGGCAAGAAACTGAAGCCAGAAGTCGAAGGTATGATTAATTTTGCTGGTATGCTTATGCTGCTTACCCTGATGGTCGTAATCACATTTTTTGATGTAAAGAACTTGCTGCCTTAGGGAAGCGAGTCAATGGAGTAATAACATTATGCGACGGAAAACCCGACAAATACATGTCGGCAATGTAGCTATAGGTGGCGATGCGCCCATCGCAGTTCAATCAATGACAACCACGTACACACGTGATGTTGACAGCACAGTGGCACAGATACTTCGCCTCGAAGAGGTTGGGTGTGAATTAGTGCGAGTAGCTGTACCTGAGGAAGAGGATGCCCTCGCCATTGGCGAGATCAAAAAACGTATTCACATTCCCCTGGTGGCCGATATTCACTATAAACACGCGTTGGCTTTGGAGGCCATACGCCAGGGCATAGATTGTGTTCGTATTAATCCAGGCAACTTGATCAATGGGCGGAAATCGCTCGACCAGATTGTGGCCGCGTGTAAAGAACGTGGCATCGCTATGCGTATCGGCGTCAACTCTGGCTCAATCGATGCACTCGATCAGCGCGGACAGATGCAGCGCATCCAGGTGCGCCTCCGAGATGACGGTGTATTGGAGCGCACTGATCCAACCGAGGCGCGCCGTAAAGAGCGAGAGCATTTAGCGGAACGGATGGTCAGCAAGGCTCTGGAGTACATTAGCTGGTGTGAGGAACTCGATTACCACGAGATCAAAGTTTCACTAAAATCCTCCACTGTGCTCACGGCGGTTGAAGCCTATCGCCGCTTTGCGCAACGTTCAGATTATCCCCTGCACCTGGGTATTACGGAAGCTGGCACCCTCGTCACCGGTTCGGTCAAATCGTCTGTTGGCATGGGCCTGTTACTCGCTGATGGCATCGGTGATACCATACGAGTGAGCCTGAGCGCAGAGCCGGAGGAAGAGATTCCGGTGGCGTATGAAATCTTACGTTCTCTCGAGCTGCGTAATCGTGGCGTTACCTTTGTCTCCTGTCCCTCGTGTGGACGCGTCGAAATCGATGTCATCCAGGTTGCTAATGAAGTAGAGAAGCGGCTCTCCAAAGTTCAGACTCCCATTCATGTTGCGGTCATGGGCTGTGTCGTCAATGGTCCAGGCGAATCGCGCGATGCTGATGTGGGACTGGCTGGCGGCAAGGGACGAGGCGTGATCTTCCGCAAAGGGGAAGTGATAAAAACCGTTCCCGAAGATCAGTTCCTGGATGCTGTATTGAAAGAAGTGGCAAGCTTGTTGCCAGAGCGTGAAGCGAAGCTGGTGTATCCAGAGGGCGGTATTCAGGAGACCGCTGGTCACCATCGTACTCGTGTAGAAGGTATGGGGCTTCCCATTCTGAAGTCATAGTAGCCCGACTGATACCTGCGCTACACACAACAACATGCAAAAGCGACTTCACACGAAGTCGCTTTTCTTAAGTGGGCGATACAGAACTCGAATCTGTGACCTCTACGATGTCAACGTAGCGCTCTAACCAACTGAGCTAATCGCCCTTGAACAGGGATAATAATAGCATTGCGCCCATACGTTGTCAAGCGTTTTGCTGCGAAATTACTCAAGCAAAAGCTGTGAATACATACTGAAGGCTGATGAGGAACTTTCTTTGCTCTCCCAGATAAGTGATTTTGTATCGGTACATCTTGCATGTATAGGGATGCAATGCTATACTTTGGCGGGGTATGAAGTCACTACAATGTATCACTTTCCCGGACGCCTTGGCAGGGGAACAACTTATCTCGAAAAATCTAGAGGGGAGCTACCTCGATGCCTCCTTCAACCTTCTGGCAAACTATAAGCAGTAGAAGGTATATTTCTGGATGCATGAATAGGCGTTTTCTCGCCAAGCTCATGGGAGTGGTATTTCTCATTATACTCATTGGTATCGAAATCGGTCCTCTTATTGGGCATTCCGTATTTGCAGAGATCACACCGCTCAATCACACAAATCCAAGTGTTGATGATACCTGTCGTCAGATATCCTATTCTCCTGATGGCAATCCCTTTGGTTTGTGTCCGGGACCGTATCCTCAAGGTGGTAATTGTGTCTGGTGGCCCTGGGAGATGTGGCATCTCCTTGGTTATGATTTGCCGCGCAATTGGGGAAATGCTGCCAATTGGGTCGCTGATGCCGAACGGTCTGGGCTTCCTATTGGGACGACTCCACGTGTTGGTTCAATTGCAGTCTTCCCTATTGGTGACGGAGTCTGGGCCTTCACTTCCCTTGGCCATGTAGCCTTTGTTACTGCTGTGAGCAGTGATAGTAGTACATTCAATGTGACATATCAAAACTATGGCGACCTCACACCGATGCACGTTGGTATAGACTATCCTGTCTCAATCATTAATGAAGCGCGTTTCCAGAATAACAACTTGCGTTTCATCTATTTCCCCAGAGTTATAGACCCGCGTCTCTTCGAGCGACTGCCCAGCATCGATGGCAGTATGCTCGCGGGAGTTGCGCATGCAAATAGCCTCCTGGTGAATTCTTTCAACAGTGTATCGTCAAACGGTGCATCATCGAACGATGCATCGCCAGGTACGTCGTCGAATGGTGTATTGCCGACAGGTGTAGGTAATCGACTCTCATTGGGTTTACCCTCTTCTTCCACTGACCAGGAGTTCAACGCAGACTTTGCAGGAACTGGCTTGAGTGACCTGTTGCTTTATAATCGTGTGAAAGGGACGCTGAGCGCCCTTGGTCTTTCTGATGAACTATTACGTCTGAAAAAAGCTCATTTGCCGACTGCAGTCATCAATGATATTGTGGCGAGCAATGCATTATCTCCTCAGCTTGTCAGCCTTGCCGATTCCACTACACCTGCGAATGGCTGGGGACAATCTCTTGATATCCATATAGGTGATTTCGAAGGTACAGGGCGATCTAGCATCTTGCTCTACGACCGTGTCACTGGTACATTGCAATTGATTAGCCTGACTCCGCAGCTCACAATCCAGAAGCATGTTATTCTACCAGGTTGGGGTGCCGGATGGGAAGTATATGTAGGCAGCCTGGATGGTCATCGAAGCAGCGTCTTTATGTACAATAGGTTAGTTAACTCGGTGCCCATCATGCCTGTAACTCCCACTTCCAGCCCTACTGCGGGAGCAACCAATCCGCCGAATATCCCCCCACCAAGCGCAACATCGGGGTCTACTCCGCCTCCAACATCAGCGCCCAGTTCATCGCCGACGCCGAGTCCAAGTCCAAGTCTTACACCAATACCCAGTCCGACACCAACACCAAGTCC
>DMFQ01000020.1:15392-16811 GCA_003450555.1 Ktedonobacter sp.
AGTCCGACGCCAATACGTATCTGTGCTACGCAAGTACCGACAGAGGTGTCAACAGTAGGTCAGCAATCTGAGCTTCGAAAGTGCCCTAGCCCAACGCCGACGGTCAATCAGAAATCGAACCAGCAAAAGACCCGTGTGACTAAGACAGCATTGAAACTACTGACAGGTCCCAATCAGGGGCTGCCAATAGATAATGATCTGAGCAGCTCTGTCATCAGTCCCACAACGCCAGTGGTTGTAACCAATGTGAATGTTGTCAACTTTGATCAAAATTTCAAGGTACTGCATTTTCAACAATATACCCTGCTGGATAACTCATGGGAAGTGTATGTCGGCAGTTTTGTAAGTACTACTCATGACGCGCTCTTTCTCTATGATCGTACGCTTGGAGAGGGTCGACTATTGAGTTTTGATGCCAATTTACATATCTCGCATTATCAACCGATTCATAATCTCGATGCAAACTGGGAGGTTCATAGTGGAGATTTTATGGGGGCTGGACGCTCTCAAGTGTTATTATACGATCCCAGCACCGGGGATGCTCAAATAGAAGTTTTGAAGAGTGACCTGTCTGTAGCGGATCAAAAGAGTTTCTCCGGTTGGGGTATAAACCAGGCGCTTTATGTTGGTCACTTTGGCATCCCGACATTGAATGTAATGCTCTATGATCCACAGGCAGTGCAGAGTACATTTATTGCTTTTGATACCTCTCTCACGGTGGATCATCAGTTTACGGTATCGGGTTGGGACAATCGTTGGCAGGTACTCATAGGTGCTTTTCTGGATCGTTCTCGCTGCTTAGCCGCACATAATTGTTCAATGGGAGATGATATCCTGGTGTTGAATCGTCAGACGGGTCAGATGCAGCAATTTGTCTTTTCCTTTGGTACTCAATACCAGGTTGTCGATAACCGCTCGCAAGGCTACACACGAAATGGGGTAGCCACGATGCCGAGCTTAATCCCTGTTGATGCATCGAACTTCAGCTTGTTGTCTACACTCAGTACTACAATCAGGGATGAAGAGCTGTACTGAGAGCTTGCCGCTCGCTATTGATCGTCACAAAGTACTAGAGACATGGTACAATAGCGTCTATGCACAACATATTTTTAATTGGACTCTCTGGTAGTGGGAAGAGTACAGTCGGACGTATCCTGGCACAACTGCTGGACAGACCTTTCTTTAATATTGATGAACTCATAGAGCAGGAGTGTGGTGAGCGTATCTCCACTCTTTTTGCTCGCTATGGTGAAGAGTATTTTCGCTCGTGTGAAAGCCGCCTGCTCGCTCAGGTTGCTCAAACGGAGGAGAATGCCGTCATTGCGACCGGCGGAGGGAGCATCACCAAAGCCGAGAATCGTTCACTTATCCGCTCGCGTGGTGTCGTTTGTCTATCTATTGGTAGACCCGGAGACCGCG
>DMFQ01000020.1:16891-41266 GCA_003450555.1 Ktedonobacter sp.
CGCATGGTGTCGTTGTCTATCTATTGGTGGACCCGGAGACCGCGCTTGAGCGATTAAACCAGCAACACCTCGAAAAGCTGGCACAGCAGGAAGTTCCTGAGATTCGTCCCTTATTGGCCAGTCCCGATCCTCTGAAATCCTTACAAGAACTGCTGCAAGATCGCTCCACATGGTATGAGGAAGCGCATTTCACTTGTTCAACGCGCAACAAATCTGCTGAACGAATTGCTCAGGAGATCATAGCGATGTTTATTAGTTCAGGAGAGCTTGTCGCAGATCCACATATCCTTCATGTACGACGCATACATGTTGACGGAGGCTATAACACTGTTGTCGATTGGGGTGGCATAGGCAGAATTGCACAGAACCTGAAGTTACTTGGCTTGCCCCGCAGAGTCTTTCTCATTACAGATAGCAACATTCGCGGCCTCTATGCCTCCATGGTCAGTGGGACGCTGCAGAGTTATGGTTTCGAACCCTTACTCTATACTGTGCCAGCCGGGGAAGCGAGTAAATCCCAGGATCAGCTTTATGCACTTTATGATTGGTTCATAGAACAACGTGCTGAACGCGGCGAAGCGATACTAGCGCTAGGTGGTGGTATGGTGGGCGACCTGGCTGGTTACGCGGCTGCTACGTATCTGCGAGGCGTTCCCTTGATACAGATACCGACATCGTTGCTAGCCCAGGTCGATGCCGCTATCGGTGGTAAAACAGGCATCAACCATACCAGGGGGAAGAATCTCATTGGCGCATTTTATCATCCACGATTGGTACTGGTCGACCCTGCGGCCCTCTTAACGCTACCCGTCCGCGAACGGACAGAGGGGTGGGCAGAAGTTGTAAAGTATGGTATCATACTCGATACAAATTTGTTCGCTCAGCTTGAGGAATATGCTGAAACCTTACGAGAGTTTACCCATCCCCCGGCTTCGCTCCTTTGCCAGATTGTGACCCGTTGTATTGCTTTGAAAGCAGCGATAATAGAGGAGGATGAGCATGAACATGGGCGAAGGATTATTCTCAACTATGGTCATACCGTAGCGCATGCTCTGGAGAATGTTGCGGGTTATGGCGAATTATTGCATGGGGAAGCGGTATCGTTGGGCATGGTAGTGGCAGGTATGATTGCTCAGCAAGCAGGAATTTTCCCTGAAGCAGAGCTGATGCGTCAGAACAAACTGCTCAAAGCATTAGGGTTACCAATAACATATACCGGGTCGGTTTCAGTAAGAGATATTCTCTCTGCTATGCAAATGGATAAGAAGGTGACGGGTAAACAGGTGCGCTGGGTTATGCCTCGCCATCTAGGAGACGTTACTGTTACAGCAATGCCCGATGACCTGATTGAAAGCGTGATTACAGCATTCTTTACAGAAAAAAGGCCTTGACACGATGTTACATATACTGGTCGTAAATGGTCCAAATCTAAATACGTTGGGAACCCGCGAACCGGCTATTTATGGCACAATGACCTTGCCACAAATCTGCATGATGCTGCAAAAGCGAGGAGAGGCATTGGAAGCAACAGTAGATTGTTTTCAATCGAATCATGAAGGCGCCCTCATTGATTATCTCCAGGAACATGAAGGTAGTGCAGATGGAATTATCATCAATCCAGGCGCGCTAACACACTACTCTATTGCGTTGCGCGATGTTCTGGCGACAGTGAAATCTCCCATAATCGAGGTACACCTTAGTAATATTTATGCGCGAGAGCCATTTCGACACCAATCGTTGATTGCCGCGGTCTGTCGAGGACATATCGTCGGGCTGGGCTGGCGAGGATATCTCCTGGCTTTGGAGACACTGGTTGAGTTGGCCCACGAGCAGGTCAAAGAAGGAAAAGAATGAGTCAAGAAGCAATCAGTCAACTGCGTACGTGGATGGCCGACCAAGGGCTAGACGCATATATGGTGACGCAGCCACAGAATCGCTCCTACTTAAGCGGGTGGTTGAATGATGATGTAGAAGGTGCTGGACTTTTGCTGGTGGGACAACAGCAGCAGATATTGTTCACTAATCCGTTGTATAAAGAAGTAGCTGAGAACCAGGCCCAGGGTTGGCAAGTCACTGTTCCTACCTCCCGTGAGTATGCCCCGGCTATTGCCACAACAGCCCAAGAACATAGTTGGCAGAAGATTGGGTTCGAGTCAGAGGCGCTCACATTTTCGGAGTATGAAAAGATTCGGGGCGCTGGCACAGGTGTATTTACATTGCACCCTTTTGAAAATAGCTTTGTAGAAAAGCTACGCCTGGTAAAACAACAACATGAAATAGATCTCCTCAAACGCGCTATTGCCATCACGGATGAGACATTTACGCATATTTGTAGCTGGATTCAACCTGACATGACGGAAAAGGAGATATCGTGGGAGATTCTGCGCTACATGATATCACAGGGTGCAGATAGTCAATCATTTGAGTCGATTGTTGCTTCTGGTCCGCATGGCTCAATGCCACATGCACATCCCAGTGAACGGCGTATTCAACGGGGAGAACTGATTACCATCGACATGGGCGCTCGTTATAAAGGCTATTGCGCCGATATGACGCGTACTATTTGCCTTGGCGAGCCGAGTGAGCCGCGTATGCAAGAAGTATACGATGCTGTTCTCAATGCGATGAAAACATGTGAGGCTGGCCTCTATGCGGGAATAGCTGGAAGCGCTGCCGACGCTTTAGCACGCAATGCATTGAATGTTGCTGGCCTGGCAGAATACTATATTCATAGTACCGGGCATGGTGTTGGATTACAAACTCACGAAGGGCCCAACCTCTCCGCTCGCGCGCCAGATGATATGATTTTACCGGCAGGAACTGTAGTCACCGTCGAACCAGGGGTCTATATTCCCGGCTGGAGCGGTGTGCGGGTCGAAGATTGTGTCCTGATAAAAGAAAACAGTGTCGAAGTCTTAACCCAATCACCGACTGAACTGGTATTACAGCGGTAAAGCTATGGGCACATTCGTCGCGCTAATCTATAAGGAGCTATATATGATATCGACAGGTGAACTGAAGAAGGGTGTAACCATAGAATTTGAGGGGCAACTCTGCAGCGTGCTTGAATGGCAACACGTCAAAATGGGGCGTGGCGGCGCTATAGTACGCATGAAACTGCGTAACCTGCGCTCCGGTTCCACTTTTGACCGGACGTGCGATGCAGGTGAAAAATTTAAACGTCTCTATCTCGATCGTAGTACAGTGACCTACCAGTATCAGGATGGCGACCAATATCATTTCATGGATACAAGCACATATGATGATGTCGTTCTCACCGAGGAACAGCTTGGCGACGCGAAAAACTTTCTGGTTGACAACCTGGAACTCGATCTCATCACGTATGAGGAAGAGCCAATTTCGGTTGAGCCACCTGAAAAGGTCGTCCTGCAGGTGACCTATACCGAGCCGGGCTTCAAGGGCGATACCGCTACGGGTGGGACAAAGCCTGCCACTACAGAGACCGGGTTTGTTGTACATGTACCACTTTTCGTTTCAAACGGGGATTTAATACGTGTGAATACGACGTCGGGAGCATACGTAGAACGAGCGTAAGAGCGTGATCAGGAGTGAGTAGTATTATGGACGGAAAACAGGGTACCCACCGAGCAGGACGCCAGGTGTCACCCTCCATTGCGGAGCATAATAAAGTTCCGCTTGCCAATGAACCGAGCGAATCTGCAAGCGAGATCAGTTTAGATCTGTTGCAGCGCCTGGTACACTTACTCGACCGCAGCGACGTTTCCGAACTGGAGCTCAAGCGCCCTGAAGAAGGGACATATCTTGTGTTGCGCAAGGCAAAGTCTTCTGATAACAATGGACAACTGGAAGCGACTGCCCTCAATTCACGGATGCATGGAGCGCCACCGGATACACGATTGACCGATTCTTCTGCTGTAGTAGTGGAGACGAAGCACTCCATTTCTTCTCACCTGGTGGGGATATTTCACGCGTGGGCCAAACCCAGGGGAGGAACATTGGTAGCTGTAGGCGATCGTGTAAAGGTGGGACAACTCGTGGCGACCATTGAGTCACTGAATGTCATCAATGATGTAGAGACATCTTTTGCTGGCCGGGTTGTTGAGCTTCTGGTGCAGGAAGGACAGCCAGTGGAATACGGCCAGAAGCTTATGGTTATTGATAGCTCCTCCGAGGGAGAGGGGATCTGATGCACTATTTTAATGGTCTAGCGGTGTTAAGCGTCACGCAATTGTCCCGGTATCTCAAAGAACTGTTGGAAGCGGATGATGTTTTGCAGAATATCTGGGTTCAGGGTGAAATCTCAGATTGCAAAACCTATTCAAATGGTCATTGTTATTTCACTCTCAAAGATGCCGAAGCTCAGTTGAGATGCGTCTACTTTAAAAACGCCCGTTTGCGTTCAGAGGCGCCCGAGCTTCGCAATGGGATGGCTATTGCCGCCAGCGGGCATATTTCATATTATGAGCGCGATGGCAAACTTCAACTATACGTTGAATATGTGAAATTGGTAGGAGAGGGGGCGCTTTTCCTCCGCTTTGAGCAACTCAAGGCACGCCTGGCTGCAGAGGGTCTTTTTGATGAGAGTCGCAAGCGTCCCTTGCCAGGACAGCCTGCTGTGGTTGGCATTGTTACTTCACCCCAGGCGGCAGCGCTGCGCGATATGTTACGCGTGCTGCGCGTGCGTTATCCATTAGCAGAAGTGCTGCTGGCTCCGACGCTGGTGCAGGGGAGTGAAGCTCCGGCATCCATCGCAGCTGCGCTTGACCTGCTCAATGAACATGGTGAGGCAGAGGTCATCATTATTGGGCGAGGCGGCGGCTCCATTGAAGAGTTATGGGCCTTCAACGAGGAGATTGTAGCCCGCGCGATCGCTCGTTCGCGTATTCCTGTCATTAGCGGTGTTGGTCACGAAACTGATTTCACCATTGCCGACTTTGTCGCGGATTATCGTGCATCTACGCCGACTGCTGCCGCCACTGCAGCGGTACCCGACATTGCGGATTGGCAAAGTGACCTCCAGGCAAAACAATTCGAACTGACTGAATTGATGGAAGCATATCTCGAGGATATGGCCGAGAAAGTTGAGCGTACACAGCGCGATCTGCAACGAGCCAATCCAAGCGATCTACTGGATAGGCGCCGCCAACAACTCGACGACACCGCTGAGTTTTTACAGATGCGCCTACAACATATCCTCTCGTTGCGAGTTGAACGTTTGAGCGGTATGGCCCTGCGCTTGCATGCCCTCAGTCCCTTGATTACTATCGCTCGTGGCTATGCGGTAGTGCGTAGGAATAGCGACTCGGCTCTCGTTACCAGTATTCAGCAAGTACAACCAGGAGATGCGTTGACGATCCAGGTAACTGATGGAAGTATCCCTGTTGAAGTACGTAGAACTTGAAGGACGAACCAACATGAAGAGGAGTATCCGAAAAAGGCAGAGCGCTGACTCCCCTCATGATCGTATGGATGGTGAAGTATGGAATCATTAACTTTTGAAGAAGCCTATACACAACTCGAAACTGCTGTAACTGCTTTGCAAGATGGACAAATGCCACTTGAACGCGCCTTGCAATATTACGAAGAAGGCATGAAACTGGCACAATACTGCAATGAATTGCTCCAGAAGGCAGAACTGCGGGTGCACCAACTCAGCGTTGATAACCAGGGCGAGATAGTATTGCAGTCCCTGGATTTGCCATAGAGGAGATAAAATAGAACAAACGATGGGTACTTCTCTGCTTGATAATCGCATCCTGATAGCGGCTTTTTTGGCATGGGCAGTTGCACAGGTTGGTAAAACCATCTATGAGCTTATTCGGCAACGGAAGCTCATTTTTAACCGACTGGTCTCATCAGGAGGAATGCCAAGTTCACATTCCGCGCTCGTGACGGGGCTTGCCACCGCCGCGGGACGTGTCTCTGGACTTAGTTCAGCAGCCTTTGCTATTGCTGTTGTCCTGGCGGCAATTGTGATGTATGATGCTGCCGGGGTACGTCGGGCAGTAAGTATCCAGGCGCGTATTCTCAATCAAATGATTGACGAAGCGTTTCAGGGACAGCCATTTGCTGAAAAGCGTCTGCGTGAATTGATCGGGCATACTCCTGTACAGGTGATTGTAGGTGGTCTGCTGGGTATCCTGATCGGACTATTGGCAACCTTCTAGAAACGGTTTGTTGGACAAATTGACAAATCTGTGAGTTGTATTCATGCCCGCATAGGAGGTATTCTCCCAACAGGAGGTGAGATATGTTTTGTTCACAATGCGGCTCCCATGTCGAAGATGGCGTTCATTTCTGCCAACAGTGTGGAGCACCACTGCAGACCCCTGGTGGGGTAGTGCAACAACCAGCTAACCCTGGTGCATACGGATCACCGAAAGCTCCTCGCCGTTCAGGTAAACCGAAGGACCCATATCAAGCGCAGATTACCCAGCTCAAGTTGCAACTGAGGGAGTTGAAGTTGAACCTTAAACAGATAACCACCGGGATGTCTAGCACACGTGCACGGTACAATGAAACGTCGGCCTTTGCTCCGCGCGGTCTTTTCCGAAGGGGATACAAGATCTTTGAGGATATAAATCTACTGGGACCTCAGCAGCAAAAGCAACAACTGCAGCAACAGATTATGCAGCTTGAGCAGGAGTTGCTCAGCCTGCAAGAGCAACAGGCGCAATGGAAGGCGCAGCAATAGGCGTTCAGTGAACTGCTTCATGAAAGGAGCTTATTTTTTAACCTTTGTACAGATGAACAGCGGCGTTGAACTCGAACGCGCAGGCCACAGGAAGGAAGCAGGTAAGGGACTACCCTGTTGTTGACATTATAGTATATAATGTCGCACAAGGTAATACTTATTGCCTGCTTCTTGCCATTGTCACGTAGTTTCACTTACCGACTGTTTTAAGGAGGTGCGGAACCGACTAGAACACGCGTAATTTCCACAATCCCCCCGCTACACATGTTCATATATCGTTTGTTTGAATACAGATGCAGCTTTTTCCATTGTTTTTGCGCATCGACGCATCAAATACGTCACTTGTTAGGGTGACGTGAAGGAGGCTACATTTCATGGCTTCATCGAGCATCCGCGAAGTTACAACCTCGGCGACTTTGGAGGAGAAAAAGAAACTCCGTAAAGAATTCAACTACTTCGACATGATCTTTTATACCGTCGCCGCAATTATTGGTATCGATACGCTCGGGGCTGTTTCTTCTAGCGGCGGACAGGCTCTCACCTGGCTCCTTATTTCCGCTGTCACGTTTCTGCTGCCTTATGGTTTGCTCACTTCCGAGATGGGTAGCACTTTTACACAGGAAGGTGGCGTCTATGAGTGGTGCAAGCTAGCTGGCGGACGCATATTTGCATCCTTTGCAGCCATGCTCTACTGGATCTCCAACCCTTTATGGGTCGGTGGAACGTTGGCTGTTACTGCTATCGCTGCCATCAAAATCTTCTGGTTTGGCAGTTCTTCTTATAAATTTGGCGGGAACAATGTGACCGACGCCATTGTCGAGATGGTGATTGCCCTACTATTCATCTGGGGAACCACCTGGTGCGCGATCATGTCGCTGCGCTTCGGTAAACTGCTTTCCGTTTATGGCTCTTTTGTAAAGCTGGCTCTCCTGGGCGTTTTCCTTTTGCTTACAATTGCTTTCGTCTTTGGCGGCCATGCATCTGGCCAACATCTTGGAGCTAGTGACCTGGTACCACATAATTGGGGACTGATCGTCAGCGCTATTTTGCCAGTGCTGATCTTTAACTGGGTGGGATTTGAACTGCAAAATGGTGCGGGCGAAGAGATGGAGAACCCACAGCGCGATGTGCCACGTTCAGTTATACGTGCAGGCATCACAGCAGTACTTGCTTATGGAATTGTCATCGCGGTGATCCTCTTTGCTCTCACCAAGGATCAACTTTCCAATGCCACTGGTTTCCTTAGCGCCTTCCAGGTTGTCTCTACCGTGCTTCCTGGTCCTATAGCAACAGCTCTAGGCTGGATTGTTGCGCTAGGCGTGGTTATCGCGCTCGCCTCAAGTGGTGGCACATGGATCATCGGTGCAGACCGCACATACGCGATTGCCGCGCTTGATCGTACTGCACCTCACCTCCTGGGACGCTTTAGCGGCAGGTATGGTACACCTATCGCAGTCAATGCCATGTCTGGTATAGTGGCGTCGCTGGCAATGTTCGCTGCGATTATCGTCAATGCATTTGGCACAGGTAATATTGCTACGCTCTTTCAGCTTGTACTTGGTTTTGTCATCTCAACGACAACGCTTTCGTACCTGTTCATCTTTCCAGCGTATCTCATCTTACGCTACAAATATCCTGATATCCGTCGACCGTACAGGGTTCCCGGAGGGATGGTTGGGGCATGGATTGTCACGCTATTGCCGCTGACTTATGCCGCTATCGCAAGCTACTTCATCCTCTGGCCAACCGATGCCAATGTCAGTAGTGTAGGTCGTCTGACCTATGAATTGACACAGTTTGTCCCGCTTGGCATCATTGCCTTACTTACCATTGTCTTCTACGTTTGGGGACAGAATGAAGCAAGTAACCAGGATGTCATTGTTGATATCGCGCCTGGCAGCGAATTTAGCGCTGGTGCTGGTGAGTAATCGCTAGCGATAGCTGGACGCTCACTCAAACCTTGTGATATGCTTGTCAATAGGTCAACCAAATAAACAAGCATATCACAAGGATTTTTTATGCCTTCCACATCCAGGAGACCGTTCGCTTTACTCTCTACTCTTGGGACTCTTGCTGCTGCTGGAGGAGCGGCTGCTTTGGCGGTACAACTCTATCGTCGCCCTGTCGAGACGGCAGTTTTTGTATCGCGCGCCGCTTTGCTGCTGGCAGGCGTGCGCGAGGAAACGTGTGATGTTGGAAACCTCCCTATCCATTACTACTGCGCGGGCCGACGTGGCACTCCCATCATACTGATCCATGGCATTGGTAACTCTGCTGAAGTCTGGTCGTCTCTGCTATTGCGTTTGAGTAAAGAATACCTGGTCTACGCCCCCGATTTGCCGGGTTTTGGCAAAACACCAGTAGCGTCAGAGGGATTTACTATCGCTACGCATGTTCTGTACTTGAAACGTTTTCTTGACTTGCTGGGTTATCCACAGGTGACACTGGTAGGCAATTCGCTGGGAGGCTGGATTGCAACGCGTTTTGCTCTAGCGTACCCTGAACGTGTACATCATCTTTACTTGCTCAACAGCGCTGGACTGAGACGTGAGGAGATGAATTCACCCTTCGCGGTAGATAGGGCAGCGGCTCAACGATCTGCGAATAACATGCTAGGATATCAATTACCGCTTCCAGGCTTTATCCTCGATGCCATTGTGCGTACCTCGCAAATGCCGGCCTATGCCAAGTTCGTCACTCATTACGACTCTCAAGAGGAATTAGATAGCGTGCTGTCTCAGGTGCACACGCCAACGACAATCATTTGGGGGGAAAAGGATAAGATTTTTCCGGTTACTTGTGCTTATGATTTTCATGCAGGTATAGCTAACTCTGAACTCGTTCTCCTGCGCGGTATCGGGCATTTGCCACAGTTGCAGGCGAGTGCCAAAGTGGCAGAAATCATTATGAGAGATCATGCGCTACGAGAGGAGCGGTAGTAGTCAGCAGATCGTCCAATCNNNNAGTACAAGCGCCACGCAAGCACCGGGCCAGGTTACGTCAACTTGCCAAGGGGTATGTTCAATCCGTCCAGTGCATGCTATCCCTTCTTCATTGGCTGTCGCTGGCAGGCCAGGTGAAGAGTTCAATATTGTTATCTACGCCAGCGTGAAATCCAGGAGGTTTAGTTTGATGAAAGTACTGGTGACTGGCTTCGAGCCATTTGGACCCTGGCAACGTAACCCGAGTGGGGAAACAGCGCGGCACCTTGATGGAGCTACGATTGTCGACGCTGAGATCACGGGTATTGTATTGCCGGTATCGTTCCAACGTGCTGCTGCCCCGCTGATTGCCGCCATTGATGAACTACACCCGGATGTCGTACTCAACCTTGGTCAAGGTGGAGCAGTGGGTGTTCGAGTTGAGCGCAATGCGGTCAATCGTTGTCGCGCACCAGAAGGCGGTGATAACGATAGATATGAACCACAAGGCGAAGCCATAGCTACTGGTGGTCCCGAGAACTATCAATCAACTCTGCCTGTGACGGAAATTGTGGAATTACTCAACAACGTCAAGTTCAATGCCGCTCCATCAGACTTTGCGGGCGAATTTCTCTGCAATTACGTGATGTACACGACACTTCATCATATTGCCACACAGCAACTTCCTACGCGAGCTGGTCTGATCCATGCTTCTCCATTGCGAGAAGAGGTGCCCGATCTTACCAATGGCAAGGGCATGCGCCTCAAAAAATGGATAGATTTTGCCGAGTCTGTACTGTATTTGTTGCGCACCTCGATAATGGTCTAAAGAATTGACAATGGACGATCACAAGGCGTCTATTGTGCTTTATGGCGCTCTATGTGCAAATGCCAGTGCCTATGGTTTGGGTAAACTGAATGGGCACTGGCATTTGCACATATATTTAGAGTCGTTCCGGGTGTTTCTTACGCCAATAGCGCATATAGCCCTGAACGGTCATGGCATAATTCGATGCGATCTCGTATCTCTGCAATGCGTGAGAGTCGCGTGCAATCTTTTGGAGTTCAGGTTGGGTCTTCTCAATGAGTGACGCAATGATCTCAGCCTCGTCCTTGCCTTTGCGCATGGCTTCCAGGACAAAATCTCCCCACGCGCTGAGCTTTTCGCGCAGTCGGCCAAAATGTTGCGAGATATTCTTGACTGCGCCAAAGTGTCCAAGGTAAAGAATATCGGGGCGCAAGCTATGTATCAGACTGATGCTGTCCGACCAGGCTTCAAGATCAAGGTCAGGAGGGGGGGTAGGTGGCTTTACATAATCGACGCCAGGGAGTTTCACACCTGCCACGTCACCTGCAAACAACTCGCCGGAATGTGCATCGAAAAAGATAACATGATGTACGGCATGGCCAGGAGTATAATGTACTTCAAGCCGACGGCCCGCTACTTTGAGGATATCTCCTCCTTCGATGGTATGAAGCCGACTTTCGGGCGTTGATTCGATCTTTCCCCAGAGCATGTGCATGCGCTCTCCGTAGATGCGCGCTGCACTGGCGATTACCTTTGAGGTATCACTGAGATGAGGAGCGCCTTTGCTGTGCACGTACACCTGTGCCTTTGGTAGTTGCCGTACCAGTGAGCCTGTTGCTCCAGCGTGATCCAGGTGAACGTGGGTTGGCAGGATATGCGTCACATCCTGCGGGTCAAAACCGGCTGCGCGAATTGATGCCAGTAACTGCTCAAGCATACTGCCTGGACCAGGATCGATAATTGCGAGTTCGTTCTCCCCAGCAAGGAGATATGAGCCGATAATCTCGTCTTCGCCGAGGAACGGCAGAGAAACCTGCCATGCCCCGGAACTAATTTGTGTAATCTTTGCCAAGGAGAGACCTCCCTCTATTTTTTAGTCGAGATGGCTTTTGCCTGAGTGAAGAGCAGGAGATAATCTCTGCCGCCCGCTTTAGAGTCAGTACCAGACATATTGAACCCACCGAAGGGGTGGACGCCGACGAGCGCACCGGTACATTTACGATTGAAGTACAGGTTCCCCACGTGGTACTCCTCTTTTGCGCGTTCAATGCGTTGCGTATCCTGTGAGTAGAGCGATCCTGTCAGTCCATACTCGGTGCCGTTAGCAATCTGCATGGCATCATCAAAGTCTTTTGCTTTTATCACAGCCAGCACTGGTCCAAAAATCTCTTCCTGGGCAACGCGTGCATGTGGGTCTACATCCGCAATCACGGTTGGCTCAATGAAGTAGCCAGGGCTATGATGTCCTCCACCTACTACCAGACGGCCCTCACCTTTGCCAATCTCGATATACTCGGTAATCTTCTTCATGGCATTCTCATCGACTACTGGTCCGATGAGTGTCTCTGGCTCGGTGACTTCGCCTATCGTCAATTGCTTCGTTTTCTCGACAACCTTTTGCAAGACCTGGTCATAGACCTTGTCAACAATGATGGCGCGCGAGCCGGCAGAGCACTTCTGCCCCTGGAAGCCAAACGCGGAAGCGACAATACCCGAGGCGGCGGCCTCAAGGTCGGCTGTTTCGTCCACAACGACAGCATCTTTCCCACCCATTTCCAGGATGGTGCGTTTCAGCCAGCGCTGTCCCCTGTGTGGCTTCGCTGCCAACTCATTGATGCGCAAACCCACGTCACGCGAACCTGTAAAGGCGATAAAACGCACCTGGAGATTTTCAATCAAGGCATCGCCGATGGTTGATCCGGAGCCAGTCAGGAAGTTGACCACGCCCGCGGGCAACCCTACCTCTTCCAGTACATTCATGAACTGCGCGGCGATAGCTGGTGATGTACTGGCAGGTTTGAGTACGGCCGCGTTGCCAGTCACAAAGGCTGCGCTGGTCATACCAACCATGATGGCGCAGGGGAAATTCCAGGGGGGAATGACCGCGCCGACACCGAGGGGAACGTAGACAAGCTCGTTATCTTCTCCCTCGATCTGTGTGAGAGGATGTTCTCCCGCCAGGCGGATCATCTCGTGTGCATAAAATTCCATAAAGTCGATAGCTTCCGCCGTATCGCCATCGGCCTCAGCCCAGCTCTTGCCGACTTCGTAGATCATCCAGGCATTAAAATGAAAACGGCGCTGGCGCATCAAATCAGCAGCGGCGAAGAGATACCTCGCGCGCTCTTCAGCCGAAACGCGTTTCCAGCTTTCGAAAGCGTTCGCCGCGGCCTGCACCGCTTCGTTAGCCTGTTCAATGGTGGCTCGTGAAAAATAGCCAATTACCTGGTCGGGATGCGAAGGATTGACAGAGGCGAAGGTGTCCTTGTTCGTGATCTTCTTGCCTCCGATAATAAGCGGGTATGTGCGTCCAAGCTCTCTCTTGACCTGCTCCAGGGCTTCTATCTGAGCCTTGCGGTTCTCTTCTTTGCTAAAGTCGATGAAGGGTTGATTCTTAAATGGCGTCTGAGCGCGTGTTACCGCGCTTTCGATGGTGTTTTTCATCACATAAACTCCTTGAAAACACTTTGTTGTGTGGGACAGTTTCTTTTCTTCATTGTATCTCATAAGAGCGGGATATGGTAAGAGTGTGCAAATAAAACTCTATGTTATGAATCCAGGTGTCCTCGTGAATTTTGGACGAATACCGCTGAATTTAAGCGATAAAATTTTTCGCAAGGGATTAGCTTCCTGGTATTGAGTTGGCTTGTTGATACATTCCAAAGTACCCTGTAGATTACGGAGCCAGTGACCGAGCTGCCATAGGTGAAGAATGCGGTCACTTTGTTTCCGTCGGACTTTGCCGCGCCAAGGTGTGCTGCATGCTTTGTAAAGGACCATCCCTCCCTCTTCTCTGACCTGTCAAGGGGAATATGACAGAAGATGTCATAATGTCACGGTATACTGCTCATAGTGAGTTTGAAAAAGTTGAGTCCGAGAGGAAGGAGGTTACTATGCAGTATGGTCTTTCTCTTCCGAATGGAGGGGTGTGCGGTGATGCACGGGTGCTGGCCGAGTTGGGGTGCCTGGCGGAGGAGGCGGGATGGGATGGGGTGTTTGTCGAGGATTATATTGTGCATCAGAGCGATGGGGCGGTGCCAACCTGCGATCCATGGATCGCGCTGGCGGCGATGGCTGTTGGCACGAAGCAGATCAGGTTGGGCACATCGGTGACGCCGCTAAACAGGCGACGACCGTGGAAGGTAGCCCGCGAGGCGGTGGCCCTGGATCAATTATCGAACGGGCGCTTTATTCTGGGTGTCGGCTCAGGCGATGTAGGTGAGGCGGGCTTCAGCCGGGTCAATGAGGTGAGGGATGCGAAAGAGCGAGCGAAGATACTGGACGAGGCGCTGGATATCATCCTGGGGTTGTGGAGCGGAGAGCCATTCAGTTACCAGGGGCACTATTTTCAGGTGCAGGAGATGACATTTTTACCGACGCCGGTACAACAACCGCGCATTCCAATCCTGGTAGGTGGCGGCTGGCCGCTGAAGGGACCATCGCTGCGGGCGGCGCGTTATGATGGATGCTGTCTTTACAAGCAGCATGAGCCGGGAGATGCCAGTGATTGGACGCCTGAGGAGGTGCGAGTCCTCAAGACGTTCATGGAGAGCCAGAGAAGTGAACAGCTTACAACAAAGCCATACGAGATAAAGCTGGGAGGACGGAGCCGCTCTGAAGATTGGGAGCAGGATCGCGCTCTGATGAAGTCGTTGGCCGAGGCGGGAGTCACCTGGTGGGTGGAGTATGTGCCTGCTGGCGAGTTAGAAACAATGCGCGAGAGCGTGAAACGCGGACCATTACGGATTGATTAGCTTGCTGCAGCACTAAAGCTCTTCATGAATAAAAACGAGATTGCGTGATTATTTACTCATGCGATAGAAGCGGCTTGCGTTCTCTGCCCATAATTTGCGCCTGGCTGAGACCGGCAATTGGGCGGTGAGCGCTGCCAATGTCTCGTACCAGCGACGGTACGGAGAAGCGAGCAAGGCAACGGGCCAGTCACTGCCGAACAGGACGCGCTCTTCCCCGAAGGCCTCTAACGCGACATTAATGAACGGTGCCAGATCGGCGGGCTGCCAGCCTTCGTGGTCGGCCTCGGTCACCATGCCGCTGATTTTACAGACGACGTTCGGCAACTCAGCGAGTTTGCTCAGATCTGCCTGCCAGGGATCGAGCAAGTGCTGTTTGATATCTGGCTTCCCCAGGTGATCCAGGATAAAGGCTGTGTCTGGGCAGCGACGCACCAGCTTGATGACAGACGGTAGTTGCCAGTGTTTGATACAGAGGTCAAACGAAAGGTTATACTGCGCCAGCAGGCGCACTCCCGCGACAAAATCGGGCCGCAGGCAGAAATCCGGCTCAGCTTCGTCCTGGAGGTTGCGCCGAACTCCTTTAATGAGAGGCGAGATGGCTAGCAGGGACGCCAGGTGCTCGCGAACGGCGTCGCCGCGCTCAACCGGGGCCGCAGCAACGATCGCTTGCAAACGCGGCTCATTTTGGGCAAGTTCCACGACATGACGCGCCTCACGCAAGGCCTCCTGCGGCTCAACACCCACCTCGATATAGACCATCGCTATGATGGGGAGACCCTGCGTCTGCTCGCGGTATTCTTGCAAGCCATAGGGCCGATTTAAGCGGGAAATGTCCGCCAGCCAGGGCATACTGAACTGCGTGGGATTCCATAGATGCACATGCGCATCAACAATGGGAAGCATTTCGGTCATGGATAGGTCCTCTCTTTAGCAAGGTGGGCGTAATAAGACAGAAAAGGTAGACTCCTCGTGAGAGGCAAACTTTTTCAGGATCGGTAAATGGCATCGAGTTCAGTCCAAAGTTCATGCGTGATCGGCTGTTGTGCCAGCTTCAACGTCTCTGTAAGCCGCTCGGGACGAGTCATGCCAACAATCGTGGACGAAATGCGCGCATCCCGCAGCGAGAACTGCAGCGCTGCAGCTGCCAACGGCAGGCCATAGCGCTCACAGGCCTCTTCCATCTGCCTGGCGTGTCGAAGCAGTTCGGGCGACGCCTGACCATACATATAACGTGGATAGGCGCGTGGCCCTTTCGCCAGGATGCCGCTGCCATATGGCGCAGCATTCAGGGCTGCAACTCCACGGCGCGCGCATACCTCCCAGAATGGTTCAGCCTCTCTGTTGAGGAGCGTGAAGCGGTTATGCGAAATAGCCGCCTCAAAGAGGCCAGTTTCGACAAAGCTGATCATCATGTCGATTGGGCCACCGGCAACACCCAGGTGGGCGATCAAGCCCTCTTCTTTACATTGCTGTAGTATCTCGACGGGCCCACCCGGCTGCATGGCCTCTGCAAAGGAGATATGCTCAGGGTCGTGGAGATAAACGAGTTGCAGTTGCTCAAGGCCCAGCAGGCGCAGGCTGCGCTCAACGCTGCGTCGCATCTGCGCGCCGGTAAAGATGCCGGTCTGCATATCACGGTCGGCCTTGGTTGCCAGCACAAAGCCGGACGGAAGTCCACCAAACTCGCGGAGCACGATGCCGAGGCGGCGCTCGCTCTCACCTTCGCCATAGGATGCGGCGGTATCCAGGAAGTTGAAGGGACCTGCGAAGCAAGCACGGACCGTGGCTATGGCTCGCTCCTCGGGGACTTCGTAGGAGAAGGTCTGGGGCATATTCCCCAGCGGTGCACAGCCGATACAGATGGGCGTCACCTGCAGGCCTGTCGAGCCTAACGGGCGCAGGGCTTGCGGCCCTGAAGCTTTTGCTTGAAAAGACATACTTTGCTCCTTTCCCTCATCGTCTGGTCTGTTTACTTCGCTGTCCAGCCACCATCTATGACAAGCGCTGAGCCCGTCACAAAGGCTGCCTCGTCCGAGGCGAGGTAGAGCGCAGCATAGGCGATCTCATCCGGTCGTCCCATGCGTCCGATAGGCTGGCGCGCGTGGAGTTGGCCGCGTGCCTCATCCTCGTGGCCTGCGAAATGGCGTTGCAGGTAGCCTTCCACAAATGGCGTATGCACGGTGCCGGGGCAGATAGCGTTGCAGCGAATCCCTTGCGTGACGAAGTCGATAGCAATCGAGCGCGTCAGCGCCAGCACAGCCCCCTTGCTTGCGCTATAGGGCAGGCGCCGGTCGATGCCGATAGTGGCTGCAACCGAGGACATATTGATGATCACGCCGCCGACCGGTGACTGGGCCAGCATCTGTCGTACCGCTTCGCGTGCACAGAGGAAGACGCCGCGCGCATTCACATGCATTACACGCTCCCAGTCCTCCAGGCTGGTCTCCAGGATATTGCCAACGTGGCTGATGCCGGCATTATTGACGAGGATATCGAGTCGGCCCTCTGTAGCTGCGATCTGCTCTAGCGTGGCCTTGACCTGGGATTCCTCAGCAACATCGAGTTGTTGCGCGCGCGCACTCCCTCCGTTGGCCTGAATTTCACCGGCAACCCGTACCGCCGCATCCAGTTTGATGTCGGCAAGAATGACGTGCGCGCCCTGCTGCGCGAAGAGTCGCGCGATTTGCTCGCCAATGCCCGAGCCTGCCCCTGTCACGAAGGCGATTTTCTTATCTAAACGAAACACCTGTATTTCCTTTCCTTCACTAGTCAGTATGGAACACTTGCTTCATCGTGGCCCACCATTCACCAGGTGCCAGTGTCTGCAGCGGTGCTTGTGTTGGCTCGGTTAAGGTCCACCATTCGCGCGTTTTGGGGTCCGCAGCCATCTTCGCCATATCGGCCTCGTAATCGTCGCCGATATATTCGAAATAGGCAAAGAGTAGCTCGCCGTGGCGAAAAATGCTGTAGTTTACGAATGTTGCAGGCATGAATCGTTGCCAGCACTTCGGGCCAAACGGCGGCATGCAGACGTTCGTATGCTTCGATTTGGTCCGATTTCAGGCCTATGATCTGGCCTATCCGGCGCATGATTAGCTCCTTTCGTCTGCCCACGCCGATCCATTGGGATATGAGAAGGCGGCAATCGACGAGGGATACATCGTCACGCTATATCCCGGGGCATCCGGGGGTACGTAGCGCCCGCCTTTGACGATGGCCGGATGCACAAAATGTTCGTGCAGGTGGGGGGTGTACTCGATCATGCGGTTCTCCAGCGAGCCGCTCAGCGCGATGTAGTCGAAGAGCGAGAGGTGCTGCACATATTCACACAGTCCCACACCACCTGCGTGAGGGCAGACCGGAATGCCGAATTTGGCAGCCATGAGAAGTATCGCCAGGACCTCGTTTACGCCGCCGACGCGGCAGGCATCGATCTGGCAGATGCCGATGGCGTTGGCCTGAAATAGTTGCTTGAAGATGATGCGATTCTGCACATGTTCGCCGGTGGCAACACGGATCGGCGCGACTGCACGCGCAATCGCAGCATGTCCAAGAATATCGTCCGGGCTGGTAGGCTCTTCAATCCAGAGGGGGTCGAAAGCCGCCAGCCGCTGCATTATGACGATAGCCTCGTTTACTTCCCATACCTGGTTGGCGTCCAGCATCAAGGTGCTCTCAGCTCCGATCTCTGTGCGCATGATGCTCGCCCGGCGCAGATCGTCCTCAAGGCTCAGGCCGACTTTCAGCTTGAAGTGTTGCCAGCCATTGGCGCGCGCTTCACGGCAGTACAGGCGCATCTGCTCATCGCTATAGCCTGACCAGCCTGCCCCAGTTGTATAGGCGGGGAAGCCCTGCTCTAGCATCTCTGCCTCGCGCTGCGCTTTGGTTGGGGCCTGGCGGCGCAACAAGTCTAGCGCATCAGCAGGGGTCAGGACATTGGTGATGTAGCGAAAGTCGATGCAAGACACCAACTGTTCTGGTGGCATGTCCACGAGTAGTTTCCAGAGCGGCTTGTCTTCTACCTTAGCATAGAGATCCCACACGGCATTCACTACGGCAGCAGTTGCGAGGTGGATGATGCCTTTTTCCGGCCCGAGCCAGCGCAACTGGCTATCCCCTGTCATCACGCGCCAGAACTGCGCCATGTCTGCTGTCAAAGATTCCAGGGTTCGTCCTATAATGAGAGGCGCACATGCATTAATAGCTGCCACACATATCTCAGTACCGCGTCCGATAGTGAAGGTGAGACCGTGGCCAGCCAACCCTTGAGGGCTATCCGTATAAAGGATCACGTAGGCCGCGGAGTAGTCTGGCGCAGGATTCATCGCATCAGAACCTGCAAGAGACCGTGATGTGGGGAAGCGAATATCATATGCCTTGAAACCGGTAAGAGTGATGGGCATGGTTTCTTCTCCTGTCAAGCGATAATGCTCAGGTCGAGATAGTCCAACGCTACGAGGAAGTTTCCTGCTTCTCAAAGATATCGGCCAGGACATTCGCCTTGGCATGGGCGATATGAGCAGCTAGAAATTCAGCAGCTTTATCAATGTTTCCCTCGAGCAGAGCCAATAAGATCTGCTCATGATCATCGAGTGCAGTCTCCATCCTCTTGGGATATCTGGTATCCTTTACCTGGAACATGCTGAACTGGCTGCGGAGTGTGGAGAGGTAGTTTATAAGCCGACCATTGCCCGAGGCGCGAATGAGCAGGGTGTGAAGGCGGAAGTCACATTGGAGAAAGAGCGAGATAGGGCGCTGATCTAGCTGCTCGCGCACTTTGTAGAGGAGATCGAGCTGTGATCTGAGGTCCGCAGGATCGAGCCGGGGAGC
The DNA here is from genome assembly GCA_003450555.1 of Ktedonobacter sp. GTDB lineage: Bacteria > Chloroflexota > Ktedonobacteria > Ktedonobacterales > Ktedonobacteraceae > UBA11361. Next base: position 36,101 of record DMFQ01000020.1, read on the forward strand.
AGCGAGGTGTAAGGCCAGAACCTCCAGCGCACTACGCAAATCGTAGATCTCATGAATATCCTGTATAGTAAACATGCGCACCCAGAAACCGCGGCGTGGATCATAACGCACGAGGCTATCCTGTACCAGGCGCTCTAAGGCCTGACGAACGGGGGTACGGCTCACACCTAACTTTTCAGCGAGAGAGACATCGGAGAGTCTCTGCTCTTTTTGCTCATTAGAGAAAACCAGTTGCTTCCAGATTTGCTCGTAGGCATAATCCACCGCCGTAGGAATGGTATTGCGGTCGTGCCCCCAAAGAAGTTCATATACCTCATCGCTCAAGCTTTCGTCAATTTCTTGTGTATTTGAGTTTACACTCACCTCGCCCAGTTCAACTGGTGATTTTGCCTTCATTAGTTCTCCATTCTGCTTTCCCATGTTCACTGCCTCTATCGACGTAAAAGACCGATTTCTTTGGTTCTCTGTCATTTTTGCTATTGACTTTTACATGCGTATAATGTATTCTGTATTTTGTATACAGTATATTATTTTTGCCCGTACTTGTCAAGAAGAGAAGATACGGGAGTCGGATTCCGACACCCGGGAGGAGAGAACCATGAAAGCGAAGTTCGCAAGTCGTCTACGAGCGTTGGGCGCGCTCGTCGTCGTCGCGACGATCCTGGTGGCGTGCGGCGGCACGTCAGGCTCCCCATCGACCACATCAACGTCAGGAAGCACGCTCGCACCGGGCGCAAGCTTCAAGCTCGGTGTTTCGCTGACCTTCAACAACACCGACTTCTGGACCAATTACATCTCGTATGAGACAAAGTTCGCGAGTCAGTACCACGCCACACTGATCGGGCCACTGGTCGCCAACAATGACGCCGCCAAGCAGATCACGGACATCCACACGCTGATCCAGGAAGGGGCCCAGGCGCTGATCGTCAACCCGGTGGACAGCGCCGCGATCGCGCCCGCGCTCGATTACGCTGCCAGCAAGAACATCCCCGTGGTTAGCGTGGATGTCGCGCCAAGCAGCGGCAAGGTTTTCATGATCGTGCGTGCCGATAACGTACTATACGGCCAGAACTCCTGCAAGTTCATCGCCTCGCACGCAACTGGTGGCAGCGGTCACATCGCGATCCTGGAGGGGGATCTCGCCTCGCTGAACGGTAAGGACCGGACGGACGGCTGCACCAAGATCATCCAGTCGAGCTATCCTAACCTCAAGACCGTCGAGTATGCAACGAAATGGGACACTCCGACTGCCGTCAACGACGCCAAAACGGCGCTGAGCACGTATCCTGACCTGAAGGGTATCTACGTCGAGTGGGGCGCACCCGAGGACGGCATTCTCGCAGCCGAGCAAGCCACCGGCAAGTTCACTCCAGTGGGCAGTCCACAGCACATCGTCCTGATAGGCAATGATGGCGTGCCGCATGAGCACGCGCTGATCCGCGCCGGCAAGCTCGATGGGACCATTTCGCAGCCGGCCAACTCCTACGCGCAGTATGCAGTGTTCTACGCGCGGGCGGCGCTCGAAGGAAAGACCTACTCGGCTGGCCAGACAACAGACCACAACAGCACGTACGTCAATCTGCAAGGCAATCTTGAGGACGCGCTACCGGCGCCCATCGTGGACAAAACCAATGTCAACGACCCCAACCTTTGGGGTAACTCGAAGTCCAACGGCTAAGTGATTCGTGCCCGGGATCGTGCCGGAACCTATTACTATTACTATTAACGGAGGGATTGTGATGGAAACTGCGAACGGAGGGTCGGAATCTGTGAACGGAGGGCCGACCGCAGCACGACTCTCCGTTGGCATGGCGCAGGGCGTCTGGAAAGCCTTTGGCGAAACCCAGGCGCTGCGCGATGTATCACTTGATGTCGGATCCGGTGAATGTCACGGGCTGGTCGGGCGCAACGGCGCTGGGAAATCCACCCTGGTGGGGATCTTGACCGGCCTGATCCGGCCAGATCGTGGCAGTGTTATGCTTGGGACCGAGGCCGCACCGACCCTGGCGGATCGCGCCACCTGGCAGCGCATGGTCGCATGCGTTTACCAGAAGTCGATGGTGGTGCCCAGCCTTACGGTTGCCGAGAACGTTTTCCTCAATCGCGCGACAGGGGATGACCACGGTATCGTCAACTGGCGTGCCATGCGGTCCCACGCGCGCCAGGTCATGCTCGACTGGGGCTTCGACCTGGACGTCAACCGTCTCGTTCGGGACCTTACCGTTGAGCAGCGCCAGGTGGTCGAGATTGCGCGCGCCCTTTCAATCGGCGCACGCTTCCTGATCCTCGACGAGCCCACAGCATCGTTGGAGAAGTCCGCCATCGAACGCCTGTTTGAAAGGATCCGCCGTCTCAAAGAGAGCGCGGTCGGTATCCTCTATATTTCCCACCACCTGGAGGAGATCTACGAGGTGTGCGACCGAGTCACCGTGCTGCGCGACGGCGAGCGCGTGCTGAGCACGTCGGTCGGCGAGATTAAGCAGGATCGCTTGATCGAGGCTATGGTTGGGTTTGCTCCGCAGCGGGCGACGGAGATCGCTGCTCCGCTGCGAGTCATCGAGTCGGCTCAGCCGCGGCTCGAAATTTCACATTTGACTGTCCCGGCCACGATGGGGCCGGTGCAGGACGTGAGCTTTTTTGTAAGCCCGGGCGAGTGCGTCGGCCTGGTCGGATTGCAAGGCTCTGGCACCGCGACCGTTGCGGATGCCGTGGTCGGCCTGGTGAAGCCGGTAGCAGGCGAGATCAGACTGGACGGCAAACCTATCCACGCGGGCAAGGTGGATGCAACCCTCCGACAAGGCGTTACGTATGTGCCTGAGGACCGTCACGCGCGCGGCTTTGTTCCTTACCTCGGGGTAGGCGAGAACCTGACTTTAGGCATGCTCGACCGTCTATCGCGCTGGGGGATCGTTTCGCGCTCCAGCAGCGATTCGGTCGCTGTCGGCCTGGTAGAACAGCTGGGTATCGTCAGCAGCGGCCTCGAGCAGCAGGTCGGGCAGCTGAGTGGAGGAAACCAGCAGAAAGTCGTTGTCGGGCGAGCGCTGGCCCGGCATCCTACCGTGTTAGTCGCGGTATCACCGACCGTCGGCGTTGACGTGGCCGCCAAGGAGTCGCTCCTCAACGTGATCGGCGCGGCGCGAGATGGCGGCACTGCGGTGCTGCTGGTCTCCGATGACCTGGAGGACCTGCGTATCTGCACGCGGCTGCTCGTCATGGTCAAGGGTAGACTGGTCAAGGAGTACCGCCAGCCGCCGTGGGGTAGGCATGAACTGATCGCCGCGGTCGAGGGCCTCGAACTGGCGTCAGCGCGAGGGGAATCGGAATGAGTAAGGAGGAATTGTGATGAGTAAATCGACAGTAGAGCGTCCGGTCAACCGACAGGGACAGACGGTTGCCGGGACGCTGCGACGCCATGGTCGGCACATTATAGGCAACTGGGTCCGGGAACTCGCCCTGCTTCCGGTGATCGTCCTCCTCATAATCATCGGCGCTATTGTGAATCCGTCCTTCCTTACCACAGATAACTTCATCAACGTCGCGCAACTAGCCGCTCCGTTAGGCGTCGTGGTGGTGGCCGAAACCCTGATCCTGCTGACCGGCAAGTTTGATCTGTCTCTGCAATCGATGTACGGCCTGGCGCCGATGGTGGGGGCCTGGCTCATCGTCTCGAAGGACGGTCAGGGCCTGGGCACCAATTGGAACCCATACCTCGGGATCGCGATCGTCCTGTTGGTTGGACTTGTGGTAGGAGCATTTAACGGCTTCATGGTGATCAAGCTGGGCTTCAATGCCTTCATCTTCACGCTGGCCATGCTGATCCTCCTGGCCGGTATTCAGGTGGGTATCGTGAATGGGCGCACCATCTACCACCTGCCCCCCGAGTTCACCTATGTAGGCTCGCAGAACCTCCTTGGCGTGCCCGTCTCCGTTTGGGTCACCGGTGCGATCTTCTTGCTCGCGGCGCTCTTCCTGAGGTATCACCGGGTCGGGCGCGCCATCTACGCCATCGGCGGCAACACGGAAGCGGCGCGGGCAGCGGGCATCCACGTGGACCGCATCCGCATCGGGGTTTTCATCGTCGCCAGCCTCCTGGCTGCGCTCGCAGGTCTGATGACGGCGGGAGAGGTGGCGGCGGTCACAGCAGGCCAGGGCAACAATCTCATCTTCCAGGTCTTTGCAGCTGCAGTCATTGGAGGTATTTCCCTCGATGGCGGTCGCGGGCGGATGGTGGGTGCTCTCACCGGTGTTATATTGCTGGCGCTGGTCTCAAACATCCTGATCCTATCGCAGGTCCAGACGTTCTGGATCGATGCCGCCAATGGACTCATCATCCTGATTGCGCTGGGGCTGGCGCGGTTGATTGGCAGCGAGCGCGCTTAGGGGGCGAGTCGAAAATTTTTCGAAAAGGCCATCCAAGGTGAGGGTGATTGCCAGGCCAGGCCTTATCCCAGCCTAAGGTTGAGTGTCAGGCCAGGCCTCACCCTGCTCCTAGGTTGACCGCGAGGGTCGACGATACAACAGCAGCAGAATCACTACAACGGCTCGCAGCCTCACNNAGGGTCAACCCTACTATACACGGTGCGATGCTGCGCATCATATGTGTGGTGGAGCATTGTGTTAATAATTGCTTCTTTATGGAAGTTGTATAAGGGCTTGTTCTTCAGGATTTAGCTCTGCATTTAGGGTTTCGGTTATAGCACTTGGATGGATCGTTCGATCTATGTTGTATGATGAGAGCGACTTCATGACGAAAAACCTCGCTATTGTCTATGGCGTAATGGGCACAAATCCAGGGCAACTACCACTGAGGTAGGACCGGGATACGTGTAAAAATCGAATGTTGGCGTGAGAAAATGAGCATCGTTTCCTTCATCCTGCTGAGGGATGACAAGAGAGAGAGCGGAGCAGCCATTTATCATTCCAATCGACGGAGAAAGTACGTGTATTGCCACTTTCACTACCCAGAGCGACCATTTTGTATGATTGTACAAATGGTCAGCAGCGGTTCGCTCGTTCTCTTCGCATGCCTTCATTGCACGGTTGATTCAACATTGCGGAAGTTTCTCCATTCGCCGTAGCCAAAAGTCTTGAAGAGATCGCGAGCACTCCAATGAGTTTGCATCCTTGGTATTCAACGAGGAACCCGATAGACATTGGCTCAGAAGG